>NZ_JARWAM010000004.1:0-347287 GCF_031451695.1 Franzmannia qiaohouensis
GCCGTTGGAGGTCTACGCCGAGGTACTCAAGAAATCGGTCGCCGATCCGAACACCATTCAATAGCGTTGCGCTTGGTCATTGAGACCGCCGATCCTGACAGGCTGATCATCGATCAAGGTAGAGGGTTGCAGCTTTTCGCAACCAAGACCGATGACCATCACTTCATTTCCAAAATTCGGATTGTGCGTGATGTTCTTCAGCGTCCGAATAGGCACGATGGCGGCCGGGGCATTAATGGCAACCCCGCAACCATATGAATGATTAAGACCTACAACGTAGTCGACATTGGGAAAGCGTGGCAGCAACTCCTGCTTAATGCGCGACACCACATAGTCGACGGTCCCGGCAACGCACTGCACGCTGGTGGTTATGCCTAGCACATTACGCGTCCCGACACTGCCATCTGGATTGCGGTAGCCCTCAAAGGTGTACCCATCGAGCGGCTCCTGTTTGGTCACGGGTCGCGTCGCTAAAGGCAAGTCGTCCAACGATGGCGCTTCAGGTAGCCTCACATTCTCTTCATTAACGTGATCACCACGTGAAATTGCTGTGACGGCAGTACCAATAACCTCTGCATAACGAACCACCGGCTCATCGATGAGAATATCAGCCAGGGCAACCTTATGGCCTTGCGGGATTGCGGCTGTCACCACAAGGTCGCCGTTCAACACCTCACCTTCCGCCAAACCGCCCACCTCGACAACGATTGCAACGTTATCATCAGGGTGTACCTTGATAACTCTTTTTGCCGACTCAGCCATATTCCTACCTATAAGTTCTGGTTGCCGAGATCAGCTATAAGCTTGCTGATCATCTTTCTTGCCACGCCCTTTCAAGGACATCACGATGGAGAACGTGATCGAGGCAAGGATCAGTGCCCATAGGACCCAGGCAATAGGGCCTCGCGTGAAGAAAATGCCAAAGGTACCAAAAGATTCCAGGCTTTTGACAAAATAAACCTCAGCCGAGCTGCCCAGAATAAAGCCGATGATGAGAGGAGCCACTTCCAGGCCGACCTTCTGTACCAGATAGCCAAGAATGCCAAATATCAAGAGAGTCCATACATCAAACATGATGCCATAGTTGATCGCATAGGCACCCACCACACACATCATGATGATGAGCGGGAAAAGAATATTCTTGGGAACCAGCACTACCTTGGCGATATGTTTTATCGCAAAAAACATCACCAAGAACATCACGATGTTAGCAAACACCAGCGCCGTCATCATGATATACCAGGTGTCGGTATTCTCGGGAATGAAGAGCGGCCCCACCTGAATACCCTGCAGGGTAAAGGCACCGATTAGCACCGCCGTAGTAGAATCCCCCGGTATCCCTAGAGACAATAGCGGGATCAATGCGCCACCAGTCAAGGCGTTGTTGGCCGATTCAGATGCAATCACCCCTTGCGGCGCGCCTTTGCCCATCTGGGAAGAATCCTTGGAAAAATTCTTTTCCTGAGTATAAGCCAACACCGAAGCAGCACTCCCCCCGACCCCGGGCAGCATGCCGACAAAGGTGCCAATGAACGAAGAGCGAATCAAATTGGTCAAGCGCCCCTTATAAATGGACAACTTGAAAACACCGCTACTACCCAGCTTGACACGATCCCCACTTAAGTCATTTCTGACGCCTTTCTCAGCTTCAATAAGGATCGTTGACACGCCAAAGATACCGATCAATACGGGCAGCAATGAAAACCCATCGAAGAGATAGGGTTCCATAAAGTCGAACATCAAGCGCGTTTTACCGTTACCACCGTCTGAGACGCTATAGTCACCGATCAAACTTAGCCATACGCCAATAACGCCACTAAAGATGCCTACAAGCATACTTCTTGAAAGTGATGCAATCACCGTAAGCGCCAAGAAGATGATAAGGAACTTCTCGACATACGAGAATTTTATAGAAAAATAAGCCAAGGGCGGGGCAAACAGGAACAGTATCGCAGCACTAATCAAGCCGCCAACCAGCGAAGCGATGATACCGATCTTGAGCGCCTTCTCACCCTCCCCTCTCATGGCCATCGGGTGACCATCGAAGGTAGTGGTTATGGATGATGGTGTCCCAGGTATATTTAAAAGCACCGCAGGAACCATACCCCCCGATATTCCCCCTACATACAGGCCCAGCAACAGTGCCAACCCATGATGGAGCCCAAAGGCGTATGTCAGGGGCAGGCAAACCGCAACTGCCATTGTCGCCGTCATTCCCGGAATGGCACCGAAAATAACCCCAAGAACAGCACCCAAGCCGGCTAGCAGGAAAAATGTAAAGTCTAGATGAGAAACAAAATCCATCATATCACCCGATTATCAAGGGAGGGTAATGTAAAACACCTTGGCCATCACGAACCAGACGAGGGCAGGTGCGATTATGGAAATAGCCGTTATAATGGCAACTCCCTTCTTCGTCTTCTCATGCATATAAAGAAGCGACATCAGGAACACGAAAACCATCGAGACATATAAAAACCCGTAGCCTGTGTAGGGAAACATATCCCCCACCACATCCATGAGATAGAAATATGCCACGATCAAGGCTATCGACCCAAAGAAGCGATAATTATCTCTTGACTCACCAATGATAGGCATGGTCTTTTCCCCACGCCTCACTGCCGAAAGGAATGGCAGCATTTTGGTCACCAGCACCACGCCAAACAGACCGACCATGATCCAGGTAACTATCCTTGGAAAGAAAAGATGCGATGTCCCAAAATCTATTGAGACATTGAGCAGACTAGAAAGTCCCGATTCCATAGCGGCTCCGACTCAGGAATTATGATTCCCGTCTTGTCTTTATATACGATGGCACAAAATGACAGAAGGCCGGCAAACAGCGCCGGCCTTTTGTGATCTCACCGAATATTATTGATGATTTCCTCGTAGTCGGCCTTTTTCTCTTGAAGATATGCGGCGGACTCTGAAGAGGGTTTAAAATTAGGAATAAAGAACGAGTTCTTCTGAGTCTCCTGAATTTCACCTTCCTCGTAGATCTCGGCGAGAGCAGTATCAATTTGCTCGACGATGGCCTGATCCATGTCCTTGTTATAAAGGAAGAAGAATTCCTTATCGAAGGTGAATGCTTCATCGTCACCCATGGTGACGTTGACATTCGGCTCGACAAACTCAAGAAGCTGCTCGCGGGAAGTCTGTCCCAGGCCCTCTTCGGGCGCCTGCTGAATGGTTTCGTTACGTGCCGTCAGCCAGATAAAACGCATTGCGCGCTGATCATCTTCTTCCAGACGAGTATACTGCTCATTGGCCTGAACAGAACCATTGATGATATCGGCTTGACCATCGAAGAGCTGTTGGTTTTTATCGGCCTGCGAGCCGGTATTAACAGCAACCAAGTTATCTTCCATGCCCGGATGCTCAATCGCAACAGCATTCTTTAGCGCACTAAAGCCAATCTCGGATACGCCACCAGGCTGGATGGCCACTCGTACGGTTTCGCCCTCGGCCACCGCTGCAATCACGTCATCGAGTGACTGGTAGGGGGAATTCATCGGCACCAAGTAAGCATTACCCGGGTTGATAGCCAAGGTCGGTCCGACGTTGTACTTTTCGAAGATATCGTCGTAACCCTGCACACCATACAAATAGCCCAGATACGACATATCGTGGAAAATCATCAGCGTGTTGCCACGCGGATCACGATCCAGAGCACGGAAGGCAGCTGACACGCCCACGGCATCGACGCTCATATTGAGGTCGAGCTTTTCGGAGAGCTGATCGACGACGATACTTGAGTTCTGGTAGGTATCGCCACCCGTCGATGTGGAGCCGATCACGACCCGGATGTTGCCTTGCAGGGGGCCCTCGACAGCGTATGCCATACCACTGCCAACGACTACGGACATCATGGCAGCGGAACCGAATCCGATAAGAGTCTTGGATACTTTCATTATTTCACCTCATTGAACTTATTGTATCTTTATAGTTGCTTGGCGATACCAACCAGCTCCTCTAGCTGCTGGCGCTCCTCTTGAGTCGGCATTTCCAGCGGTGCTCTTACGTTGCCCGCCGGCCTGCCGATGATTGCTGCCCCGGCCTTGATCAGGCTGACAGCATAGCCCGCCTTGCGATCCCGCAGGTCCACAAAGGGGATGAAGAAATCGTTGGTGATCTGCTTGACCAAAGCGCTGTCGCCGCTACGTAGTGCCTTATAGAAGGTCACGGCCATGTCAGGCACGAAGTTGAATACCGCAGAAGAGTAGGTGTTCACCCCAATGGCGAGGTAAGCCTCGGCGAAAATCTCGGCGGTAGGTACGCCGCCGACGTAAACCAGCCGATCACCCACCGTCTTGACGATCTTGTTGAGCAACTGGATGTCACCCTTGCCATCCTTGAGGCCCACCAGGTTGGAGCACTGGTCTGCCAGCGCCTGCGCCGACTCGGCATTGAGAATGCCGTTGCCCCGGTTGTAGTAGATCATCGCCAGCGAGGTCGAGTCGCAGATCTGCTTGGCGTATTCGACCAGGCCATCCTGCGGGCACTCGGTCAGATACGGCGGCATCAGCAGGATACCGTCGGCGCCGGCCTCCTCGGCGGCCTTGGCAAAGGCCTTGCCGGTCTCGACGCTCAAGCCGGCGCTGGCGATCACCGGCAGCTTGCCGTCGACCACCTCGACCGCCACCTCGACCACGCGACGGAATTCATCGAGCGACAGGTTGAAGAACTCACCCGTGCCACCGGCGACGAAGACCGCAGAGATGTCGTGGCCGATGAACCACGCCAGGCGCTCACGATAGCTCGCCTCATCGAAGCGGCCTTGCTCATCGAAATCGGTGATGGGGAACGATAACAGCCCATCGCCTACTGCACGTTTCACTGCTTGGTTGGAAAACCTCACCCGTCTGCCCTCTTGCTCTGGAGGCTGAACGCCCCCGGTTTTCATCGACCGCCGATGCTTGTCGGTGTCATACATCATACAACATACAAGCTAGAGGTATTGTGCCCGGCGAACAAGCGGGAGAGAGTCAATTTCCGACTAAAGTTCAATCAAACGTGGGGGGCTAAATTACATAACCCATGAGATGCCTTGGCAGCAGCGAGGCACAGGCCAACCGTCTGCCGTGGGCTGATACCCCAGGTCGGCAGGACGCGCCCCCCACTGAATCACAGGGCCAGCGGGCAGCGCGGCCGGATCATGTCGGGTGTGTACTCAACGCAGCTCGCCCGGTGCCGTCAAACCACGCAGCGTGGCACAGCCCGCGGCCCACACCTCGGCCTCGAGGCTGGCCACCGCCGCGGTGGCGAAGCCCAACCCGCGAGCGCGGGGGCCTTCGCTAAGGCAGGCGGTCAGCTCACCGACCAGCGGCATATGGCTGACCAGCAGCAGCGGCTGGCCGGCATTGGCCTGCAGCCAGTCGATGACCGCCATTGGCGCGTCGTCGGGCGTAATGCAGTCCAGCGTGTCGAGCTCGCCACCCAGCGTCTCGGCGACTAGCGCGGCACTCTGCTGGGCGCGGATGAAGGGGCTGGCGACGATGCGCAGCGCCTGGCACTCGGCGTCGCTCAGCTCATCGGCCAGCCAGGCGGCCATGCGCTGCACATCGGCCTCACCGCGCGACGTAAGGCGCCGTGCCGCATCCGGCGAGCCCTGGGCGGCTTCGCCATGGCGCATGATCCACAGCCTTTCAATCGCCATCCTTGGTCTCCCGGCGGCGTGCCTGCTTGACGTCCTCGCGAGAGAGGATGAATTCCACGTCGCTGCTCTGCTCGCCCTGCATCAACATCTTGGCCATCTGTCGCGCCGGCACGTCGTTGAACAGCACCTGGTAGAGGCCTTCGGCCAGCGGCATGTAGATGCCATCGGCGTTGGCCTTGTCGCGCACCAGGCGCACGGTGTTGACGCCCTCGGCGACCTGGCCCAGCGCCTCGACGGCCTCGTCGAGGGTGCGCCCCTCGCCCAGCGCATGGCCGACCCGGTAGTTGCGTGACAGGTTCGACGAGCAGGTGACGATCAGGTCACCGACGCCGGCCAGCCCCAGGAACGTCATGGGGTTGGCGCCCTCCTCCACGGCGAAGCGGCTCATCTCGGCCAGCGCCCGGGTCATCAGCATGCTGCGGGTGTTCTCGCCCATGCCCAGCGCCGCGGCCATGCCGGCGGCGATGGCATAGATGTTCTTGAGCGCGCCGCCCAGCTCGACCCCGTAGCGGTCATTGCTGGCATAGACCCGAAAGTAGTCGCAGCCGAGCACGCTCTGCACCCGCGCACGGGTCAGCGGATCATCGCTGGCGATGACCGTGGCGGTGAGCTGCTTCTGGGCCACCTCGGAGGCCAGGTTGGGCCCCGAAAGTACGCCGATATGGCCAAAGCCGGTCTCCTCCTCGAGGATCTGGCTCATCAGCTTGAACCCCTCCTCCTGGATGCCCTTGGTGGTGCTCACCAGGATCTGCTCGGCATTCAAGTAGGGCCGCGCCTGGCGCACCACCTCGCGAAACGCCTTGGAGGGGATCGCCACCAGCACCAGCTCGGCAGCGTCCAGCACCTCGGCCATATCGCTGCTGGCGTGCACCGCCGGGTTGATGACGTAGTCCGGCAGGTAGCGCGAGTTGCGCTGGTCGCGGTTGATCTCCTCGGCCAGTGCTGCGTCGCGCAGCCACTGGCGCACCGCACAGCCGTTGTCGGCGGCGATGCTGGCCAGGGCGGTGCCGAAGCTGCCGCCGCCGAGCACCGCCACCCGGGTGGGTTGTTGTGACATGGTTGCCTCTGAGCCTATTGAGGTTAACGTTACGCCGAATGGTAACCAAAAACGCCCCTCGAGAGGGGCGTTGGAGGACAAAAGATCGCAGCAGGATGGCTATTCGATCAACGGAATCAGGGTGTCGATGCTGTCCCGCGCATCGCCGTAGAACATCCGCGTATTGTCCTTGAAGAACAGCGGGTTCTCGATGCCCGAGTAGCCGGTGCCCTGGCCACGCTTGCACACGATTACCACCCTGGAGCGCCACACCTCGAGCACCGGCATGCCAGCAATCGGGCTATTGGGGTCGTCCTGGGCAGCGGGATTGACGATATCGTTGGAGCCGATGACGATCACCACGTCAGTACTGGGGAGATCGTCATTGATCTCGTCCATCTCCAGCACGATGTCGTAGGGTACCTTGGCCTCGGCCAGCAGCACGTTCATGTGCCCCGGGAGACGCCCGGCCACCGGGTGGATGGCGAAGCGCACTTCCTTGCCCGCGGCGCGCAGCTTGCGGGTCAATTCGCTCACCGCGTTTTGCGCCTGGGCCACCGCCATGCCATAGCCCGGCACGATGACCACGCTGTCGGCATTGTTGAGCGATGCGGCCACGCCACCGGCGTCGATGGCCACCTGCTCGCCCTCGATCTCCGCCGCCGGCCCGCTGGTGCCGCCAAAGCCGCCGAGGATCACACTGAGGAAGTTGCGGTTCATCGCCTTGCACATGATGTAGGAGAGAATCGCCCCGCTCGAGCCGACCAGCGCCCCGGTAACGATCAGCAGATCGTTGGAGAGCGTAAAGCCGATGGCCGCCGCTGCCCAGCCGGAGTAGCTGTTGAGCATCGATACCACCACCGGCATGTCGGCACCGCCGATGCCCATGATCAGGTGATAGCCGATGAAGAACGACAGCGCCGCCAGCACCAGCAGCGTCCAGAAACCGGCGCCGTTCAGGTAGGCGATGGCCAGCAGCAGGCACAGCCCAGCCGCCACGGCGTTGAGCAGGTGGCCACCAGGCAGCTGCTTGGGCTTTCCGTCGACCTTGCCGGCCAGCTTGCCGAAGGCGATCACCGAGCCGGTGAAGGTCACCGCCCCGATGAAGATGGCGAATACCACCTCGAGCTGCAGGAAGGTCAGCTCGTCGGGCGCCTTGGTGGCAACCAGCGCGGCAAAGGCCGAGAATTCCTCGACCGCCCCTTCGGTGGCGCGTACCGCCAGCACCCGGCGCCGCTCGAGGTCGGCGCTCCAGGCCACGAACACCGCGGCCAGGCCGACGAAGCTGTGCAGCGCCGCCACCAGCTGCGGCATCTCGGTCATCGCCACCTGCTTGGCGACCTTCCAGCCGATCACCGCGCCGGCGATGATCATCGGAATCATCAGCCAGTAGGCGCCGATGCCCGGCCCCAGAGCGGTGAACACCACCGCCAACGCCATGCCGACGATGCCATACCACACTGCCCGTTTGGCTTTTTCTTGATTGCTCAGCCCGCCCAGCGACAGGATGAACAGCACACTCGCCGCAATTGCCGCGGCAGATACGAATCCTTGACCCAACATAGTCTGTCTCCGCCGCTCAGGATTTCTGGAACATGGCCAGCATCCGGCGTGTCACCAGGAAGCCACCCACGATATTGATCGTTGCAATCAGCACCGAGATCGCGGCCAACAGCACCACGACCCAGTTGCCCGAGCCGATCTGCAGCACCGCGCCGAGGATGATGATCCCCGAGATCGCGTTGGTAACTGCCATCAGCGGCGTGTGCAACGAATGACTGACGTTCCAGATCACCTGAAAACCGACGAAGCAGGCCAGCACGAAGACGATCAGGTGCTGCATGAACGACGCCGGGGCGATCTGCCCGAGCAGCAGCATCAGCGCCCCGCCGGCGCCGAGCAGCGTCAGCTGACGCTTGGTCTGGGCCTTGAAGGTGGCAAGTTCGGCGGCCTTCTTCTCCTCGGGGGTCGGCGCTTTCTCCTTGGGCTTGGGTTTGGCCGCGGCAATCGCCTTGACCTTGGGCGGCGGCGGCGGGAAGGTCACCTCGCCCTGGTGGGCCACCGTGGCGCCGCGGATCACGTCATCCTCCATGTCGTGGACGATGGCGCCGTCCTTCTCCGGCGTCAGGTCGGTAAGCATGTGCCGCACGTTGGTGGCGTAGAGCAGCGAGGCCTGGGTCGCCATGCGCGAGGGGAAGTCGGTGTAGCCGACCACCACTACGCCGTTGTCGCTGACCACCCGCTGGTCGGGCTGGGTCAGGTCGCAGTTGCCGCCCTTCTCGGCGGCCAGGTCGATGATCACCGAGCCCGGTTTCATGGCCGCGACCATATCCTCCAGCCACAGCTTGGGGGCCGGCTGGCCGGGGATCAGCGCGGTGGTGATGACGATATCCACCTCCGGCGCCTGCTCGCGGAACAGCGCCAGCTGTTTCTCGCGGAACTCGGGGCTCGAGGGTTTGGCGTAGCCGCCGCTCTCGGACCCGTCGGCGCTGTCATCGAAGTCGAGAAACAGGAACTCGGCACCCATGGATTCGATCTGCTCGGCCACTTCGGGGCGCACATCGAAGGCGCGAACCACCGCCCCCAGGCTGGTCGCGGTGCCGATCGCGGCAAGCCCCGCCACTCCGGCGCCGATTATCAGCACCTTGGCCGGGGGCACCTTGCCGGCGGCGGTCACCTGGCCGGTGAAGAAGCGCCCAAAGTTGTTGCCGGCCTCGATCACCGCGCGGTAGCCGGCGATATTGGCCATCGAGGAGAGCGCATCCATCTTCTGGGCCCGCGAGATGCGCGGCACCATGTCCATGGCGATCACGCTGGCACCACTGGCCCGGCAGCGCTCCAGCAGCGCCTCCTGCTGGGCCGGCCAGAAGAAGCTGATCAGCGTCTGCCCTTCGCGCAGCAGATCGGCCTCGGCCTCCGACGGCTCGCGCACCTTGATCACCACCTCGGCCTCGCGCCACAGCGCCTCGGCGCTATCGACCAGGGTAACGCCGGCCTCGCGGTAGGCGTCGTCATCAAAGCCAGCGGCCAGGCCGGCGCCGCGCTCCACCAGGCACTCGTGTCCGAGCTTGTGGATGTGTCCAGCGCTCTCCGGAGTCAGGGCCACTCGGGCCTCACCGGCAAACGTCTCCTTGGGTGCTCCAATTTTCACGTGCATTCCCCTCCTTGTCATCGAAGCTAGGCGTGATGGCGTATTGTTGTGGGTCGAGCCGTCAGTAGTGCCTGACGACCTCCAGGGTCGAAGCGATCTCTGCATATTCGCCGTCGAGCAGCGCCAGGTTCAAGCGCTGCACTTCTTCGGCAGGCCAACGCTGGCCGTGGCGGTCTTCCACCGCGAAGGTGGCGCAGGCATCCTCGACCACGCTGACGGCGAAGTCGAGGCAGGCAGCATGACGCACCGTGGTACTCACTGAATGCGCGGTGGCGACACCCGCCACGACCAGACGCGCCACGCCGTGGCGGCGCAGCCAGATTTCTAGGTCGGTGCCGATAAAGGCGCTGTTGACGTGCTTGGTGACCACGCGCTCGCCCTGGCGTGGCATCACGCACTCCTTGAAGTCGGCGCCGGGCTGGCCCGAACGATAGGGCGAGCGCGGCGTACGCGAGAAGTGTCGCACGTGCACGATATTGCCGTTGCCACCGCGCCAGCAGGCCAGCAGATCGGCCAGCCGCGCCTCCATCTCGGGATTGTTGCGCTCACCCCAGTAGCGGGTGTCGTCGATGGCCTGCTGGACATCGATGATCATCAGCGCCGCACCCTCGTCGCGGGCATCGCAGATGCGTAGCTTGGTCTGGCCGACCTGACGATTCATTGCGCTGCCTCTTGCGGGAATTCACTGCAGCATAGGCGTTGAACGGCGACTCTGCCGACCGCCCAGCCAACGCGCGGGAAATTCGCGGCCCCAGACGCAGAAAGCCCCGCCGGCGTAGCGCCGTCGGGGCCATCGATGCTTACCCGACTCGGGAGGTGTTAGGCGTCAGGCGGTGAGCAGCGCGTTGAGACGCTTGACGTAGGCCGCCGGATCGTCGAGATGACCACCCTCGGCGATGATCGCCTGGTCGAGCAGGATCCGCGCCAGGTCGCCGAAGGCCTCGCCCTCGGCGCCCTCGAGGCGGCCCACCAGGGCGTGCTCGGGGTTGAGCTCGAGGATCGGCTTGACCTCCGGCAGCGGCTGGCCGGCGGCTTCCATGATGCGGCGCATCTGGAAGCCCATCTCGTTCTCGGGGAGCACCACGCAGGCCGGCGAGTCGGTCAGGCGATGAGTGACCTTGACCTCCTGGACCTCTTCTCCCAGCGCCTCCTTGACGCGCTTGAGCAGGTCTTCCTTGGCCTTGGCGGTCTCCTCCTGGGCCTTCTTCTCCTCCTCGCCTTCGATCTCGCCGAGGTCCAGCTCGCCCTTGGCCACGTCGACGAAGGACTTGCCGTCGAACTCGGTAAGGTGGCTCATCAGCCACTCGTCGATGCGGTCGGAGAGCAGCAGCACTTCGATGCCCTTCTTGCGGAAGATCTCCAGGTGCGGGCTGTTCTTGGCCGCATTGAAGCTGTCGGCGACGATGTAGTAGATCTTCTGCTGGCCTTCCTGCATGCGCTCGACGTAGGCCGCCAGTGACTGGTCCTGGGTGGTGCTGTCAGTGTGGGTGGTGGCGAAACGCAGCAGCCCGGCGATCTTGTCGCGGTTGGCGTAGTCCTCGGCGGGGCCCTCCTTGAGCACGCTGCCGAAGGTATTCCAGAAGGTCTGGTAGGCCGCATCGTCCTTGGCCAGCTTCTTGAGCATGTCCAGCGAGCGCTTGGTCAGCGCGCTCTTCATCTTCTCGACCTGCGGGTCCTGCTGCAGCAGCTCTCGGGATACGTTGAGCGACAGGTCCTTGGTGTCCACCACGCCCTTGATGAAGCGCAGGTAGAGCGGCAGGAACTGCTCGGCGTCATCCATGATGAACACGCGCTGCACATAGAGCTTGACGCCGCGGGCGCCGTCGCGCTCGTAGAGGTCGAAGGGCGCACGGCCGGGCACGTAGAGCAGGCTGGTGTACTCGAGCTTGCCCTCGACCTTGTTATGGCTCCAGGTCAGCGGATCGCTGAAATCATGGGCGACGTGCTTGTAGAAGGCCTTGTAGTCGTCGTCGCTGAGGTCGCTCTTGGGCCGCACCCACAGCGCGGTGGCCTCGTTGACGGTCTCCCAGGTGGTGACGTCGCTGCCCTCGATGGGGTTGCCGTCTTCGTCCTTGGCAGACTCGACCTTGGGCATGCGCACAGGCACGTCGATATGGTCGGAGTACTTGCGGATCAGGCTCTTGAGCCGGAAGTCGTCAGCGAACTCCTTGGCGTCGTCCTTGAGGTAGAGCACGATCTCGGTGCCGCGGGCGGGACGTTCGATCTCGGCGATGGTGAACTCGCCCTCGCCCTTGGAGCGCCACTCTACGCCGGCCTCGCTGGGCTCCCCGGCACGGCGTGTCCGCACGACGACCTCGTCGGCGACGATGAACCCGGAGTAGAAGCCGACGCCGAACTGGCCGATCAGCTTGGCGTCCTTCTGCTGCTCGCCGGAGAGCTGCTGGAGGAACTCGGCGGTGCCACTGCGGGCGATGGTGCCGAGGTTCTTGATCACCTCGTCGCGGTTCATGCCGATGCCGGTGTCGCGCAGGGTCACGCTATTGGCCTCGGCGTCGACCTCGATCTCGACCCGCAGCTCGCTGTCGTTCTCGTACAGCGCATCGTTGTCCAGTGCCTCGTAGCGCAGCTTGTCGCAGGCGTCGGCGGCATTGGAAATCAGCTCACGCAGGAAGATCTCCCGGTTGGAGTACAGGGAGTGGATCATCAGATGCAGTAGCTGCTTGACCTCGGTCTGAAAACCCAGGGTTTCTTCTTGAGTGGCAGTGGCCATGGAACGAGCCCTCATAGGATCACAGTGAAAAAAGGCAGCCTCTCGGCGCCAGATCGTAACGTGATCGTGATATGGGGCTCAGCGTGCGCTTTTCAAGCGTTGCGGTTGATCAGCGAGGCGGCGTCGGGGTCGGCCAGGGCGAAGTGCAGTCGCGCCGTGGCCACCGGCTGCGCCTCGCTCTGCTGCCAGGCGGTGACCTGGACGTTGGCCATGCGCTTGCCCTCGCGCAGCAGCCGGCAGCGCGCCTGGGTCGGCGCCAGCCGCGCCGCCTGCAGAAAGTCGATGGAGAAGTCGATGATCTTGGGCAGCCGCGGCTCGCGGGTGGCCAGCATCAGGTCCAGCGAGGCGGCGGTCTCCATGAATGCTGCCACCACCCCGCCGTGCAGCGCCGGCAGCAGGACATTGCCGACGTTGCCCTGCTGCGGCGCCAGGTGGAAGAGCACGCCGTGGTCGTCGACCTCGGCGCTGACGCCGATGCGCCGGGCATAGGGCACCAGCGCCAACCACGCCTCCAGGTCGCCATGCTCGCGGGTGTGAGCCAGCCACTGGCTGGCGATCGATGTCTCGAACATGTGCTACTCCTCGCCGAACAGCGCCGCGGCAAAACCCGGCGGCGTATTGCGCGGGCCCAGGCGCACGAAGTTGCCGATACCGCGGGCCACGATGCGTTCCGGCTGCTGCCAGACCCGCCCCTCGGTAAACACCACCGACTCGGAGATGCGCACCACCCAGGCCTCACCGTGCAGGTCGTGACCGGCCAGCGCCGGCCGGTAGTGGTCGACGCGCAGATCGAGGGTCGGACACACCTCCGGCTCGGGCAGGCCGCACAGCACCGCCGAGCCGCACAGGGTATCCAGCAGCATGCTCAGCACGCCGCCGTGCACCAGCCCGCGCTGGCTGTCGCCGAGCAGGTCGTCGTGCCACGGCAAGCGCATGGTCACCCTGGGCGGCGCAGCCTCCACCACCTCGAGCCCCAGCGCTTGGGTATGGGGAATCACCTGCACGAAGCGCGTCAGCGCCGCCTGCCAGGCCTCGGGTGTACGTTCACCACCGGTGCTCATCGCCGCCTCGATTGACTATTCAAACGTATGATTGTCTATTTAGCGTCAAATCCCCTGCACCGGCAACGTCGACCTTAGCCGCCCCTGTCGCCGCTGCGCGACACTACTCAGCGGGCGGCGCATCGGCGAGGATAGACAGGTCGAGTCCCTACGCACCGAGAGGCACCGCCGTCATGCAGCATATTCGTCTCGCCAGGGGTGTCGTCACCCTGTTTACCGCCCTGGCCCTCAGCCTGCCACTTCACGCCGACCAGAGCCGCGACCAGGCCATGCGCGACGCCCTGGAAGCAGCCCGCAACCAGGAGTGGAGCCGCATCGATGCCGCCGGCATCGACGACCACTTGCTGGCCGGCTACGTCGAGTACCATCGTCTGCGCGCGCGCCTGCCCCAGGCCGAGCCGGGTCAGATCCTCGACTTCATGGAGCGCCACGCCGACTCGCCGCTGGCCGAGTGGATGCGCGGCCAGGCTCAGAGCCGCTACGGCCAGGCCGGCCGCTTCGGTAGCCTGTTGGCGATCAGCGACGGCGTGCCCAGCGGCGGCGAACGCCAGTGCTACTACTACACCGCCCTGCTCGGCAGCGACCCGGCCGCCGCCGCCGAGGGCGGTCGCGAGCTGTGGATGGTCGGGCACTCCCAACCCTCGGCCTGCGACACCCTGTTCAATCGTCTGCGCGCCAGCGGCGAGATCAGCGCCGAGGACGTCTGGGGGCGCAAGATGCTGGCCTGGCAGAGCGGCGAAAGCGGCCTGATGAGCTATCTCGGGCGGCTGCTCGGCAGCGACTGGGACGACGCCCGCGACGCCGTGGAGCGCCTGCGCGGCGACTACGCCGCGGTGACCCAGGTGCCGGCGAGGGTCGGCCCCGACGGGCGCGGCAGCAGCGCGATGTTCGCCGCCGCCATGCACGGCTTCACGCGTGCCGATACCGAAGCAGCACTGGAGGCGTGGCGCAAGATCGCGCCGCATCTCAATATCGACAGCGACGCCCGCCACGACATCGAACACGACCTGGCGTTCTACTCCATGGTCCGCGACGTGCGCCAGAACCTGGCCTGGGTCGACGAGGCCCTGCCGCGGCTGGTCAGCGGCAGCCTGTATGAGCTGCGCGTACGCAACGCCCTGGCCCGCCGCGACTGGCAGGACGCCCGGCAGTGGCTGGAGAGAATGCCCGAGGACACCCTCAGCGACAGCCGCTGGCAGTACTGGCTGGCACGCAGCAACGAGATGCTGGGCAATAGCGAGGCGGCCCGTGCCGCCTATCAGCGCGCGGCCCAGGGGCGCAGCTTCTTCGCCTTCGCCGCCGCCGATCGTATCGACCAGCCCTATCAACTCAACATGGAGCGCGCCGCGTTCAACGACGACTACCGCCAGGAGGTCGCCAACTGGCCGGTGGTGCAGCGCACCGAGGCGCTGATGCGCATCGGCGAGCAGGGCCTGGCCAACAGCGAGTGGTATGCCGCCGTGGCCCGCGCCAGCAACCAGGAGGCCCACGCCCTGGCCGACTACGCCCAGCGCCAGGGCTGGTACGCCAAGCTGGTGCAAACCACCATCACCGGCCAGATGTGGGATGCCCTGGAGTGGCGCTTCCCGCAGGCGTTCCATGAGGAGTTCCTGCACTGGGGGCGGATGACCGGCGTCGACCCCTACCTGCTGATGGGCATCGCCCGCCGAGAGAGCGCCTACAACACCGAGGCGCTGTCGCCGGCCGGCGCCCGCGGCCTGATGCAGATCATGCCCGGCACCGCCACCCAGCTCAGCCGCCAGCTGGGCATCAGCGACCCGGGCCCCTACGGCGTACTCGACCCGGCGCTCAATATCCGCCTCGGCAGCACCTACATCCGCGACATGACCAACCGCTACAGCGGCAATCGCCTGGCCGCCGCCGCCGCCTACAACGCGGGCCCCGGCCGTGTCGACCGCTGGCTGCGCGACGCACCGGAGGAGTTCGACCTGTTCGTCGAGAGCATCCCGTTCCGCGAAACCCGCGACTACGTGCAGGCGGTGCTCGCCTACCGGGTGATCTTCGAGAGCCTGGCCAACGGCGGCGACAGCCGCGGCGTGGCGATGCTCACCCCGGCCGAGCGCAACGTGCGCTATGACGCCTCGCTACTGGCCCGCAACTGAACAGCGCCCCGCGCTAAGCGGGGCGCTGTTCAAGGGCCAGCTTCACACCAAAGCCAATCAGCACCGTGCCGGTGGCCCCCTCCAGGCAGCGCGACACCCAGCGCTTGGCCAGCCACTGGCCGGCGCGCCCCACCGTCAGCACGATGGCGATCTGCCACAGGTTGGCGATCAGGAAATGCACTCCGGCCAGCCACAGCGACTTGAGCAGGGCCGGGTCGCTGGGCGCGATGAACTGCGGCAGAAAGGCCATGTAGAAGACCACCGTCTTGGGATTGAGCACGTTGGACAGCAGCCCCTCACGCAGCGGCACCCAGGCCGGCACAGGCGAGCGTGCGGTGCCCATGGCGGCGACCGGCAGCGCCACGCCGCGCCGCGCGCTGAGCAGACTCTGCACGCCGAGCCAGATCAGGTAGGCGGCGCCCACCAGCTTGAGCAGATGAAAGGCCCAGGCCGACTGCAGCAGAATCAGCGAGATCCCCAGCGCCGACACCGCGGCGTGCACGAACAGCCCGCAGCAGATCGCCAGGCTGGTGAGTACCCCGTCGCGCACGCCGCCCCGCGCGGTGTTGCGAATCACCAGCAGGGTGTCCACTCCGGGGCTCATGGTGAGCAGGATAATAGCGATCAGAAAGGGCCAGAACTGGGCGTCCAGCAGCATGCAGGCAATCCTCCGGGCGATATCGGCGGACGCCATACTACGCTATCTCTGCCAACGGCGAGAGCCCAGCGGCAGGCCCGGAGATTATCTGGACGCTCTGGTTTTTTCCATCTACAGTTGGGTTGGCGGGCATCGCAAGCGGATTGGCAGCGACATATTGACGCTGCCGCCACGCGCTGATGCACTATCCGCTGCGTTGGTTTGCAGGTTGAATGACGTCAGTTGTTGATCGATTCCTTCGAGACTCCCCGTGCGCTTTCACCTTCGCTCGACCTACGCACTACGGGCTCGCTCATGCGACGCATGGCGGCCCAGCACCATCATTTAGTTAGTTAAGGAAATCGACAATGGCAACTGGCACTGTCAAGTGGTTCAACGACACCAAGGGCTACGGCTTCATCTCTCCGGACGACGGCGGCGATGACCTGTTCGCGCACTTCTCCGAAATCCAGGCTGAAGGCTTCAAGACCCTGCAGGACGGCCAGAAGGTGACCTTCGAGGTCACTCAGGGCAAGAAAGGCCTTCAGGCCGCCAACATCAAGGTTGCCAACTAAGCGTTGCTGCCTTGATTCCCGCCAGTTGCCCAGGCCATCCATGCGTTCTTGACATCAACAGGTGTGAATCGCATTAACGCTGCAAGCAAGTGGTAGGAAAAAGGGCCACCCTCTTGGGTGGCCCTTTTTTGTGGCGTTGGATCAGTTCTGGGTGTCGGGCGAACTGAACTCGTCGTCGAAGGCGCCTTGCGACGGCGAATCACCAACATCCGGCTCGTCGAACTGGCTTTCGTCGAACTCGAAGTCGCCAGCCTCGCTACCCGGCTGCTGGCTCTCGACCTCCTCGAACTGCTCCTCGATCTGACGCTGAGCCTCCTCGAAGCGACGCTCGGTCTCTTCCATAAAGGCGTCAATGTCCGAGTCGCTGGTCTCGCCCGGCAGGGCCGTGTCGTCGTCCAGGGTACCCGGGCCTTCGCCAAGGGTCTCGCCGGTATCGAGGTCCTCGGCCGCGTCGGCCTCAAAGGGATCCTCATCGCTAGCCAACGGCTCGTCGTCGCCCAGGGCCGGCTCCTCCTCCGGTGCGGCGGCGTCCGGCTCGTCGACGGCCTCATCGTCCTGGGTGTCGGGCATCGCCACGTCGTCGGCATCGTCGTCGACCGGTGCCGCGCCGTTGGTCTCCTCGACCGGCTCATCTTCCACCACCGGCTCATCATCGCCGTTACCACAGGCGGTCAGTCCCAGGCTCAGCGCCAGCGCCATGGCTGCCGGTATCCAGGGTTTATGCCTCATGTCCACCTCTCCTTTGATATCACGGCGTTACGGTTGAACAGTATTTGACCAGAGGCGTGGGCTGGCCACAAGTCCGATCAATCAACAGCCGGGGGCCAAGCTCATCAACGGGCACTTGGCCGGCAACAGCAGCGCCAGCTCGCCGGGCAGCACCTCGGCCTCGAAATGCTTCCACTCGAAGGGCTCGCCATCGAGGGTCAGCGGCAGCTCTGCGTCACTGTCGAAACGTAGCCGCGTGGTCTGAAAGTAGTTCACGTAGTCGCCGCAGGCCGGCAGTGCTGCGAGTTCGTCGAGGGCCTGCCTGAGGCCGCTGAGCGATTCGAAGTCGCGCACGATCAGTACCTCCAGCAGGCCATCGTCGAGCTTGGCCGAGGGTGCCAGTCGCTGGCCGCCACCGGCCTGGCAGCCGTTGCCGATGGCCAGCAGGAACAGCGGCGCATCGCTTTCGCCCTCCGGCCAGCTCAGCCGCCCCTGGTAGGGCTGGTAGCGCCAGGCCTGCAGCGCCCCCATCAGCGAGTAGGCCCCGCCGCCGAGCATTCGTTTCATGGCCTTGGGCGTGCTCGAGGTGACCTCGGCACCAAAACCGCAGGAGGCCATGTTGAGATAGTACTGGCCGCCCAGGCATACCACGTCGGCCCACCGCGGGCTGGCTTCGAGTGCCAGTGCCAGCGCCAGACGCGGCTCCAGCGGAATGCCTGCGCCGTTGGCGAAGTCGTTGGCACTGCCCAGCGGCAGCACGCCGAGCGCCGGGCGCTCGGCTCGGTCGAGCTGCATCAGGCCGTTGACCAGCTCATTGACGGTGCCGTCACCGCCGCCGGCAATCAGTCGCGAGACGCCCTCGCGACTGGCTTCTGCGCAGAACCGCAGCGCATCGCCAGCCTCCCAGGTGACCCGCACCTCGAGATTGGCACCCGCTTTACGCAGCGCCTTGATCGCCTCCCTGACCTCCGGTATCTGGGCCGACTTGCCGTTGAGAATTACGCGTGCTCTATCGTCTGTCATGAGTTCCGTCTCATGGGGTTACAGCGCCATCATGCCGCGCCACACGCGGCTTGGCCAGCCACTCAGTCGACGTCGAGCAGCGGCGGCAGCGGGCAGTCCAGCGCCTCTGCCAGGGCCCGGAACAGCTCGGCTTCGCGCGCACTGACCCGCCCATCGTGCTCGACGCATCCAGCCAGGGCTGCGAGCAGCTGACGGCGGCCCTCGCCGTTGAGCCGCTGAAGGCGGTCGAGGCTCATGTCGAGCTCGCCGAAGGCGGTCGGACCGGGCACATAGTCGAGGGCCAGCGGTGCCAGTTCCGCCACGCCGGTGGCGAAAGCGCGGCGTGCCTCGTCGTCGTCATCGCTGCCGGCGCGCGCCATGCTCGACAGCAGCACCGCCGCCGGTTCGGCAAGGGCCGAGAGGGCCCGGTCACGGCGCCGGCTGTGGCGCCCTTCAACGCCCTGCACCAGCACTCGATAGAGCGCCCAGTGCAGGGCACCCGGCGCCGCTTCGGCGGCGATCAGCCGTTCCAGGCAGAGCTTGAAGGTGGCGTACTGCGCAGTAGAGAGCTGTTTGAGCAGCGGGATGGCCAGTTCCAGCAGGACCAGCCGCTGGTCGGCGGGCAATTCCGCCAGCGGTGCCTCGAGGGCATCCAGTTCGCGCAGCACGCCGGGGTCGGCAGCGCCATCGAGCAGCTCACGCTGGGCCGCGCGGGTCCTCGGCTCGAGGTGAATCAGCACGCCGTAGGCCACCGCCCGCGCCGCGCCGGGGTCATGGGCGGCCTCAAGCAGGCGTGGGTCGAGGGCGTCCAGGCGCCGGCGCGCATCGTCGAGGTGGGCCTGGTCGAGCTGGCCGATGGTGGCCAGCGCCATGGCCATCAGCTTCTTGGCATCGCGCCCGCGGGATTCGCCGCTGGGCACCGGGCCCGCAGCCGTCTCCTCGCCGCTGTCGCTGCGCTCGGCGCTGCTCGGCAGCTCGCCGTCCCACTGCGGGTCGACGCGGCGGATGCGCTCGTCGAGGGGCGGATGGGTCGCCAGCATGCCGCTGGCGGCGCGAATCCCGCGGCTGAAGTAGAGGTGGCTGAACTCGGCGGCGTTGCTGGCTTCCAGCTGCGAGCCCTGCTGGTGGGCGCCAATCTTCTTCAGCGCACCGCCGATGCCGTTCGGGTCGCGGGTGAACTGCACCGCCGAGGCATCGGCCAGGAACTCGCGCTGACGACTCACCGCGGCCTTGATGATGTTGCCGCACAGGGTGCCGACATAGCCGACGACCATCAGCGCCGCGCCCAGCGCCAGCATCGCCGCCTGGCCGTTGTTGTTGCGGTTGCCGCCGCCGAGCATGCGCCGGCCGGCGGTGCCACGCAGCACCATGTGGCCGACCAGGCCGATCAGCAGCAGGCCGTGGAGCAGCGCCACCAGGCGCAGGTTAAGCCGCATGTCGCCGTTGAAGATATGACTGAACTCGTGGGCCACCACCCCCTGCAGCTCGTCGCGGTCGAGGCGCTCGATGGCGCCGCGGGTGATCCCGACCACCGCATCCTGGGGCGAGTGGCCGGCGGCGAAGGCGTTGATCGCCGGCTCCTCGAGCAGGTAGACCGCCGGCACCGGCGTGCCCGAGGCGATCGCCATCTCCTCGACCACGTTGAGCATGCGCTGTTCGTCGGCGTCACGCACATTGCCGTTGAGCAGCCGCCCGCCCATCGCCTCGGCCACGGCACGGCCGCCGGCGCGCAGCTGCAGATGCTTGAACAGGCTGCCCAGCACCACCAGCGCCAGCACGCCCAGCGCCACGCTGCCCAGCAGGTAGGGGTCGAGGGCGCGTGCCAGCGGCTCGCCGCCGGCCTGCTGCTGGCTGCCCTCGCTGATCGCCATGACCAGCGCCACCGCCAGGGTCGCCATCGCCACCAGCGACACCACGGCGACGATCAGCAGCACCACCAGGCGCCCGGTATTGCGCCGGGCGCGATCCTGGGCGGCAAAGAAGTCCATCGAGCTCGGCGCCGCCATCTAGAACGAAACCTTGGGCGCTTCCTGGATCGCCTCGCTGTCCTCGAACTCGAGCAGCGCGGCATCCTCGCCGTGGCCGAAGGTCCCGGCCAGCAGCACCGTGGGGAAGCGCTGGCGGTAGGTGTTGTACTGCATCACCGCGTCGTTGAAGGCCTGGCGGGCGAAGGCGACACGGTTCTCGGTGCTGGTCAGGGTCTCGCTGAGCTGCTGCATGTTGGCCGAGGCCTTGAGATCGGGATACGCCTCCATCACCACGTTGAGCCGCCCCATCGCCGAGCCCAGCGCACCCTCGGCACTGGACAGCTGGGCCATGGCCTGGGGATCGCCGGGCTTCTCGGCGGCGGCCGCGAGACCGTTCATGGCGCCCTGGCGGGCCTGGACCACCGCCTCCAGGGTGTCACGCTCATGCGACATATAGGCCTTGGCGGTCTCGACCAGGTTGGGGATCAGGTCGTAGCGGCGCTTGAGCTGCACCTCGATCTGGGCGAAAGCGTTCTGGTAGCGATTGCGCAGCGCCACCAGGCTGTTGTAGATGCTGACGCCATAGAAGATCAGCGCCACCACGATCACGAGTAGAACAATGCTGGTAATCGACATAACCGGTCTCTGGTCCGTGGCGCAGTGCGCCGTGAAAATCAACTGCTGCAGATAGAGAGATTACACTACAACAGGGTAGTCTGATGATCAGCACGGTGGCAGCGATCAACGCTCGACGCTTGACCTCGCCGCCGCAAGCCCGCAAATTCTTGGGCTTGCTCCGCCGTGGCACAGGATATCCATGGAAGACTTCTTCAACTGGCTAGGCACCCTGATCGGCGAAACCCTGCGCTGGATCGTCGATCTACTGGTGATTTTCTTCTCCAGCCTGCGCGGCGCCGTCGAGGGTTTCATTGGCGGTCTCAGCGGTGCCATGGGCATCAACCCTACCCTGTTCAGCCTGCTGTTGCTGATCGTCGGCGTGTGGATGCTCTACTGCGCGCTGCGTGCGCTGCTCGCCCGGCGCCTGATCGCCACCCTGGTCTGGGCCTTCCTTGGCCTGGTGGTACTGAGCTGGCTAATCGGCCGCTAGCCTTTTTTGTACGAAAACTGCCTGCGCTCGGCTATTCCGCCAGCGCCTTCTCCACCACCTCGAAGACGTTGGGCGACAGCTCCTCGGCGCGAATCCGCTCCAGCTCGGCCTTCATCAGCGCCTGGCGCTGCTCGTCGAAACGCTGCCAGCGGGTCAGCGGAGTGATGATGCGCGCGGCGATCTCCGGATTGAGGCGATTGAGCTCGATCACCACGTCGGCCAGCAGCCGGTAGCCGGCGCCGTCGATGCGGTGGAAGTTGACGCGGTTCTGTCCGGCGAAGGCACCGATCAATGCGCGTACCCGATTGGGGTTCTTGAGCGAAAACGCCGGATGATCCATCAGGAACGTCACCCGCTCGAGCACGTCGGACTGCGGCCGCGTCACCTGGATGCTGAACCACTGGTCCATCACCAGCGGATCGTGGGCCCACTTCTCGCTGAACAGCCTGAGCGCTGGATCGGCCAGATCGCCGCGTGAGCTGTGGGTCAGCAGGGTCAGTGCGCAGCGCACGTCGGTCATGTTATGGCCGGCGCTGAACTGGCGCTGGGCCAGCTCGATGCCCTCTTCGTCCTCGATGCTCATCAGATACGACAGCGCCACGTTCTTGAGGCTGCGCGCAGCGATCTGCTCGGGCTCAGGCGCATAAGGCGCGTCGCTGGCGTTATCGTGATAGACGCGCAGGAAGTCGTCGCGCAGCGCCATCGCCAGCGACTGCTTGACGAAGGTGCGCGCTGCGTGAATCGCATCGACGTCGACCAGCGGCTGCTGCTCGGCGATATACGCTTCCGAGGGCAGCGTGAGCATCTCGGCGAGCACCGCCTTGTCGTCCGTTTCGGCATGCAGCAGGCCGCGGAAGGCCTCGACCACGCGCACGTCCATGACCTTCTCGACGCCGTTGCGGTGGGCGGCGATCAGGTCATCCAGCGCCAGCAGCGCCAGGCGCTGGCCGGCGTCCCAGCGGTTGAAGCCGTCGGAGTCGTGGGTCAGCAGGAAGGCCAGATCCTCCCGCGAATAGGGGAAGCGCAGCTTGACCGGCGCCGAGAAGCCGCGCAGCAGCGACGGCACCGGTGCCTCGGCGATATCGGTGAAGACGAAGTGCTGCTCATCTTCGCGCAGATGGACCACGGCATCCTTGCCGATCACCTCGCCATCCAGGGTCATGCGTAGATCCTCGCCGGACTTGGTGCCGACCAGGCCCAGGCGGACCGGAATGTGCAGCGGCAGCTTGTCGGGCTGGCCCGGCGTGGCCGGAGTGCGCTGGCGCAAGGTCAGGTGATACTCGGACTTGGCGTAGTCGTACTCGCCGTGGGCGTCGATCTCCGGGGTGCCAGCCTGGGAGTACCAGCGCATGAACTGGCCGAGATCGAGCCCCGAGGCCTCGGCCATGCAGTCGACGAAGTCCTCGATGGTCACCGCCTGGCCGTCGAAGCGCTCGAAGTAGCGATCGCTGCCCTGGCGGAAGGCCTCCCAGCCGACAAGATTGCGCAGCATGCGCACCACCTCGGCACCCTTCTCGTAGATCGTCAGGGTGTAGAAGTTGGTGATTTCGATGTAGTGGTCGGGGCGGATCGGGTGAGCGGTGGGGCCGGCATCCTCGGCAAACTGGGCGGTGCGGAAGAACGCCACGTCCTCGATACGCTTGACCGGCGCCGAGTTGGTGTCGGCCGAGAAGCACTGGTCGCGGAAGACCGTAAAGCCCTCCTTGAGCGAGAGCTGAAACCAGTCGCGGCAGGTCACCCGATTGCCCGACCAGTTATGGAAGTATTCATGGGCGACGATGCCCTCGACGCGCTGGAAGGCCGCGTCGGTGGCGGTCTGCGGGTGGGTCAGCACCGCCGCCGAGTTGAAGATGTTGAGGCCCTTGTTCTCCATCGCCCCCATGTTGAAGTCGTTGACTGCAACGATCATGAACAGGTCGAGGTCGTACTCGCGGCCGTAGGTCTGCTCGTCCCAGGCCATGGCGCGCTTAAGCGACGCCATGGCGTGGTCGGTATTGTCGAGGTTCTCCTCCTCGACCCAGATCTGCAGTACCACCTCGCGCCCGCTCACGGTGGTGAAGCTATCCTCGACCTTCTCCAGATCGCCGGCCACCAGCGCGAACAGGTAGCAGGGCTTGGGGTGAGGGTCTTCCCAGGTCACGAAGTGACGCCCGCCCGGTAGTTCGCCGCGCTCCAGCGGGTTGCCGTTGGAGAGCAGCACCGGCTCGCGCTGGGCGTCGCCGATCAGCGTGGTGGAGAAGGTCGCCATGACGTCGGGGCGGTCGGGGTAGTAGGTGATGCGCCGGAAGCCTTCGGCCTCGCACTGGGTGCAGTACATGCCGTTGGACTGGTAGAGGCCCTCCAGGGCGGTGTTCGCTTCGGGGGCGATCTCCACCTCGGTGTCGAGCAGGAAACGCTCGGGCACCCGATGCACGATCAGCTGGGTGTCGCTGACCCGGTACTCGTCGGGATCGAGGGGCTGGCCGTCGATGGCGATGGCCTTGAGTGACAGCTGCTCGCCGTCGAGGGTCAGCGGCGATTCGGCGGCATCATCACGCTCAGGATGACGCTCCACATGCAGCCGCGCCTTGACCCGAGTGGCCCCGGGGGCGAGGTCGAAGGTCAGTTCGGTGTGGGTGACCCGGTGGGCGGGCGGCTGGTAGTCATGCAGATACGTCGGCTGGGGTGCTGACATCGAGGAAAGCTCCTGATCGGAAATTGCCCCCATTGTACGGCCCAGCGGTTGTCAGACTCAAAGCATCGTCAGACTTCCCGATGACGATGCGCGAGGGACTTCAGCCGCCCCGCCTATGGCGAGAGGTGCCCCGGCGCCGGGCGGGTCACTATCCACAGCGCCAGCAGGCCGAGCCCGGCGACCAGCGTTAGCTTGATGATCGGGCTGGGCACCGTCAGCAGCAGTACCACGACCGAGAAAGCCAGCATCACCACGGCAATGCCCTTGGCACGCCGCGGGATCGCCCGCTCACACTCCCAGGCCACCACCGAGGGGCCGAAGCGCGGATGCTCACGGATCCACTGGGCAAAACGCGGCGAGCCGCGCGAGGCGGCCCATACCGCCAGCAGCATGAAGCAGGTGGTCGGCATCAGCGGCACGAACACGCCGATCACGCCCAACGCAAAACTGCACCAGGCAAGCACCAGATACAGCGCATTGCGCAGTGTGCGCAGCCCTCCGGCGGGGGCGTCCATGCTTGTCGGCAGTGTCACTCACTCTCCTCCCGCAGGGCTACTGCAGATAGGCTCGGAACTGATCCGGCGACAGCCCTGCGAGGAGGCGCTGTGAACCCATCCCTGGGCGCTATCTTGCGCCCTGCAGCGCTCTCGCATCCTGCTTCGCTTGCAGGACCGGTGCTGCGCCATCCATGGCTAGCCCGTTCGGAGCAGTGCTCCTCACCCATGGCGCAAACCTCCTCTTCGGCCTGTCCCCGGCGTCCTTGGTTTAGAGGCAGTTGCGATCACCCTGCTTCCGCCGGGCAGCGCTCGGGTCACAGTCTTGTAACTGCTATCATTGAAGCGCGAACGTCGAGCATTTTGAAATGCCTAGCCCCTATCAGGCGCCTAGCCTGGTTCAATTAGCATCTCTTAGAAAAAAGTGTAGCGTAAGTTCGGCTTGAACAGGTGGTCGTCGATCAGCAGCAGATTAAAGGATTCCGAATGCGTGCCAAGACACGGTTGTTTATCACCACTCTGCTGGCGAGCCTGATGGCGCTACCGGCGGCCGCCGAGGAGGACGCCCGCCCCCATGTGGTTGCCACCACCGGCATGATCGCCGACAGCGTACGCCAGGTGGCCGGCGAGCACGTCGAGGTTCGCGGCCTGATGGGGCCGGGTGTCGACCCGCACCTCTATCGCCAGACGCGCAGTGATATCTCGGCCATGACCCGTGCCGACGCGGTGTTCTGGAACGGCCTCTATCTCGAAGCCCAGCTCGACGGATTTCTCGCCCGTCTGGCCTCGCGCAAGCCGGTGGTCGCGGTCGCCGAGGCGGTGCCCGCCGAGCAGCGTCGTGCCGATGACGAGAGCCCCGACCAGCCCGACCCGCATGTATGGATGGACCCCAACCGCTGGCAGCACGCGGTGGACGCCATCGAGGTCACCCTCAGCGAACTGGCCCCCGAGCACGCCGACGATTTCGCCGCCAACGCCGACGCCTTCAAGCAGGAACTAAGCGCCCTCGACGACTACGCTCGCGAAATACTCGCCAGCGTGCCCGAGGACACGCGGGTACTGGTCACCGCCCACGATGCCTTCGGCTATTTCGGCGACGCCTACGACTTCGAGGTGCTGGGTATCCAGGGCTTCTCCACCGAGAGCGAGGCCGGCCTGTCGCGCATCGAGGAGCTGGTCGCGATGCTGGTCGAGCGCCGCATCGGCGCCATCTTCGTCGAGTCCTCGGTGTCCGAACGCAACGTCCGCGCCCTGGTCGAAGGCGCTGCCGCGCGGGACCATCAGGTGCGTATCGGCGGCGAGCTCTACTCAGATGCCATGGGCCCGCCCGGCAGCTACGAAGGCAGCTACCTGGGCATGCTCGACCACAACATGACCGTGATCGCCCGCGCCCTGGGCGGCGAGGCCCCCGCCGCCGGCCGACTCGGCAGGCTCGCTCAGGCCAACGCAGACAACGAGGACGCCAGGTGAACGCCGCCCTGGACCCGGAGATTGCCGCCAGCCCGCTGGCTGTGCACGGCCTGACCGTCAGCTATGGCCGCAAGCCGGCGGTCTACTCGGTGGATTTCGTCACCCCGCCGGGCAGCATGACCGCGATCATCGGCCCCAACGGCGCTGGCAAGTCGACGCTGCTCAAGGCCGCGCTGGGCATCACCCGGCGCCTGTCCGGCGACGTGCGGGTGTTCGGCAAGCCCTACGCCGAGCAGTCGCGCCACGTGGCCTATGTGCCGCAGCGCTCGAGCGTCGACTGGGACTTCCCGGCCACCGTGCTCGACGTGGTGATGATGGGGCTCTATCGCGACCTGCGCTGGTGGCAGCTGACGCGTCGCCGCCACCGAGAGCAGGCCATGCAGAGCCTGTCGCGGGTCGGCATGGAGGCGTTCGCCGAGCGCCAGATCGGCCAGCTCTCCGGTGGCCAGCAGCAGCGCGTGTTCCTGGCCCGGGCACTGGTCCAGGACGCCGAGCTGATGATTCTCGACGAACCCTTCGCCGGGGTCGACGCGGCCACGGAAAAAGCCATCGTCGAGGTGCTGAAGAGCCTCAAGGCACGCGGCAAGACGCTGCTCTGCGTGCACCATGACCTGGCCACGGTGCGCGACTACTTCGACCACGTGCTGCTGATCAACGTGCGCCGCGTGGCCGCCGGCCGGGTGGATCAGGCGTTCACCTCCGCGGCGCTGCAGGAAGCCTACGGCGGCCGCTTGAGCGACGTCCAGCTGGCGCGCATCATCTGCCCTGCTGCCCATCTCACCCAGCGAGCCTGACCCATGCTGACCACCTGGCTCGAACCCTGGGGCCGCGCGCTGCTCTTCGGCGCCGGCTACAACACCAGCCTGGTGACGCTGGGCGCCATGATCCTCGGCGCCAGCGCCGGCATGATCGGCAGCTTCATCCTGCTGCGCAAGCGCTCGCTGGTCAGCGACGCAGTCAGCCACGCCACCCTGCCCGGCCTGACCCTGGCCTTCATCCTGATGGCCACGCTGTGGGGCGACGGCCGCTGGTTGCCGGGGCTGCTGATCGGCGCTGCGGCGAGTGCCGCCTTCGGCCTGTGGGCGGTGCAGACCATTCGCGACCGCACCCGGCTCGGCGAGGACGCTGCCATCGGCGCCATCCTCTCGACGCTGTTCGGCTTCGGCGTGGTGCTGATCACCGCCATTCAGTCAATGAACGTCGGCGGCCAGGCCGGCCTGACCGGCTACCTGGTCGGCGCCACCGCCGGCATGCTGGCCTCGGAGGCCACCCTGATCACCGCCTGCGCGCTGCTGCTGCTGGTCGCGGTGTTCGTCATGCGCCGCGCCTTCCTGCTGGTGTGCTTCGACGCCGACTACGCCACCACCCGCGGCCTCAACGCTCGGCACATCGATCTCATCATGCTGATGCTGCTGCTGGCAGTAGTGGTCATCGGCCTCAAGGTCACCGGCTTGATCCTGATCGTCGCGCTGACCATCATTCCCCCGGTGACCGGCCGCTTCTGGACCGATCGACCGCTGCGCATGGTGGCCATCGCCGCGCTGTGCGGCGCCCTGGCCGGCTATCTCGGCGTGACCCTGTCGAGCGTGCGCAGCGGGCTGCCCACCGGGCCGCTGATCGTGCTGGCCGCCTTCCTGCTGTTCGCCGTGTCGCTGCTGTTCTCGCCGCGGCGCGGCATCGTCGCCACCCTGGCCGCCCACCAGCGCTTCAAGCGCCGCGTGCACCTGCGCCAGGGGCTGCTGGCGCTGGCCCGCGACGACGCCATCTACGACGACCTGACGCTGCGCGTGCTGCGCCGCCGCGGCTATATCCGTCGCGACGGCGTGGCCACACCGCTCGGCGCGAGCGCGGCCCGCGATGCCGAGCACGAGGAGCGGCTGTGGGCGCTATACCGCAACCGCTACCCTGATGAAGCCGCCCAGCTCGACCACCAGGGGCTGGTGCCGATCAACAGCGCCCTGCCGCCGGACACGGTGATCACCCTGGAGAGCGACCTGCAGCGCATCCCCGGGAGCGTGCAATGAGCGATTTCGTGATGCTCAGCCTGGTGCCGATGACCATTGCCGCCATCACCTGCATGAGCTGTGCGCTGCTCGGCAACTTCCTGGTACTGCGCCGCCAGAGCCTGATCGGCGACGCCATCAGCCACGTGGCGCTGCCCGGCATCGTCGCCAGCTTCCTGATCACGGGCACGCTGGCCGCCTCGGCGATGATGATCGGTGCCGGGGTCGCGGCGCTGATCACGGTGGTGATGATCGAACTGATCAAGCGGCTGGGTCAGGTCGAGGCCAGCGCGGCGATGGGCGTGGCGTTCACGGCAATCTTCGCCCTCGGCGTACTGATGCTCGAGTGGCACGGCGCCAGCGGCGTGCACCTCGACGTCGAGCACGCCCTGTACGGCAACCTCGAGAGCCTGATCTGGTTCGAGGGCCTCGGCTGGCACTCGCTGTTCGACCGCCAGGCGCTGGCCGACCTGCCCCCGCAGCTGGCGCGGGTCAGCTGGGTGGCGCTGCTGGTGGTAGTGTTCCTGATCGTGTTCCGGCGTGCGCTGGTGATCGGCAGCTTCGACGCCGAGTTCGCTGCCAGCATCAAGGCGCGCCCGGCCGTCGTCGACCTGCTGCTGGTAGTGATGGTGGCCATCACCGCGATTGCCGCCTTCGAGGCCGCCGGCTCGATCATCGTCATCGCCATGTTCATCTGCCCCGCTGCCAGCGCCCGGCTGCTGACCAACCACCTCGGCCAGCAGATCGCCTGGAGCCAGGTCCTGGCACTCATCTCGGCGCTGCTCGGCTATGTGCTGGCCGGCTACGGCCCGGGCTGGTTCGGCCTCGACATGTCGCTGAGCGCCGCGGGCATGATCGCGACGGTATCGGGACTGATCCTGCTGCTGGCCTGCCTGTTCGGCCCCTATCGCCAGCGCGACGCCGCCGCCCGCGCCTGAGCCACCCCCGGCCCTGGCCATCGCTGCCCAGCATTGCCGGATGGCGAATGGTGCATTTGCCGTTCACCGGCTGTCGCGGCGCCGCCATCCGCGTAGCCTGGCTGTCTGGTTTGCCCTACTGCACCGGAGGCCGACATGGTCCAGTCACTGTTTATCTCCCACGGTTCCCCATCGCTGGTCATCAGCGACCACCCGGCGAGGGCCTTCCTCGTCGCGCTCGGCCCGCGGCTGCCGCGTCCGCGGGGCGCGCTGGTCATCTCGGCCCACTTCGAGACGCCCGGGGTGACCCTCGGCAGCGCCGCGGCGCCGGCCACCCTGCACGACTTCTACGGCTTTCCCGACTCGCTCTACCGGATGCGCTACCCGGCCCCGGGCATGCCCGACACCGCGCGGCAGCTGGCAGACACCCTGCAGGGCCACGGCATCGCGGCCAGCCTCGACCCCGAGCGCCCCCTCGACCACGGCATCTGGTCGCCGCTGTCGCTGGTCTGGCCCGAGGCCGAGGTGCCACTGCTGCCGGTCAGCGTGCCCATGGCCATGACCGCCCAGCAGCAGCTTGAGGTCGCGCGCCGGCTCGGCGAGTTCGCGGATACCCACGGACTGTGGCTGATCGGCTCCGGCGCGGCCACCCACAACCTCGGCGACCGCCGGCCGGAGGGCTCGCCGCCGGACGCCTGGGCGCTGGCCTTTCACGACTGGGCCAGCGAGGTGGCCGAGCGCGGCGACCTGGCGGCCCTCGCCGACTGGCAGCGCCAGGCGCCCGCCGCGCTCCATGCCCACCCCAGCCCCGAGCACTTCCTGCCGCTGCTGATGGTGGTCGGCGCCATGCAGGGCGAGCCGCTACGCGCGCTGCACCAGAGCTTCAGCTTCGGCAACCTCAGCATGCTGACCCTGGCCAGTCAGGCACTGGCAGATCAGTGGTCGGCTAGCGCCTGAGGAAAACCAAAAAAAGGCGGCCCTAGCGGGCCGCCTCAAGCGGTTCAGTCAGAGCGCCTGACCGAGAGAGACAATCGCGTAGCCGGTTAGATCTCGAAGCCCAGGCCGAAGTCGTCGGCGGAGATCGCCATCAGCGAGCCGGCGCCGGCCTGCACCATGGCGGCATGGGCGCGGGTGCGCGGCAGCAGGCGCTGATAGTAGAAGCGCGCGGTGTCGAGCTTGGTCCGGTAGAAGGCGCCCTCGTCGCCATCCTGGGCAGCGCTGGCCTGCTTGGCGGCGCGGGCGAACAGGTAGGCGAGGGTCACGTAGCCCGAGTACATCAGGTAGTCGACGCTGGCGGCACCGACTTCCTCGCGGTCCTGCATCGCCTTCATGCCCACGCCCATGGTCAGCTCGCCCCACTCGGCGTTGAGCTTGGCCAGCGGCTTGATGAATTCGGCCAGCGCCGGGTTATCGGCTTCGGCCTGGCAGAACTTGTGGATCTCCTTGGTGAACACCTTGAGCGTCTCACCCTGGCTCATCAGCACCTTGCGGCCCAGCAGGTCGAGGGCCTGGATGCCGGTGGTGCCCTCGTAGAGGCGGGTGATACGCGCATCGCGTACCAGCTGCTCCATGCCCCACTCCTGGATGAAGCCGTGGCCGCCGAACACCTGCACGCCCTCGTTGGTGGCCTCGAAGCCGACCTCGGTGAGGAACGCCTTGACGATCGGGGTCAACAGGCCCAGCAGGATCTCGGCGCGCTCGCGTTCGGCGGCGTCCTGGCCGTGCTCGACCACGTCGACCATCTGCGCGGTGTACAGCACCAGCATCCGGCCGCCTTCGGCGAAGGCCTTCTGGGTCAGCAGCATGCGCCGCACGTCGGGGTGGACAATGATCGGGTCGGCGGCCTTCTCCGGCGCCTTGGGGCCGGACAGCGCGCGCATCTGCAGGCGGTCGCGGGCATAGCCAAGTGAATTCTGGAAGCTCGCCTCGATCAGGCCCAGGCCCTGGATGCCGACCCCGATACGCGCCACGTTCATCATCGTGAACATGCACGCCAGGCCCTTGTTGGGCGCGCCGACCAGGTAGCCCTTGGCGGCGTCGAAGTTCATCACGCAGGTGGCGTTGCCGTGGATGCCCATCTTGTGCTCCAGCGAGCCGCACACCACGCCGTTGCGTTCACCGGGCTCGCCCGCCTCGTTGGGTAGATACTTCGGTACCACGAACAGCGAGATGCCCTTGGAACCCTCCGGGGCATCGGGCAGCTTGGCCAGCACCAGGTGGACGATATTCTCGGCCAGGTCGTGGTCGCCGGCGGAGATGAAGATCTTGGTGCCGGTAATCTCATAGCCGCCGTCATCGGTGGGCACCGCGCGGGTCTTGATCAGCCCCAGGTCGGTACCGCAGTGCGGCTCGGTAAGGCACATGGTGCCGGTCCACACGCCCTCGACCAGCTTGGTCAGGTAGGTGGCCTTCTGCGCATCGCTGCCGTGGTGGCGCAGCGCATCGGCGGCGCCGTGGGAGAGCCCCGGGTACATGCCCCAGGCCAGGTTGGTGGCGCAGATCATCTCGGAGAGCACCATGCCCAGCGAGTGCGGCAACCCCTGGCCGCCGAACTCGGGCTCGGCGGAGAGGCTCGGCCAACCGCCTTCGACGTACTGCTGGTAGGCCTGCTTGAAGCCCTTGGGCGCCTTGACGTCGCCGCCCTCCAGCAGGCAGCCCTCTCGGTCGCCGCTCTGGTTGAGCGGCAGCAGCACCTCGCGGGAGAAACGCGCGCCCTCCTCGAGGATCGCCGCGACCACGTCCGGCGAGGCGTCGTCGCCTCCCGGCAGCGCAGCGTAGTGGCTGGGGAAGTCGAACATCTCGTCCATCACGAAGCGCAGGTCGCGCAGCGGGGCCTGATAGTCGGGCATCTTGCAATCTCCTCACGTCGGGCGCAGAAAGCACCGGCGGCGCTTTCAAACATGCGTTTGAAATTAGCGCCCGAGCCACTCGGAGTCAAGCGTTCGTTTGATGATTGGCCTACCACCTTGGTGGTAGTCGGGACTCGCCCCGGCGGGGTCAGGAGGCGGGGCTGAGCACCATGTTGGCCAGCTCATCCGCCAGCTGGGCAGTGTTCATCGGCCCCTCGGGGTCGTACCAGCGCGCCGTCCAGTTAAGCGCGCCCAGGGCGAAGCGGGTGACGGTCGCCGGGTCGCCGTGTACCAGCCCCACCTCGCGGGCGTCGACGATGACCTGATGCCATAGCGCCTCGTAGGCGTCACGCAGGTGGGTGAGGTGCTCGCGGTCCTCGTCGTTGAGGCGCCGCCACTCATAGAGCGCCACGCCGTGGGCATGGCGATCGTCGTGCAGGGTCTCGAGGTGAACCCGGGCCAGCGCCACCAGCCGCGCACGGGGCGTCGGCGCGGCTTCGGCCATGGCCCGGCGGGCGCTGACCAGGGCGTTACGGGTACTCTCCTCGATCACCGCACAGAGAATCTCCTGCTTGTCGGCGAAGTGGTGGAACAGGCTGCCCGACTTGATGCCCATCTCCTCGGCCAGCATGCGCACCGTGGTGCGGTCGAAGCCTTGCTGCATGAACAGCCGCGCGGCGATTTGGATCAGCTGCTGGCGGCGGGGCGAGTCGGTCGCTACATTCATCGCATTTACACTAGCGCTTGCTTGGTTATGCTGGAGCAAAGCATAGCCCCGCACGACGGGTCAATTGTCACCGCCTTCGAGGAGACCTCCATGGCAGCATCCAACGATATCGTGATTCTTTCCGCCGCCCGCACCCCGATGGGCGGCATGCTGGGCAGCCTGTCGAGCCTCACCGCTCCCGAACTCGCCGCGGTGGCGATCCGTGCCGCCATCGAGCGTGCCGGCATCGAACCCGACGAGATCGACGAGGGCTTTCTCGGCTGCGTGCTGCCCGGCGGGGTCAAGCAGGGCCCGGCGCGCCAGGCGATGCGCCAGGCCGGGATTCCCGACCAGATCGGTGCCACCACCATCAACAAGCTGTGTGGCTCGGGCATGAAGGCCGTGATGCTGGCTCACGACCTGATCCGCGCCGGCAGCGGAGAGCTGATCCTGGCCGGCGGCATGGAGTCGATGTCCAACGCCCCGCATCTCCTGACCAAGGCGCGCAGCGGCTATCGCCTGGGCCACGGCGAGCTCAAGGACCATATGTTCCACGACGGCCTCGAGGACGCCGAGACCGGCCAGCTGATGGGCGCCTTCGCCCAGCAGGTCGCCGACCAGCGCGGCTACGGCCGCGAGCGCATGGACGACTTCGCCATCGCCTCGCTGGAGCGCGCCATGGCCGCCCATGAGGCCGGCCACCTGACCGCCGAAATGGCCCCGGTGACGGTCACCTCGCGCAGCGGCGAGACGCTGGTGGCGCACGACGAGCAGCCGTTCCAGGCCAAGCTCGACAAGATCCGCAGCATGCGCCCGGCGTTTGCCAAGGACGGCACCATCACCGCCGCCAACGCCAGCTCGATCTCCGACGGCGCCTCGGCGGTGATCGTCGCCAGCCGCGCCGCGGCCCAGGCCCACGGCCTGACGCCGATTGCCCGAGTGCTCGGTCACAGCACTTTTTCGCGCCATCCCAGCGAGTTCACCATCGCCCCGGTGGGCGCCATCGCCGCGCTGCTCGAACGCCTCGACTGGACGGTGGAGGACGTCGACCTGTTCGAGGTCAACGAGGCCTTCGCCGTGGTCACCCTGATGGCCATGGACGACCTCGAGATCCCTCACGCCAAGGTCAACATCTTCGGCGGCGCCTGCGCCCAGGGCCACCCGGTGGGTTCTACCGGCTCGCGAATCATCGCCACCCTGATCAACGCCCTGCGCGTCACCGGCGGCAAGCGCGGCGTTGCCAGCCTGTGCATCGGCGGCGGCGAGGCTACCGCCATCGCCGTGGAGCTGGCCGACTAACCCCTTCCTGACTACCCGCGGCGCCCTCCTCCGAGGGCGCCCGTTCCGCTCTCCCACCTTGCCCCTCGCCCATGCGATGGACGCCTTATATACGCTTGAGCATATATGGTATTGCGCATATCATGGCGGCATCGTTTCTCCGCCAGGAGCCAGGCCATGAGCGCACACCAGGACACCCAAGCACCCAGCGTCTCCGAAGGCATGGGCCTGTTCGAGCGCTTCCTTTCGCTGTGGGTGGCACTTGCCATCGTCGCCGGCATCCTGCTCGGCCAGTTCGCCCCCGCCATTCCCGAGGCGCTGTCGCGCTTCGAGGTTGCACAGGTCTCCATTCCGGTGGCGATACTGATCTGGGCGATGATCTTTCCCATGATGCTGCAGATCGACTTCACCTCGGTCCTCGGCGTGCGCCGCCAGCCCAAGGGACTGGTCATCACCACCTCGGTGAACTGGCTGATCAAGCCGTTCAGCATGTTCGCCATCGCCTGGTTCTTCCTGATGGTGGTATTCGCCCCGCTGATCCCCGCGGAGCGCGCCAGTGAGTACCTGGCCGGCGCCATCCTGCTGGGCGCCGCGCCGTGTACCGCCATGGTCTTCGTCTGGAGCTACCTGACCCGAGGCGACGCCGCCTATACCCTGGTGCAGGTGGCGGTCAACGACCTGATCATGCTGTTCGCCTTCGCTCCCATCGTGGTCTTCCTGCTCGGCATATCGAATATCCAGGTGCCCTGGGACACGGTCATTCTGTCGGTGGTGCTGTATATCGTCATCCCGCTGACGGCCGGCTACCTGACCCGCCAGGCGCTGATCAAGCGGCGCGGCAGCGAGTGGTTCGACAGCGTCTTTATGAAACGTATTGGCCCAGTGACGCCGGTGGGATTAATTATCACCCTGGTGCTGCTGTTCGCCTTCCAGGGCGACGTGATCATCGCCAACCCGCTGCATATCGTGCTCATCGCCATCCCGCTGATCATCCAGACCGTGCTGATCTTCTTCATTGCCTACGGCTGGGCCAAGGCGTGGAAGGTGCCCCACAACGTGGCCGCCCCTGGGGCGATGATCGGCGCCAGCAACTTCTTCGAGCTGGCCGTGGCGGCGGCCATCGCGCTGTTCGGGCTGCAGTCGGGGGCGGCGCTGGCCACGGTGGTAGGCGTGCTGGTGGAGGTGCCGCTGATGCTGGCCCTGGTGCGCATCGCCAACAAGACCCGACACCACTTCCCGACGGCCGACACCCGCGCCGCACAGACCTGAAGCCAGGCCCTCCGTTCGACACGTTGAACCACCGCACTTGGCCCGGGCGACAACAGCTTCTAGTCTCGGTAGACGTTCCCTTGCCTGGCCCCGACATGCACCCGCAACGCGCCCGACTGCACAATGAGCTCCACGCCCGGCCCTCGATCTACTTCGAGGATCCGGCGCATCTCCACCACTACGCCTTTCTCGACGAGGACGGCATCGCCGCGGACATTCTCGAGCGGATCGCCGAGGTGGCAGGCAAGACCCCCGACATCGAGGCCGCCCAGGAGATTCTCGATCTCGGCGACCAGACCCTGAAATGGGAGCGCCATACCGAGTTTTTCACCCTCACGCTGCTGGTCCCGCGACCCGAGCGCGGCGAGCAGTGGCCATCACCCCCGCCGCTGCTCGCCGACATCGTCGCCAAGCACAGCCGGGCGCTGATCAATGCCAGCCTGATCCTGGTCGAGGCCGAAGCCACCTGGGGCGGCGACGCCGAGGCCTACGGCTTCCGCGACCCCGCCGGCTCGAGCCTAGGCGATGGCGGGGCCACCGTGTGGAGCGATTTCCGACTCACCGCGGCAGGCGTGAACCGGCTACTGCTGATCAACCGCGGCCTGAATGCCTTCCGCCTTGGGCGCATGACCCGACGACTGCTGGAGATCGAGACCTATCGCATGATGGCGTCGCTGGCCCTGCCGGTGGCCAAGCAGATGAGCCTCGAGCTGCACGATTACGAGCTCGAGCTCGGCGCACTCTCGCAGCGTAATACCGAGGACAAGGAGACCAGCTACCGGCCGCTGCTGGCGGCGATCTCCGCGCTCTCGGCACGCCTCGAGCATAGCGGCGCCCGCTCGCGGCAGCGCTTCAGCGCCACCGAGGCCTATGCGCGGATCGTCTTCACACGCATCGAGGAGCTGCGCGAGGAGCGCTTGGGCGACCGTCCACGCCTGGGAACCTTCATCCTGAGGCGCTTCCGGCCGACGGTGCACTACTGCGCCGCGATCAACCAGCGCCAGCAAGACCTGGCCCAAAGCGTGGCGCGACTCAACGATCTGCTGCGGACCCGCGCGCAGGTCGAGATCGAGGAGCAGAACTCCGCGATCCTGCACAGCCTCAATGAGCGCACCAGCAGTCAGTTAAAGATCCAGAAGGCGGTCGAAGGGCTGTCGATCATCGTCATCAGCTACTACCTCTTCAGCCTGTTCAAGCTGGGGCTGCAAAGCCTCGATGCCCTGGGGATGGTCATCGAGCCGATCGTCGCCGCTGCGGTGCTGGCCCCCTTGGGGGTGGGGATCATCGGCCTGCTGGCCTGGCGCATACAGCGCGTCAAGAATCACTGACCGCTAAGGCGAGTGTTGATGCGCGAGCGAATGGAGCGCCACCAGGCCTGGATCTACCTTGCCTTCATCCTGGCCGGGTTGGCACTGGGGCTGTGGCAACCGTCACTGGCGGCGATGCTCGAGCTACTGCTGTGGCCACTGCTCGGTACGCTGCTGTATGCCACCTTTACACAGATCCCACTGCTGCAGGTTCGCCGTGGTGTAAGGGATTGGCGCTTTATGGCCGCGCTGCTGCTGGGTAACTTCGTGCTAATTCCGCTGCTGGTGGGCGTGGCCACAAGCCTGCTGCCGCTATCACCGGCGGTGCAGGCAGGCATCCTGCTGGTGCTGTTGGTGCCCTGTACCGACTGGTTCATCAGTTTCACCCACCTCGGCAAGGGTGACGCGGGTCGCGCCCTTGCCGCAGCACCACTACTGCTATTGGGGCAGATCGTCTCGCTACCCGCCTACCTGTGGCTATTTCTCGGTCCGGGGTGGTTCCAAATGGTGCTCAGCACCCAGCTGCTCGGCGCCTTCGCCGGCCTTATCCTCACCCCGCTGACCCTGGCCTGGCTGACCGAGCGCCTGGCCAAACGCCGGGCCGGTGCCAAGCGCCTGGTAGAGGGGCTCGGCGCGCTGCCGGTCCCGTTGTTGGCGCTAGTGGTGCTGGCGATCGCCGCCTCTCAGGTGACAGGCCTAGGTGGCCTGAGCAGCATCCTGCTGCAGGTGCTGGCGATCTTTATCGCCTACCTGCTGTTCGCCGCCCTGCTCGGCAAGCTGCTGGGACGTGGGTTCGGCCTGGCCCCGGGGGCGACACGTACCCTGACCTTCAGCTTCGGCACCCGCAACTCCTTCGTGGTACTGCCCATTGCCCTGGCCCTGCCCGAGGCGTGGCAGGCCGCCGTGGTGGTGATCGTCTTCCAGTCGCTGGTCGAGCTGTTCGGCATGGTCGCCTATCTGCGCTGGGTGCCGGGGCGGCTGATTCCTTCACCGACCGAAGCCTAGCCTCAGCACAGCGCCGCGCGTCGCTCGGGGCGGTTGCCCATCGCCGCCAGCCGCGCCAATCGCGCCTCAAGGCGCTGCTGGTCGCCCGCGGCGGCGGCGCTCAGGACGTCCAGCGCCCAGGACGGCAGCGTCGGCGCCAGCCGGTAGTAGACCCACTGGCCGTCGCGCCGGTCGACCACCAGGCCACAGCCGCGCAGCTGGGCCAGGTGCCGCGACACCTTGGGCTGCGACTCCTCGAGCACGTGGGTCATCTCGCACACGCACAGCTCGCCCTCCTCGCGGATCAGCAGCATCAGCATCAGACGGGTGTCGTCGGCCAGGCATTTGAACAGGCGTAGCGGTTGCACGGGGCCTCTCTTGATTATTTCTATGATATTGACGCATTCAACTTGATGGTCCTGATCGGCAGGGCTATCGCAGATAGGCAGCACCGCTCGGAACTGATCCGTCGACAGGCCTGCGAGGAGGCGCTGTAAACCCTTCACTGGGCGCTACCTTGCGCCCTGCTGCGCTCTCGCATCCTGCTCCGCTTGCAGGACCAGTGCTGGCCATCCATGGCCAGCCCGTTCAGAGCAGTGCTCCTCACCCATGGCGCAAACCTACTCTTCGACCTGTCCCCGGCGTCCCTCGCTGCGGTAACCCTACCCTAATCGGCGACCGCGGTATCGGCCTGGCGCGGCAGCGCCAGGGCCATCAAGGCGCTGGCGGCGACCAGCGCCGCCGCTACCCACAGGCAGGCGCTGAGGCCGTGGGCCATGTATAGCCAGCCGGAGAGCAGCGTGCCGATCAGCCGGCCCATGGCATTGGCCATATAGTAGAAGCCGACGTCCATCGACACGCCGTCGGCACGCGCATAGTGCACGATCAGATAGCTGTGCCAGCTGGAGTTGATGGCAAACAGTACCCCAAAGGCCAGCAACCCCGCCACTAGCCAGCCCACCGCGGTCAGCGGCAGCAGTGCCAGGGCCACGCCAAGCAGCGCCAGGGCCGCGGCCCAGCCGGCAGTGATCAGCCGCGCCTCGCCGCTCATCAGCCGGGTCAGCCTGGGCGCCTGGGTCTGCACCCCACCGTAGCCGATCACCCACAGCGCCAGCAGCCCGCCCACGGTCCACTGGCTCCAGCCGTGCTGGTCGTAGAGGAACACCGGCAGCGCCACCACGAACCACACATCACGGGAGGCGAACAGGCACAGCCGCGCTGCCGACAGCACATTGACCGCCCGCGACTTGGAGAACACCTCGGAGAACTTGGGCTTGGCCTTCTGACGGCCGAGGTCGGCGCGCAGCCGCCACAGCGACAGCCCCAGCACCCCGCTGAGCATCAACGCCATGGCCAGCACCGCGCCCTGAAAGCCAACCAACGTCAGCAGCAGCCCGCCGAGAAAGAACCCCAGCCCCTTGAGGGCATTCTTGGAGCCGGTGAGCATCGCCACCCAGCGGTAGAGCGCGCTGCCGGCGCTGGCGCTCTCCTTGGGCACCAGCACCTTGACCGCGCTCTTGGCGCTCATCTTGTTGAGGTCCTTGGCAATCCCCGACAGCGCCTGGGCGGCCATCACCCATACCACCGTGAGCATGCCGGCCGGCACCAGCAGCATCGCCAGGGCGACGATCTGCAGGCCGAGCCCGACGTTCATGGTGCGGTTGAGCCCCAGCCGCGCGCCGAGCCAGCCGCCCACCAGGTTGGTGACCACGCCGAACGCCTCGTAGAACAGGAACAGCATGGCCACTTCCAGCGGCGAGTAGCCCAGCTGGCTGAAGTAGAGCACCACCAGCATGCGCAGCGCGCCGTCGGTGAGGGTGAAGGCCCAGTAGTTGCCGGTGATCAGCAGGTACTGGCGCACCTCGAAGGGCAGCTGCCTGACCCTCGCCAGCAGCGACATCGCTTCAGCCACGGGTCACCTGCACGCCGCCGACCTTCATCGCCAGCTCGGCGGTACGGTTGGCATAGCCCCACTCATTGTCGTACCAAGCGTAGAGCTTGAGCTGGGTGCCGTTGATGACCATGGTCGAGAGCGCGTCGATGATCGAACTGCGCGGGTCGCTGCGGTAGTCGATGGAGACCAGCGGTCGCTCCTCGTAGCCGAGTATGCCAGCCAGCGGCCCTTCTGCCGCGGCCTCGAGCGCGGCATTGACCTCTGCGACCGAGACCTCGCGCTCGAGCTCGAAGACCATGTCGGTGAGCGAGGCGTTGGCCAGCGGCACGCGTACCGCGTGGCCGTTGAGCTTGCCCTCGAGCTCGGGGAAGATCGCGGTGATCGCCTTGGCCGAACCGGTGGTGGTGGGAATCAGGCTCATGCCGCAGGCTCGCGCCCGACGAAGATCCTTGTGTGGGGCATCGAGAATGGTCTGGGTGTTGGTGATGTCGTGCACCGTGGTCATCGAGCCGTGGCGGATGCCGTAGGTCTCGTGGATTACCTTGACCACCGGCGCCAGGCAGTTGGTGGTGCAGCTGGCCGCGGTGACGATGCGGTGCTGGTCCGGGTCGTAGAGGTCGTCGTTGACGCCGACCACCAGGTTGAGCACGCCCGCATCCTTGACCGGGGCGCTGACCACCACCCGCTCGACGCCCTGCTCGAGATAGGCGTTGAGTTTTTCCTGGGTCTTCATCTTGCCGGAGCACTCGATGGCCACCTGGCAGGCTGACCAGTTGCTGTCACTCAGCTCGCGATGGGCGCTGAAGGCGATGCGTCGGCCGTCGATGACGATGGCATCCTGCTGCGCCACGATGCCCTGCCCCGGCGACCAGTGGCCGTGTACCGAGTCGAATTCGAGCAGATGGGCGAAGGTAGCGGCGTCACCGCCCGGGTCGTTGATGCCCGCGATCTCCACCGCGCCGGCCTCGACGCTGGCCCACAGGCTGCGCAGGGCCAGGCGGCCGATACGTCCGAAGCCATTGATACCGATACTGACTGACTTGCTCATAGGATGTACTCCGCCAACTGACATATATGAAATATCATATATACTAGCCCAGCATGAAGGTATCATGACAGTTGCGATTAACAGGGAGGCATAGCGCCTCCCCTGCCTGGCGGCGCGTTAGCCAAAGCGGCCGGTGATATAATCGTGTGTACGCTGGTCCTTGGGGTTGGTGAAAATCGTATCGGTATCGCCGACCTCGACCATGTCCCCCATATGGAAGAACGCCGTCTTGTGCGCTACTCGTGCCGCCTGCTGCATATTGTGTGTGACCATGGCGATGGTGTAACTGGCGCTCAGCTCATCGATCAATTGTTCGATCTTGGCCGTCGCTATAGGGTCCAGGGCCGAGCATGGCTCATCCATCAAGATCACTTCCGGACTGATGGCGATAGTTCGGGCAATACACAGGCGCTGCTGCTGGCCGCCCGACAAGCTGGTACCCGGCTGATCAAGCCGATCCTTGACCTCATCCCATAAGCCGGCACGCCGCAGACTATGCTCGACGATTTCGTCGAGTTCGGCACGTCTGCTGGCCAGTCCATGCAGGCGCGGCCCATAGGCGATGTTCTCGTAGATCGACTTGGGGAAGGGGTTGGGCTTTTGGAACACGATCCCGACCTGAGCCCGCAGCAGTACGACATCGAGCGATGGGGCGTAGATGTCGTTGCCATCGAGGATCACATCGCCCTCGATGCGACAGCCGGGGATGGTGTCGTTCATGCGATTGAGACAGCGCAGGAACGTCGATTTACCACAGCCAGAGGGACCGATAAAGGCGATCACTTCGTTCTCGGTGATATCGAGGTCGATACCATGCAGCGCCTGATTGTCACCGTAGAACACCTTGACACCTCGGGTGCTCATCTTGACCTGGCCCTGCTGGCGCGGCTCACCGGACGCTTCGCTCTTGTGCATTGCCGTGGGAACGGCCACCGTTGCAGTCGTCATTTACCACCTCGTCTCGAATTTTTTGCGCAGCCAGATGGCCAGCGCGTTGAGGCTCAGCATCAGCGCCAACAGCACGATAATGGCCGCTGAAGTCCGCGCTTCGAAGAAATTGCGCAGTTCATTGCCCTGCCACAGGTAGATCTGTACCGGCAGCGCCGATGCTTGATCGATGGGGCTGCTGGGAATGTTGGACACGAAGGCATTCATGCCGATCAGCAGCAGCGGCGCCGTCTCCCCCAGGGCCTGTGCCACACCGAGTATCGAGCCGGTCAGAATCCCGGGGAGTGCCAGCGGCAGTACGTGGTGGAACACCGTCTGCACCCGTGATGCACCTATGCCGAGCGCCGCCTGGCGAATCGAGTTGGGGATCGAGCGCAGCGAGGCGCGGGTGGCGATGATGATGGTCGGTAGGGTCATCAGCGTCAGGACCAGGCCGCCCACCAGTGGCGCTGAGAGTGGCAGGCGCAGGTAGCCGATAAATATCGCCGCCCCAAGTAGACCAAAGACGATTGAGGGCACCGCCGCCAGGTTGTTGATATTGATCTCAATCAGGTCGGTCAGGCGGTTCTTGGGGGCGAACTCCTCGAGGTAGATGGCGCTTGCAACCCCTATCGGAACCGACAGCACCATCACGATCAGCATCATGAACAGTGAGCCCATGAAGGCGCCGGCCAGACCCGCCGATGCCGGTGAGCTGCGCGAATCGGTATTCAGGAACAGCGCCGTGCTGAACGCATTTGTGATCACACCTTCGGCATAAAGCCGGTCCGCCCACTCGCGGGTCTGGGCACTCAATTGCTGCTGGCTATCCGGCAGATCACGATCGATATTACCCTTGAGCCAGACATCGACATTAGCACTGGCCAATAGCTTGATGGTATGCGTCTCGCCAAGCATTGACTGGTCCTCGATGAATCGATCACGCAGAATGCGTCGCTCGGCTGAGGTGACCAACGCCCGGAGATCACGCGCCTGTCGAGGTTCGATCTCTTCACCCAGCGCTTCTTCCAGGGCATTATCGATCAATTGCTGCCAATTGACCCGCCCCACTTCGCTCAACCAGATGAGATCACGCTCTCGGAAATCGGCCTCACTCTCGCCGGCTTCGCGGCTAGGCCGTTCTGACACATCGACTATTTCAGGGTCGAAATGGATATCGAGATGAAAACTCGCTTGCCAGAATGCCGGCAATCCGCGCATCAATATGCTGGCGAACAGAATCAACACCAACACCATGCCGGTTACCACAGCAGCCAGGCCCAAGCGACGAAACCGCTTTTCCCGACGATGTCGTGATGCCAGCGACCGTTCGATAGTGGCAAGACGCTCTCTGCGCGACGCTTGAGTAATGGTATTCAAGATGCCCCCTGCCGATTATTCATATTGCTGACGGTAGCGACGCACGATCAGCAGCGCGATGACGTTCAGGCCCAGCGTGATCACGAATAGCGTCAAGCCGAGCGCAAAGGCGACCAACGACTGCGGGCTGGCGAAGTCCATGTCGCCGGTCAGTTGATTGACGATGGTCACGGTAATGGTCGAGACCGCCTCGAACGGATTGGCGTGCAGTACCGGGTTATTCCCTGCTGCCAGCACCACAATCATGGTCTCGCCGATGGCCCGGCTTGCAGCCAGCAGGAACGCGCCGACGATCCCCGGCAGTGCCGCCGGCAGGACCACCTGGCGAATGGTTTCGGACTTGGTGGCACCCAGCCCCAGCGCACCGTCGCGCAGCGCCTTGGGCACCTGGGTGATGATGTCGTCCGAGAGAGACGAGACGAATGGGATGATCATGATGCCCATCACCAAGCCGGCAGTGAGCGCGCTGGTGGTACGAATACTGATTCCCACTACCTCGCCGAGCCCCGACAAGAAGGGACCAATCACTATTAACGCGAAGAAGCCATAGACGATGGTTGGAATGCCGGCCAGCACTTCGATGACCGGTTTTGCTACATTGCGCAGCGATGGCGGTGCATATTCAGCCATGTAGATGGCCGTCATCAGTCCCAACGGAATAGCCACCAGCAGCGCGATGCTGCTCACCATCAGGGTGCCCCACAATAACGGCAACAGGCCGAATTCGCCCTGTCCGGTATCGCCCGAGGTGCTGAAGCGAGGATTCCAGGTGGTGCCGAAGAAAAAGTCGGCGGGACTGATGAAACGGAAAAAATTCACCGCCTCACCAATCATCGAAAGCACAATACCGATCGTCGTCAAGATCGCCACGCCGGAGCTCAACGCCAGGGCGACCATGATCACACGCTCAATATGGTTTCTGGCTCGCATATGCGGCGTGATCTGACGCCTCGACACCACTAGCCCAAGCACTGCCGCTACCGCCATGCTGGCTAGCACGGTCAGGCGCCCGATGGTCTCAAGCCGCGCCTGCTGAGCGGCAGCAGCCAACTCGAACTGCTGCGGGTCGTTAATATTATTGCCGGCGGCCAAGGCCCCAATACGGCGCATCTGCAACACCATTTCCCGGTCACTGAACGCCGCGGTCTCGGCGGGCAGTTGCTGAACGACCAGGAACTGCACGATATCGCTGCCGAATACCCCCCACAGCAGCAATAGCAACAGCGCCGGCAGCCCACACCACAGGGCCACCAGTAGTCCATAGTATCCGGGACGCGAGTGCAGCCGCTGACCGTCGCCGACCACGGCCTTGCTACGCGTCAAGCCGAGCTGATAGGCCAGGGCCATGACCACCAGCACGCCTGCCATCAGGGCAAGATTGTTCATCGTGTCTCCACGCTATTTCGGGCAAAGCCGACGGCGAGAGTGGCCATTGCCACCCCCGCCGTGAGTTCGATCCTGCCTATCACTCGCCAGTGGCGACGGTACGCGCCTGGAACGCCTCCAGCGCTTGGGCACGCTCCTCTTCGTCCATCGGGATCAGGCCAGCATCCTCCAACGGACTGCCGTACCCTGAGGTCATTTCATCCAGGAAGAACTCGGTGTACTCGGCCAGGCCCGGAATCTGGTCGAGGTGCTCGCCCTTGACATAGAAGAACAACGGGCGTGAGACCGGATACTCGCCAGAGCCAATGGTTTCAAGGCTCGGTGTGATGCCATCGACGGTGGCGACCTGCAGGCGATCACGGTTCTGGTCGTAGAAGCTCAAACCGAACACGCCGACCGCATCTTCCTGGGCATCAAGACGTGCCAGCGTCTCGGTGTAGTCACCGGCGATCTCGATGATGCGGCCATCACCGCGCAGGGCGTCGCAGGCTTCGCCTTCCATGTCGTAGGCGTCACAGCCTTGATGCAGGACCTTCTCCTCAAAGACCTCACGGGTACCGTGGTTGGAGGCAGGGATCACCAGCACGATTTCCTGGTCGGGCAACGAGTCATCGATCTCAGACCAACGAGAATAGGGGTTTTCAACCGTTTCGCCGTCGATATTGAGCTCTGCCGCCGAGGCAGCAAAGACGTGTGCCGGTGTCAGTTCGAAAGACTCCCGGTCGGCGCGCGACGCGAATACGATACCGTCATAGCCGAACATCACCTCGAGAATCTCTTCCACGCCATTGGCGTTGCAGCTCTCGATCTCGGCGCTACGGATGGCCCGCGAAGAGTTGGCAATGTCGATGGTGTTTTCACCGATACCCTGGCAGAACTGGCGTAGCCCCCCGCCGGAGCCGCCTGAACCTACCACCGGCGTATCGTACTGTGGGAAGGTGGCGCCAAACTCCTCAGCTACGATGCTGGCGAACGGCAGCACCGTGGATGAGCCGGCAATCTGGATGGTGTCACGCGCCATGGCGGCGGTGGAGATACCGCTGGCCAGGCCTGCCGCAATGGCAATTCCCAAGGTACGCTTGTTGACGTTCATCTTCACGATCCTCTCTGCGTTGGTTACTGGACGGCGCGACGCGCTGACTCCAGTTCAGGTCGGCTCGGTGCCGATCGCAGGAGTGATCATGCAGGGGTTTCGTTGCAGGAATATGACAGCGACTACAGCAGCAAACCCAGCGCCGCCAGAGTGGAAAGCGCCATCGACGACCAGGTCAGGGCGCGACGGTCGAAGCGGTGTGCGCAGGTATTGGCCAGGGCATTGCCGACCAGCAACCAGGGGAACAGAGTAACGGCGAGGGTCAGGTGCCAGAGGCGGACCTGCCCCGCCAGGACCAGCGCCAGCAGCGTCATCAACGAGCTGCAGATGAAGTAAGCGGCGAGATTGCCGCGAGCACTATCCGGCGGCAGGCGGTGCATCAGCATGGCAATGGGCGGCCCGCCAATCGCCGAGACGGTGCCGAAGATGCCCGACAGCACCCCGGCCACGAACAGGCTAACGCGATTGACCGGCACGCTGATCCTCAACAGGCTGACCGCCACCGCGCTGAGCACGATCAGGGCAATGGCGTTCTCGAGCAGGGCTAGCGGTGCCGCCAGCAGCAGCCAGATCCCCAGCACGGTGCCCGGCACCCGCCCCACCAGCGCCGTGCCGATAAAGGTCACGCGCACCTCGTGGCGGTACTTGCCGACCATCATCAGCGATACCGTGAAACCGAACAGGACCAGGATCACCGGCACCAACCGCGGCTCGAGCAGCAGCAGGATCGGCGCACCAACCACCGCCAGGCCAAAGCCGGTGACACGCTGCACGAAAGCCCCCACCAACAGCGTCAGGCCGCAGCCAACCCACACCAGCGGAGCCACGTCGAGCGTGACGAACAGTGCCTCAGGCATGCGCGTGGCGCCCTACCAGCCAACGCAGCGCGACGTTGCCGAAGATCGACACGCCAAGCATGGTCAGCACCATTGGCCACAGGTTCTCGATTTCGAAGGCGCTGACCATCACACCGGCGAGACCCGCGGCGCCGAACTTGATGCCACCCATCACCGCAGTGGCGGTAGCGCTGATATGACCGAAGTGATCGAGCAGCAACGACATGGCGTTGGGCGTGATCAACCCGACCATGCCGGCATAGATCATGATCAGCGGCACCAAGGTATACAGCGAGTCGAGTCCGAGCACGGTGACCGCGACCAGCGCCGTGGCCGCACCCAGTTGAATGCCCAGCCCCAGGTACATGTTCTGCTGCGGGGTGCGCTTGCCGCGCAGTAGGCGAATATTGACCCAGTTGGAGAGTGCGATCACCACCACATTGATGCCAAACACCAGTGGATATAAGGCCGGTGATAGTCCGAAATAGTCGAGATACAGGAACGGCGAGAAGGTCACGAAGGCGAATAGCCCGGCGAAGGAGGCCGCCACTGCGCAAATGTAGCCCATGCCCTGGCGATGGCGCAGCACGCTGGCATAGTTGGCCAGCACCTGGCGCGGGCTGGCCGCCGGCAGGCTGGGATCGCGGGTTTCCGGCAACTGGGTGCTTAGTAGCCAGATCAGAAACGCCGCATAGAGCGCCAGGAATACGAAAATCAGCCACCAGTCGGCGAGGTACAGCAGCCCGCTGCCCACCACCGGGGCCACCAGCGGCGCCAGCATCATGATCATCGCCATGGTCGACATCACACTGGCCGCCTGGCGGCCGCTAAAGCAGTCGCGCACGATGGCCGCCGAGTTGACCACGCAGGCGCCACCGCCCAATGCCTGGATGAAGCGCCAAACCAGCAGTTCAGGCAGCGACCCCACCGTAGTGATCATCAGGCTGGCCAGCATGAATACCACCAGGCCGCCAATCAGCACCGGCTTGCGCCCCAGCCGGTCCGACAGCGGCCCGAAGACCAGTTGGCCGAGGGCGAAGCCGAACAGAAACACGCTGATCGACAACTCAGTATGGTGAATGCTGGCCTCTACCGACGCCGCCAGCCGCGACATTGCCGGCAGATAGGCATCAATCGCAAACGGTGCCAGCGCGGTATTTGCCGCCACCAGTAGCGCAACCCGACGAGCATTGAGCGTCACGACGCCTCCTGACGTTGGCAGGCTGCACGGCCCACCAAGGGTAAAAAAGATAGGAGGCTAAGCTTACCACTTCATTCGGCTAGGCGCAGTCCTCGCCGAGTTGGTAGAGTAATGGTGGTTGCTGCCCACCACAGGACTCAGTCAGGACACGCCCATGGATCAGGATAAACTGTCACAGCTCAAGACCATGACCACGGTGGTCGCCGACACCGGCGATATCGAGGCCATTCGCCGCTTCAGCCCTACCGATGCCACCACCAATCCCTCGCTTATTCTGCAGGCGGCACAGCAGGAGGCGCGTCGTGCCCGGCTGGCCGAACTAGCCCGTCAGAGCGTCGATATCGACGACGCCCTGGACGCCGTGGCGGTGGAGATCGGTAGTGAAATCAGCGAGCTGGTACCGGGCTATGTCTCCACCGAAGTAAGCGCCCGACTATCCTTCGACACCGATGCCACCCTGGCTCGGGCGCATTCACTGATCGAGCGCTACGAACGGCGCGGCGTAGGCCGCGAGCGCATCCTGATCAAGGTCGCCTCGACCTGGGAGGGCATCCGCGCCGCCCAGCAGCTGGAGCGCGAGGGTATCCGTACCAACCTCACCCTGCTGTTCAGCTTCACCCAGGCCCAGGCCTGTGCCGATGCCGGCGTCACCCTGATCTCGCCCTTCGTGGGCCGCATTCTCGACTGGCACAAGGCCGCCACCCCAGAGGCCGACTTCAGCGGCGACAACGATCCCGGCGTGCGCTCGGTCAAGGCGATCTACGAGCACTACAAGGGCCACGGCTACAGAACCATCGTGATGGGAGCGAGCTTCCGCAACTGCGGCGAAATCGAGGCGCTGGCGGGCTGTGATCGGCTGACCATCTCGCCCAAGCTGCTCGAGGAGCTAGCCGTCGATCACGGGTCGCTGAGCCGACGCTTAACGCCGCTGGATGCTGAAACCTCGGCGCCCGAGCCACAGGACGAAGCAGAATTCCGCTGGGCCATGAACGAGGACGCCATGGCCACCGAGAAGCTGGCCGAGGGGATCCGCAAGTTCATGGCCGACCAGCGCAAGCTGGAAAGGCTGCTGGGCGAGCTACGTTGCTGAGAGGGGTTACTGTACTGACAGGAAGAAGGCTGCGCGAGCCGCTCACTTGAGCGGCTCGGCCGCACGCTGGCGCTCGCGCTGCTGGGCTTCGAGCAGCTCCACCAGCGGTTGGAACTCGGAGCGATTGTGCTCGTTCATACGCATCAGCGTGCGGTGCGCGTCGAGGATACGCTGCTGCAGGCCGGCCTCGTCGGCCTCGATCTGCGGCAGCTCATCGAGGTCACGCGGCTCACTGAGCGGCGCCTCGACCAAAGTGAAATAGTGGGAGAAGCCCATCACGTCGAGCATGCGCTGCACATCGGGATGGTCGGCGACGATCGTCGGTGGCTGCTCGACCTTTCCTTGTACCGCCATCGCCACCTTGGCAAGAAAACCCAGCGCCGTCGAGTCGACGTTGCTGGTATCTCGCAGGTCGATCATGACTGCCTTGAGTCCAGGAGTATCAGCCAGTCGCTGGACCTGATCGTCCAGGGTAGCGCACAGCGTCAGGCGTACGTCGCCACATAGCTTGAGCACGAAGACGCCAGAATCAAACGCCGCCTTCAATCGCCCTTCATGCATCATCATCGTCAAATCCGCTCAACGTCATGATCGTCAGGTCATCCGGAAGCTCATCATAGCCTGGGGCACGCTCGACAACGGCATCGTCGTCGTTTTCCGGCACATCACCCAGTGATAGCTTCCCCCTCAGTGCAGCCACATCCTTGCTGGACTGCACCAGACGCTCGAGTTCCTTGAGCCGACTATCGAGCCCGTCACCGGGCAGGCACTCCAATACCCCGTCCGAACACAACCAGAGTCGGAAGTTCTGCGCGAGCTCACAGCCTAGCGTGGGATATTCCACGCCAGGAAACAAGCCCACCGGCATCCCTTCGCCGTCGAGCAGACGCAACCGCTCACCACTAACCAGCATCGGCATCGGTAGTTGAGCGCCGAGCGAATAGTGCAGGTAGCGACGCTGACGGTCAATCACCCCGACGAACAGGGTCGCGTGCTTGCCGATACCAGCATCCAGCAGTTCGCGGTTGAGCTTACTCAACCAGCGCGCAGGGAGATGCTCTGGGTCATGACCATCCCACTGCGCCAGCCAGTGATTGCACAGATACTTCAGCAGTACCGTGACGAACGCCGAAGAAGCGCCGTGCCCTGACACATCGGCGAAGTAGAACACGCTGTAGCGCTCGTCAAAGCGCTGAAAATCGAGAAAGTCACCGGACAGGTAGAGTGATGGCGCCAGCCAGTAGTCGCAGCTCACGCCGTTGAGGGTCAGCGGGCGATGCGGCAGCAGCTTGCGCTGAATATGCCCCCCCGCCTGCTGGTCGAGACGCAGCATCGCCAGATGGGTCTCGAGATGCTCGTTGAGATCGGCGAGTCGCAGGCGGTCGCGCTCATGCTCCCGCGCCAGGCGATGATTGTCGATCACCTTGTCGATCATCCGTCGCAGCACGTCGCCATGGCGCAGCGGCTCGACGATGTAGTCGACCAGACCGACATCCACTGCCTTGATCAGCTCGGCGTCCAGCCGCGTATCGCTGACTACCAGGGTCGGCAGGCGCTCCGACAGCGCCGCCCATCGGGTCGGTGGCACGGCGCGCACATGCGCCACCGCCAGCAGAGTGTGGTCGGGTAGCTCTTCCGGATCGGCCACCGCGACGACGGCGAAGTGGCCCTTGGCAATCATATCGGCCAGCGCATCACGCTCCTCCCCCGGCTGGTCGATGACCCCGATCAAGCGCTTGTCACTGGCCATATACCACCTTCAATCGGCGAAATCGTCATCGGCGAAGTCATCATCATCGAAGTCGAAATCAAAGTCGTCGCTGGCAAATGGGTCGTCACCCAGTTCGCCGTCGCTGACTTCATAGCGGCGCTGCTGCAGGTAAGAATCGCGAATGAAGCTGTAGCGATCGCCACGAATCAGCTCCTCGAGGTCTAGCAGGCTGGCCCGGGTGTCGACCACCTGCACCGCGCGCAGGGCGTTGCGCAGCGCCACGTCATCGACATGGGTAATCGGATAAGTGTACCAGTCCAGCGGCAGGCCGGCGGTGTCGCGCAGCGTGCTCGGCCCGAGGAACGGCAGCACCAGATAAGCCCCCTCGCCCACGCCCCAGGCCCCCAGGGTCTGGCCGAAGTCCTCGTCGCGTCCGGTGATCTCCATATGCGTGGCGAAATCCCACAGCCCGCCAATACCCACCGTGGTGTTGATCAGGAATCGTGTTGCAGCGATACCGGCATTGCCCGGCTTGCCCTGCAGCAGACTATTGAGCGCGGTGCGTGGCTCGCCAAGGTTGGAGAAAAAGTTGCCTACTCCGGTCTGCACCGGCTGCGGCGTGATGGTGTCGTAACCGCGTGCCACGGGACGCAGGACGGCGCGATCGAGCGCATCGTTGAACACGAATACACGGCGGTTGAAACCTTCCCATGGATCGTCCGGATTACGCTCTTGCATGGTTTGGGTGCCAGCGCATCCAGCCAGCACCAGCGCCATCATCAGCGCCGCCGCCAGACGTAGTCCGGCCGCCCACCCATTTCCCCACCCACGTCCCTTGCCTTGCATCATGTCACCCTGTAGTTACCGCTATATTGTAGATGGTTGATTAAGCCCTGCGTACCACTACGCTGCCGGCACTGTAGCCGGCCCCAAACGAACACACCACCCCCAGCTCGCCGGTCTGCAGATCGTCGCGATGCAGATGGAAGGCGATGATCGAGCCGGCCGAGCTGGTATTGGCGTAGCGGTCGAGGATCACCGGCGCCTCGGTTTCGCTGGGTTCGCGTCCCAGAACGCGCCGCGCAATCAGATCGTTCATATGGCGGTTAGCCTGGTGCAGCCACAGCCGGGCCGGAGGCGTATCGGCCACTCCCAGGCTCTCCAGGTGCTCGCCGATCAGCGCCGCCACCATCGGGCAGACCTCCTTGAAAACCCGCCGACCTTCCTGGATGAACAGCTTGTCCAGTGCCTGCGGGTCGCTATCGGTGACCCGATTGAGGAAGCCCGCGTTGTTGCGAATGGCATTGGAGAAGCGCGTGGTCAGGCGTGTGCCAAGGATTTCGAAGCGCCGCTCGCTGCGCGCCACCTCGGCGGCCTCGACCACCACCGCCGTACAGGCATCGCCGAAGATGAAGTGGCTATCACGATCGCGGAAATTGAGGTGCGCCGAGCAGATCTCGGGATTGACCACCAGCGCCCGCCGGATGCTCCCGGCGCGGATGGCGTTATTGGCCATGTCGATGGCGAAGGTTGCCGAGCTGCACGCCACGTTCATGTCGAAGGCGTAGCCACCGGTGCCAAGCGCCGCCTGCAGCTCCACCGCCACCGCTGGATAGGGTCGTTCGAGGTTCGAGCAGGCGACGATCAACAGGTCGATCTCGGCGGCCTCGACGCCGGCGTTGTCAAGCGCCTGCTGCGCAGCGCTCAGGCCCATCTCGCACTGGATGGAGGGCTCGTCGTTGCCGCGCTGCGGCAGCTTGGGGCGCATCCGTTCGGGATCGAGGATACCCTCGGCGTCGAGCACGTAACGGCTGTGAATCCCCGAGGCCTTGACAATGAACTCGCTGCTCGAGTAGGCCAGCGGCTCACATTCGCCGGCGGCGATGGCCTCGGCGCGGCGCGCGTTCTCGGCGTCGACCCAGGCATTGAAGGAGGCCACCAGCGCATCGTTAGCGATCGACTGGCTGGGGGTGAAAAGGCCGCTGCCGGTGATTACGGCTGTGGTCATATGGCATGTCTCCTGACGACGGCATCGAGACTCCTAGCCGTCGTGTTATCAATCGTATTCAGCAGGGCTGTCGCAGTTGGCGGCATCGCTCGGAACTTATCCGTCGACAAACCTACGAGGAGGCGCTGTAAACCCTTCCCTGGGCGCTACCTACACCGTCCCTGGTGTAGAACCTCCTCTTCGACTTGTCCCCGGCGTCCCTCGCTCGGGGGCAACTGCTAGCATCCTGTCGTGTTCAGTGGTGCCGGCCGGTGATCTCGGCCCAGCGCCGTTCCAGGCGCTTGGCCGACACCGGCATCGCGGTGCCCAGCTGCTGAGCAAACAGCGATACCCGCAGCTCCTCGATCCACCAGCCGAAGTCATCGAGCTCAGGGTCGCTGGCGCCGGCCCGCCGAATCGCCTCGCGGCGCTCCTCCAGGCGGCGCTCGAACGCCTGTACTTCTTGCATCATCATCTGGTCGCGGTTGCGCTCCCGCGGCGCCTTCTCTAAGCGTATCTCGGCGGCCTGCATATAGCGCGGGTAGTGCTCCAACCAGTCACCGGCGTCAGTGACGAAGCCGGGATAGACCAGGCGCTGCATCTGCGCCTTCAGGTCGCTGTAAACCAGCGCCAGGGCGAAGCTGAGATTGCCCTTCAGCGCCTTGGTGACGGCTAGATGCCCTTTGAGCGCCTGCTCGAGGGTCGCCACCAGCGCCTCGCCGTGGGGCACCAGGTCGCTGCGGCTGGCCTCGAGACGCGCCTCAAAGGCACTGTGCGAGCGCGGCAGCGGGTCCACCGCCACCACCTGCCCGACACAGGCGAACACCACGTCGTCGACCAGTTGGCGCTTGCTGCCCACCTTGGCGAACAGCAGCGCGCAGCGCTCCAGGCCCTTGAGTCGGGCGATATGCCGCGCCTGGTCAGGCAGGCGCTGAATCGCCAGTTGGGTCACCCCGCGGCGATGTGCCGCGTGGGCCTTGTCGGGATGGTCGAAGAGCTCGACAGCAAGCGCGTCGCCGTTGACCACCAGCGCCGGGTACGCCTCGACGCGAATCCCCGCCTGGGTGGTGACCCGCGACTCGGGCAGCGGCTCTTCGGGCAGCGACTCGACCGTTTCACTGGCACCGCCAGCGTCGGCCAGGGCCCGGGCACCCTGGCTGGCGGCCTCGCTGAAACGCTCGATCAGCGCCCCGAGATCACGCCCCTCGCCGAGTACCTGGCCATCGTGGTCGACCACTCGCAGGTTCATCACCAGATGCGGCTCGAGCTGGTCGTAGCGCCAATCATCAGGCGCCAGGCGCAGCCCGGTCTTGACCCGCAGGAACTCACTCAACGCCGCGCTCAGCGCGACATCGTCGGGCACCAGCGAATCGAGAGCAGCATCCACCCAGTCGGGGATCGGCACCACCTGGCGGCGCACCGCCTTGGGTAGCGACTTCATCAGCGCGATGCACTTCTCGCGCAGCAGCCCCGGCACCAGCCACTCGAGACGCGCCGCCGGCAGCTGGGACAGCATCGCCGCCGGCACCGTCAGGGTCACGCCGTCGTCGGCGGCGCCGGGCTGGAAATGGTAGGCCAGCGGGTAGCGCACCCCGCCCAGCACCAGCTCATCGGGGTATTGCTCGGCGGTAACATCATCGGCGTCGCGGGCCATCAGCGCCTCGCGGTCGAACTTGAGGATCGCCGGGTCGTCGGCCTCGGCGCGCTTGCGCCACGCCTCGAAGCCCTTGCCGTTGACGATCTCGGCCGGCAGGCGCTGATCGTAGAAGTCGAACAGCGCCTCTTCGTCGACCAGGATATCGCGCTTGCGGGCGCGATCCTCGAGGTCCTCGACCTCGTCGATCAGCGCCCGGTTGTGTTCGAAGAACTCACCGCGAGTGCGAAACTCGCCCTCCACCAGCGCGCGGCGAATGAAGATCTCGCGGGCCTCGTCGGGGGCGATCGGCCCGTAATGCACCTTGCGCCGGTTGACGATCGGCAGGCCGAACAGCGTTACCTGCTCGAAGGCGACCACCTGGGCGCGCTTCATCTCCCAGTGCGGCTCGCTGTAGCTGCGCTTGACCAGATGCCCGGCCAGCGGCTCTATCCACTGCGGCTGGATACGCGCCACCTCGCGGGCGAACAACTGTGAGGTTTCGACCAGTTCACCGGCCATCAGCCACTTGGGCGACTTCTTGGCCAGTCCGGAACCTGGGTGGATGACGAACTTGCGATTGCGCGCCCCGAGGTATTCGCGGTTCTCGAGTAGTTGGCCGAGGTTGGAAAGCAGGCCGGTGAGCAGCGCCTGATGCAGCTTGGCGGCGCTCTCGCGGCGCACCTCGTCGCGCTGTTCGGGGTCGTCATCGGCGCTACGCGGCGCGGCCGGAGGCACCTGGATCTCCATGTCGCGCAGCAGCTGACGCAGCTGGCGGAAGGTGTCGTGCCACTCGCGCAGGCGCAGGTAGCTGAGATAATGATCGCGGCACCAGCGCCTGAGCTGATTGCCGGATAGCTCGTCACGGGCGGCTTCGAAGCCGTGCCAAAGGTTGAGCCAGGCGACGAAGTCCGACTCCGGGTCCTGCCAGCGGCGGTGGGCCTGGTCGGCAGCCTGGCGCTTGTCCGCCGGACGCTCGCGGGGGTCCTGGGCCGCCAGCGCCGAGACCACGATCAGCACCTCACGTAGCGCGCCCTGCTCGGCGCCGGCCAGTACCATGCGCGCCAGCCGCGGGTCGATAGGCAGGCGCGCCAGGCGCTTGCCGGTGGCGGTCAGGCGCTGGGCCTCGTCAACGGCCCCGAGCTCGAACAGCAGCCGGAAGCCGTCCTTGATGAAGCGTCCGTCCGGCGCATCGACGAACGGAAACTCTTCGATCTCACCGAGCCTGAGGGACAGCATCGAGAGGATCACCGAGGCCAGGTTGGTGCGCTGTATCTCAGGCTCGGTAAAGGCCGGCCGCGCCAGGAAGTCCTCCTCAGCGTAGAGACGGATGCAGACACCCTCGGCGATCCGCCCGCAGCGCCCCTTGCGCTGGTCGGCGCTGGCCTGGCTGACCGGTTCCACCGGTAGCCGCTGGACCTTGGAGCGATAGCTGTAGCGGCTGATGCGCACCAGCCCCGGGTCGATCACGTAGCGAATCCCGGGCACCGTCAGCGAGGTCTCGGCGACGTTGGTCGAGAGCACGATGCGGCGCCCGGCGTGGGGCTGAAAGACGCGATTCTGCTCGGCGTTGGAGAGCCGCGCATAGAGCGGCAGGATTTCGGTGCCCTTGAGGTCGGCGCAGCGCAGGGTATCGGCGGTCTCGCGGATCTCGCGCTCGCCGGGCAGGAAGATCAGCACGTCGCGGGGGCCGTGCCACCAGCGCTTGTCGCGCTCGATCTGCTCGATCTCCTCCACCGCCTGCAGGATGCCCTCCTGCAGGGTGCGATCCTCCTCGTCGTCGGCCTCGCGTACCAGTGGCCGGTAGTGTACCTCCACCGGGTAGGTGCGGCCGGAGACCTGCACCACCGGCGCCGGCCGGCCCGGCTCGCCGAAGTGCGCGGCGAAGCGCTCGACGTCGATGGTCGCCGAGGTGATGATGATCTTGAGGTCCGGTCGGCGCGCGGTGAGGCGCTTTAGATAGCCAAGCAGGAAGTCGATATTGAGGCTGCGCTCGTGGGCCTCGTCGATGATGATCGCGTCATAGCGACTCAGATCGGGATCGTGCTGGGTCTCGGCCAGCAGGATACCGTCGGTCATCAGCTTGATCAGGGTACGCTCGTTGCTCTGGTCGGTGAAACGCACCTGGTAGCCGACCTGCTCGCCGAGCGGCACCTCGAGCTCCTCGGCCAGGCGCGTGGCCACCGAGCGCGCCGCCAGCCGGCGCGGCTGGGTGTGGCCGATCAGGCCGCGCCGCCCCAGGCCCAGCTCTAGGCACAGCTTGGGCAGCTGCGTGGTCTTGCCCGAACCGGTCTCGCCGGCCACCACCACCACCTGATGCTCGCGCAGCGCGGCGAGAATATCGTCGCGGCGCTCGGCCACCGGCAGCTCCGGCGGGTAGCGCAGCGTGACCGGCTGGGCACGCCGCGCGGTGACCTTGCTCGCCGAGGCATCGATCAGCCGCTCGATCTCGCCGAGGCCGCGATCCACCGGTTTGCCATCCCGCGCACGCCGCTCGAGCCCGGCCAGGCGCCTGGTCAAGCGCAGCGCATCGACGCGCAGGCAATCGCCCAGCCGCGCGTCGAGGTCGCGCAGTCGGGCCAGCTCGGGGGATGCTTCGGAACGAGAGGTGGTGATGCTCAAGGCAGCCTCACAGGTTGAAATGACACTGCCCGCCCCGGTGTTCCCGAGGCGGGCAGCATAGTGTAACGCTTGGCGCCTGGCCGCGCCTAATTCAGGGCGCCCAACCAATCCAGCAATGCTCGGGACTGATCCGGGGATAGGCCTACGAGGAGGCGCTGTAAACCCATCCCTGGGCGCTACCTTGCGCCCTGCTGCGCTCTCGCATCCTGCTCCGCTTGCAGGACCGGGGTTGGCCATCCATGGCCAGCCCGTTCGGAGCAGTGCTCCTCACCCATGGCGCAAACCTCCTCTTCGGCCTATCCCCGGCGTCCCTCGCCCACGGCAGTGGCATTAGGCGCTCTGCTTAGTCTCCTGGTCGCGCAGCTCGCGACGCAGCACCTTGCCAACGTTGGTCTTGGGCAGCTCGTCGCGGAACTCGACGAACTTGGGCACCTTGTAGCCGGTGAGCTCCTTCTTGCACCACTGGCGCAGGGTCTCACCATCGAGGTCCTGGTTGCGCGACACCACGAACAGCTTGATCGCCTCGCCGGCATCCTCGTCCGGCACCCCCACCGCAGCGGCCTCGAGCACATCAGGATGGCCGGCCACCACGTCTTCGATCTCATTGGGATAGACGTTGAAGCCGGAGACGATAATCATGTCCTTCTTGCGATCAACGATCTTGACGTAGCCATCCTCCTGCAGCACCGCGATATCGCCGGTGCGGATCCAGCCATCGCTGTCCATCGCCTTGGCGGTCTCTTCAGGCAGGTTCCAGTAGCCCTTCATCACCTGCGGCCCCTGCACGCACAGCTCCCCCGCCTCGCCATAGGGCAATGCCTGGCCGTCGGCGTCGATAACCTTGACCGTAGTGCCGGCCACCGGCTTGCCGATAGTGCCGAGCTGGATGGCGTCGACCGGGTTGAAGGTGACGATCGGCGAGGTTTCGGTCATGCCGTAGCCCTCGGCAATGGCGCACCCAGTGACCTCCTCCCAGCGCTGGGCAGCAGCCTTGGTCAACGCCATGCCGCCCGATACCGTGAGCTTGAGACGCGAGAAATCGAGCTGCTTGAAGTCGTCGCGATTGCACAGTGCATTGAACAGGGTATTGAGGCCAATGAAGCCGCTGAACTTGAGACTCTTCAGCTCCTTGACGAAGTTGTCGAGATCACGGGGATTGGTGATCAGGACCGAGTGGTTGCCGGTCTCGACCAGAAAAAGGCAGTTCACGGTAAAGGTATAGATGTGATAGACCGGCAGCGGGGCGATCACCGTCTCCTCGCCATCCTTGAGCGCCGGCCCTATCGCCGCACGCGCCTGGAGCATATTGGCGACCAGATTGCGATGGGTGAGCATCGAGCCCTTGGCCAAGCCGGTGGTGCCACCAGTGTACTGTAGCGCCGCGACATCATCAGCGGTGCGCTCGACATCCTGGTGGGATAGGCTCGCGCCCTTGCTCAGCACATCGCGGAAGCCCACCGCAGTGGGTAGCGAGTAGGCGGGCACCATCTTCTTGATGTACTTGACCACGGCGTTGATCAGCAGCCGCTTGGGGAAGCTGTGCATATCGCCGAGTTCGGTGACCAGCACGTGCTGTATATCGGTGCGGTCGAGCACCTTCTCCAGCTTGTCGGCCATATTGGCGAGGATCAGGATCGCCTTGGCGCCCGAGTCCTTGAACTGGTGGGCCATCTCGCGCTCGGTATATAGCGGGTTGGTATTGACCACCACCAAGCCGGCGCGCATGGCGCCGAATACCGCCACCGGGAACTGCAGCACGTTGGGCAGTTGGATGGCGATGCGATCTCCCGGCTCGAGGCCAGTTTCATGCTGCAACCAGGCGGCGAACGCCTGCGACTGCCTGTCCAGCTCGGCATAGGTCAGGGTCTGCCCCATGCAGGTGAAGGCTGGCTTGTCGGCAAATTTCTTAGCCGATATCTTGAAGACATCCATCACCGACGCGTAGTCGTCGAGGCCTTCCAGGGCCGGACCATTGAGTACCGGGGCAGTGGCGTGCTCGCTCATTGGCTGATCTCCGCTATTGAGATTGATCGACACCCTGTCGACTCTTGTTGTCTGTCAAACGATCGATTGAAACTAACGTTGGAACATGACATGTCGCGGTGTCAAATGCCATGCCACTTTAGGCCAGCATTAACTCAAGCCTATGGTTTATTGAGCGATTTCGCCAACCCCAGAGGCATAGCGTGCAACGATCTCGCCGTCGCGCCACACCAACAGCTCGCCGGGTAACATACGCACCCACTGCTCATTGTCGGTGAGTGGCTCGGTGGCCAGCACCGAGACAACATCGTGCTCGGTGGTGTGTTCGACGAAATCAACGCTGAGCTCGGCATCGGATAGTTGCGCCTTACCAAACGGCGCGCGCCGGGTGATATGCGCCAGCTTGGTGGAGCAGTAGGCGTAGAGATGAACGCCGTCGGAGAGTAGCAGGTTGAACACACCGAGCTCGCGCAGCCTTTCGCAGAGCGCGTGTAGCGCCTCCCAGATTGCCTCAGGCGAGGCAGGCAGATCGTCGAAACGACGCCGCAGCTCTCCGAGCAGAAAGCAGAAGGCGTGCTCGCTGTCAGTGCTGCCTACTGGGCGGTACACCGCCAGCGGCAGCGACTCCCAGTCGGTGAGCTGGCCATTGTGGGCATAGCACCACTGACGCCCCCACATCTCGCGGGTAAAGGGGTGGGTATTGGCCAACTGCACTTGGCCGACGTTGGCCTGTCGGATATGGCTGATGACCACGTGGGACTTGATCGGATAGTCGCAGATCAAGCGCGCAATCGGCGAATCCACCGACGGGTGGGGATCGCGAAAGTCGCGGTAACCGCCGGCTTCATAGAAGGCGATGCCCCAGCCGTCGCGGTGCGGGCCAGTGCCACCACCGCGATGCAGGAAGCCGGTGAAACTGAAGCATATATCGGTCGGGACATTGGCACTCATGCCCAACAGTTCACACATGCGGATCCTCTCGATGCATTGGCCGGCGCCGAGTACGTGACCAGCCTCCTAGGACAAGCAGGGCCAGCAGTAACGCAGCGAGACCGCCCGCCCAGCGTAGGCTGCCCTGGGCGTCCAGTCCGAGCGGCTCACCTGCTCGCTCGAGCCGCGGGATGGTATCCCGCCATAGCGCCTGGGCCTGCTGCGGAAGCTGATTGATGGCGCTCACCAAGCGCTCGGTAATGTCGGGTTCGGGCAGCGGCTGATGCTCCTCAACCGGCACCTCCTCGAGCGCCTCGGCCTGCAGGCCAGCAGTATCACGCTGGGTGGCATCAACACCAATCCGCGCCTGGGGGTTGAGCACCAGCCGTGGCAGGCTCAATTCGAGGCGCTGATCGTTGAGGGTCACCGTAGCGCTGAGCAGCAGCGGCAGGCTGGTTTCATCAGGCAACTCGGGCAGGGCGATCTGCCAGTGGCGGTCGTCCTGCGCCTCGACCTCGAGTGCCTCGCCCTGCAGCTCGGCGCGGATCTGGGTATTGTCGACGTTCAACTGAGGGTGCTCGGCGCGCAGGCTGACCTGCGAGACCGCCTCATCAAGCTCGGCGGCAATAGCCGGCAGCACGTTAACTGCCTGCACCCGTTGACGCTGAAAGCGCACGCTGTCGGCGTCGATTACCAGTCGTGCATTGCCAGGCAGCGTAGGCGCCGGCAACACCCCATGGAAACGCTGATCGTCTGGCGCCAAGCGCGTCGCCGCCTGGACATTGCCGGTCAAGTCCTGTAGCTCGGCGCGCAAGCGCAGGTCGTCGGGCCAGGCAGGCGATGCCAGCACATCACCGTCGAGATCCAGCCAGGCTTCGATCGGCAGCTCGAAGCCGATATACAGAGTCGCCGGTAGCTCGGCAGTTCGCAGCGTAAGGGTTGAGGCTACGCTGACCCGGCTGTCGAGGCTGATCGGGCCTTCGACGCGCCACTCACCTTCGGCGGGCGCGGGCACAGTGATCAGATCGAAGCGTGACTCACTCTGCCAGCGCATCGCGTCAGGGTGCTCGTCTCGGCTGTAACGCTGGCCATCCGGGCCGACTAGCGTCAAAGGCGGCGAATCGGGGTCGTGGAACAGTAGCGCTGAGAACGACTCGACCTGATCATCGATGGTGAAACGCCCATCATTGAGTGGCACCCGGTCGCCGGGGAAGATGCGATCGAAGATATCCAGGAACGCCCGCAGCAGCTCGTCGGGGGATTTGGCGAGGGCGGCCAGGCCACCGCTGCGTTGTCCGAGCAACTCGACCAGCGGCAGGTCAGCCTCCGGAGAGAAGGCTACGGCATGAATCACCACGCCCTCCTCGGCAAGCTGCGGCGTCAGCTCATCGCTCAACCTGCGCTGGGATGCCTCGTCACGGGCGGCTTTATTCTGCCCCTCCGCGGGCAGGTCGATCATGCCATCGGTGAGCAGAATCAGGTGGCGCGGGCCGTTGTCGGCGTCACCGGATGCCGCGCGCACCGCGGCCTCGATATCGGTGAACGGCTGATAGTCGACCAGCGCCTGGCGCAACGCTAACGCTTGCTGCCGCCACCCGGCATCGACCGGTGTGACGGGCAGTGGGTTATCAACGGTCTCGCCAAAGGTCCAGATGCCACCGTGGATGCCGTTGGGGAGTAGTGCCACCAACAGCTCCAGGGCACTCGCCGCCAGTTGGTCAGGGTCATTCTGGCGCATGCTGCCCGACACATCGATGACCACTCGTACATCCGCCGCCTCGCTGCGCTCCACACCGCGTTCGACAAGCAAAAGCGGCGGCTGGCCACCTTCGGTAGCAAGCTCCACTGCCGGCTGAGCCGCGAGCGGCATTGCCACGGCCAGCAGCCACCACAACCCCACCTTCAACACGCCGCGCATGACGCTTCCTTAGCCGATGACCGGCTCCCGACGTTCAGTGGCGGGGGGCCGTTCAGGGCGCTCGGGCGGTGACTTGCGCGCTTCGACAGGCGCATCACCTCGACCGAACCACCACAGCGCGACACCGGCCAACGTACCCAGGCCGATCCCCAGCACCAACAAAATCAACGCGGTGGTCATGGTACTGACATCGCGCTGCAGAAAAGTAATGCCGGCGATGACCACCGACGGTGCAAAACCGCTATAGAATTCGCCCTCTTCGAGCAGCGGCAGGCGAAAGCGGGTCGGCATCCAAAGCGCCCCGGCCACCGCCCCGACGATCACCAGGCGCGGCAGTCGCGGCAAGAAGCGGATGGCCATATAGCCCGTCGCCAGCACCACCAGCGACAGCACCGCGTAAATCAGCCAGAGTAGAGGTATGGAATCGGATATCAGCATCGAACTCTCCAGACCTGCGTCGACAGCGACGCAGCGTTGCAACATTCATACTCCATTATGGTACACCGCACCCGATGAAAGCACAGCCGCCACGTCATAATCCGCTCAACCAGGCAGTCGACTCCCCGGTTGAGGCCTACCGCCGACCCGACGATCCTCTGTGGCACTGGCTGGAAGTGCGCGACGACCCGCAAGTCAGCGCCTTTCTGGAGGCGGCCAACCGTGAATCCGACAGCTGGTTTGCACCACTAGCAGGGCTCAGCGAGGCGCTCTACCAAGGCCACCTGGCACGCCGCGAGCTGGCTGTCAGTGGTCTGGCCACGCCCCTCGATCACTACTGCTACTGGAGCGAGACCGCTGCCGATGCCGATTTTCCGCGTTGGTGGCGCTACCCTCTCGAGGCGCCCGAGGGACGCCACTGCTTTCTCGACCTGGAGGCCCGCGCCGCCGAGCACGATTTCTTCGAACTCGGCGATATGGCCCTCTCCCCTGATGAGCAGTGGCTGGCCTGGAGCGAGGATACCCGTGGTGACGAAACCTTCGAGCTATGGCTCAAGCGCTTGCCGGACGGCACCCCACAACGGGTGCTTGAGGAGATCGGCGCGGAACTGAGCTGGGCCGAGGACAACGTTACCCTGCTGTTCACTCGCTATGATGCCACCCAGCGACCCGACAGCGTGTGGCGGCTGATGATCGACGCCGCAGGTGAAGCCGGCGAGGCAAGCCTGATACTGCGTGAAGAGGACCCTGAGTTCTGGCTTGGGCTGGGCAAGACTCGCTCGCGCCAGTGGCTGGTGCTCGAGTCGGCCTCCAAGGACACCACCGAGTGCTATCTGATCCCAGCCGACGCACCCAGCACCCCACCACACTGCTTCCTCCCCCGTGAGAGCGGCGTGGAGTATTCACTGGATCATCGCCCTGGCTACTTCTATGTGCTGCACAACCGCCGGGCACTGCATTTCCAGCTCGACTGGATCGAGGAGACGGCAAGCCTCGATAGCCTGCCGCCCCACACCTGGCAACCACTGCTGGGCCACCGTGAGGACGTCACCCTCGAGGGCGTAGATGCTTTCAACTGGGGGCTGGTGATCACCGAGCGTGACCACCAGCAGGCGCAGGTGCACCTGCGCCTGCTCGAACTGGATACCGCCCACACCGCTGGTCGCGACGAGCGACTGCCGTTGCCCGAGGCGCCCTGCAGCCTGGTGCTTGGGGATATGCCGCACTTCACCGCACGTCGCCTGCGGCTGCGCGAGGAGTCGTTCACGCTGCCAGTGCGCTGGCTGGAGCATGACCTCGACAACGGCGAGCGACGCCTGCTCAAGCAGCAGCCGATTCACGGCTCGCTGCAACCCGAACAGCTAGCCTGTCGACGGCTTTGGGCCACCGCCCACGACGGCGAGCAGATTCCGGTATCGATCGTGGCCCGCGCCGACCTGCTCGGCCAGGCGCCGCTGCCCACGCTGTTGTACGGCTATGGCGCCTATGGCGAGGTGCTCGACCCCTGGTTTTCAGTCGCCAGGCTCGAACTACTCGAGCGCGGCGTGGCCTTCGCCGTGGCCCACGTGCGCGGCGGCGGTGACCGAGGCGAACCGTGGTATCTGGCCGGCAAGATGGAGCACAAGCAGAATAGCTTTGGCGACTTCCTCGCTGCCCGCGACGCACTAGCCGCCACCAGCCTCAGCGACCCGGCACGCATTGCCGCCTACGGTGCCAGTGCTGGCGGGCTGCTGGTGGGCGCCAGCCTCAACCTGGCACCCGAAGCCTTTTGCGCCGCGGTGCTCGACGTGCCGTTCGTCGACGTGCTGCGCACCATGGAAAATCCAGACCTGCCACTGACCACCGCCGAATACACCGAGTGGGGCAACCCCGACGAGCCGGCCGTCCGCAAGCGTATCCGCGACTATTCACCGCTCGACAATCTCTCACCACTGCCCTACCCCAGCGTCTTTCTACAGGGCAGCTGGCACGATACGCGGGTGCCCTACTGGGAGCCAGCCAAGCTCTATGCACGCTTGCGCGAGCTGGGCAGTGCCCGCGGCCCAGTGCTGCTGCGCACCGACATGGCCGCCGGCCATGGCGGCGCGTCGGGTCGCTTCAAAGCCTGGCAAGATGGCGCCCGCCAGGACGCTTTTATTCTCTGGGCACTCGGCCTGACCAACGCCTAGGAGCCTGTCGATTTGACCGATCATCGTGCCTAGGTCCGGCCGGCGATCAGCGTGCGGCGCGCTAGCCCCCTCTCAGCTATCGCCGCCGCTGCCGCCGCTGGCGCCGCCGCCTGAGCCACCACCTCCATTGCCACCACTACCACCGTTGGCACCGCCACCTGACCCGCCACCGGCGCTACCGCCGCCCGAGCCACCGCTGCCGCCACCGCCTGAACCACCGCCGGCGCTACCGCCGCCGGAGCCACCGTTGCCGCCACCGCCGGAGCCACCACCGGCGCTACCGCCACCCGAGCCACCGCTGCCGCCACCGCCTGAACCACCGCCGGCGCTACCGCCACCCGAGCCACCGTTGCCGCCGCCTCCAGTACCGCCGCCACTGCCACCGCCCGCGCCGCCGTTGCCGCCACCACTGCCATTACCACCGCCATTGCCGCCATTACCGGGTGTCGATGGATTGCTGGTATCTACCGGCTCGACCGCTGGCGCTGGTGTTGGGGCGACAGCATCGGCACTGGTATTGACGCTGAGCAGGAAGCCACCGCCACAACCACCGCCCTCCTCACCGCCGCCAGCCCCGCAGCCACCCCCACCTCCCCCACCAGCGGCGGTAGGCGGCAGGTCGTCTATCATCTCGAGTAGCTCGTCATCAGCCAGTGAGTCAAGTTCGCCCGGTTCAGCCAGGGCATCCCAGTTACTCGACTGTGACCATGCAGCCGGTGCCGCCAGCATCAGGCACACCAACGGCAGGCCTATCCCCCGATAGCGTTTCATGTTCCACCCCCTCGTGCAGATCCCCGTCGCCGGCCCAGCTGTAAGCCAGAAACACGTTGTTACATACACTAATCAGCATCGCCGGGATGGTTGACTACCACAATCAGAAGCCAGGGTGATTATGGCGCACGAACGGGCTCAGCCTTGCCAGACGCCACAAGGTTAAAGGCTGGTGGAAATGGCTGACGGACTAACCGTCGATTGGCAGGATGGCGATGATGTGCTCATCGTAGTCGGCTTCTGCCACGTCGCGTTGAGAGACAGCGAAGCTGGCCACGCTAACGCCCTTGCGATGCATGCGGCGACTATCGCCAGTGATCAGCGGATGCCATCGCGCCAGGCTTCGCCCCTCGGCCAGGCGACGGTAGGCACAGGAACCGGGTAACCAGCGGAATTCGTCGACCCGTGCCGGCGTCAGCTGGGTGCAGTCGGGCACCCGCGCGAAGCGGTTGGCATAGTCGCCGCAGCGGCAGCTATCGATATCGAGCAGCTCGCAGGCTACGTTAAGAACCGCCAGTTCGCCGCTATCTTCGTCGTGGAACTTGAGCAGGCAGCACTGGCCACAGCCATCGCACAGCGCCTCCCACTCCTCATTGGTGAGCTCGTCGAGGCGATAGCGCTCCCAGAACAGTTCGCGCATCCTGTGTCTCCCCCGGCGCCGGCGGCGCTCAGTAGCGTGATTGCGTCGGCGTACGATAGAGGTCGAGCAGATACGGCTCCTTGGCCGGGGGCATCTGCAGATAGAACCCCTTCTCGGCGATCTGCGTCATGACATCACTGGCCTCGGCGCGCGCCAGCCGCTTACCGGCGGTCAGCAGCATGGTGGTCACCGGCAGCGGCGTGCCAAAATGTTCGAGCAGCGCCTCCGGTACGTCACTAAGCCCGTGACGCTTGTCGACGTAGAGATACAGCTCATCCTTGCGCGAGCTCTTGTAGATCTCGCAGATCAACTTATCGCCACTCATGTGTCATCTCTCTCTGCCAGCACAGCGGCCAACCCCGCCGCGAGCCGCTCGCCGCGCCAGCCAACCGGCAGTGGTAGCGGGCGATTCTGCAGGTCGGCAGCCACCACAGCTTCTAGATCGCGACGCCGCAGCAGCACCTCCGGTGCCACCCCCAAAGCGTCGGCCTCAGCTGCCACTACCTGCTTGAGGGCCTTGAAGCGCTTCTTGAAGGCCCCCGCCAACGGCGATGGCAGCGATTCAGGAAGGTCGTCATCATCGGCCCGGCGCGCCTCGCCGATCAGTGCCAGCAGGGTGTCGCCCTCGCGCTTGACCAGCGTCGGCTTGACGCCCTCGATGGCGGCCAGCGCCTGGCGATGCTGCGGCATCGCCTCGGCGATGGCATAGAGCAGTTTATCGTTGACCAGCCAGCCGCGTGGCAGATTGCGCCGCCGCGCCTCACCTTCGCGCCATATGGTCAGGCGCCGGTAGGCTTCGATCTGGCGCGGCGATAGCCGCCATAGCTGGCGATGACGCAGGTACCACTGGCTATCGGCATCACCGTTGCGGCCCGCCTGAGCCAGCAGCTCGGCGCAGTCTGCTTCGAGCCAATCCAGTCTCTCGAGATCGACAAGACGCGCCCGCTGCTGCTTCCAAACCTCAAGCAGATAGACCACGTCGAGCGCCGCATAGAGACACTGGGCCTCCGACAGCGGGCGCTCGAGCCAGTCGGAGCGGGTTTCATCCTTGGGCAGGGTTTCACCGGTCCAGTGCTCGACCAGGCGCTGGTAGCCCATCGCAGGATCTTCCCCCAACAGCCCCTGCGCCACCTGGGTATCAACCAGTGGGGCCACTAATACGCCCGCCCAGTTGCGCAGCACCTCGAGATCCTCGCTGCTGGCATGCAACAGCTTGAGCGGCCCCTCTGACAATAGCTCACGCAGTGCGCTACTGGCCTGGAGCGCTTGGGGGTCGATCAGATAGACCGCTTCGCCGGCCGTCAGTTGGACCAACGCGGGCACCGGGTGGAAGGTCGATTCGCGAAAGAACTCGGTATCCAGCGCCAGGGTCTCGGCCGCCGCCAGGTCGGCACAGGCGGCGTCCAGCGCAGCCGGCGTATCGACCCAGCGAATATCGGGGGTGGCAGGGGTAGGCATAGTCAGGGGTGTCCTGGCCGCGAGGCGGCTCATTCGCTTTGAAATGGCAGGCGGCCGTTGAAGGCGCGACTGAGGGTGCCGCCATCGACGTACTCCAGCTCGCCGCCCATCGGCACGCCGTAGGCGAGACGTGACAGACGCAGCTGGCGACCGTCGAGCTGGGCGGCAATATAGTGAGCGGTGGCTTCACCCTCTACGGTAGGGTTAGTGGCCAGGATCACCTCACTGACCGCTTCGGCGTCGATACGCGCCTCGAGCTGGTCGAGGCCGATATCCTCAGGGCCGATACCGTCAAGTGGCGACAGATGGCCGTGGAGCACGAAGTACTGACCCTGGTAGCCGCCGGCATCCTCGATGGCCAGCATGTCGGCCGGCGATTCGACCACGCAGAGGATGCTGTCGTCGCGCCGCGGGTTGCGGCACAGCCCGCAGATCTCCTCTTCGGTCAAGGTACGACAGCGCTGGCAGTAGCCAACCTCGTCGAGAGCCTGGGCCAACACCGCAGCGAGCCGCTTGCCGCCCTCGCGGTCGCGCTCGAGCAAATGTAGTGCCATACGCTGGGCACTCTTGGGCCCGACCCCGGGCAGCACCCGCAGGGACTCGAGCAGGCGATCAACGAGGGGAGAAAAACTCATCAGAACGGCATCTTGAAACCGGGCGGTAGATTGAGGCCAGCGGTGGCTTCTTCCATCCGCTCCCGGGTGGTCTCCTCGACCTTGCGCACCGCGTCGTTGACAGCGGCAGCCAGCAGATCCTCGAGCAGTTCCTTGTCCTCTTCCAGCACGCTCGGGTCGATGTCCACCTTGCTGACGTCATGCCGCCCGTTCATGGTCACCTTGACCATGCCGGCGCCGGCTTCGCCGGTGACTTCGGCTTTCTGCGCCTCTTCCTGCATGCGCTGCATCTTTTCCTGCATTTCCTGGGCCTGTTTCATCAGGTTGCCCATTCCGCCCTTCATCATGGCTAATGCTCCTGGATCGTGGTGATCAGCGTGCGGCCTCGCCGCTGCGCTGCTGTGGGGACACCGAGGCTTCCAGCAGTCGAGCACCGAAGGCCTCGCGAAGTTCCTGTACGTGGGGGTCGGCCTCGAGGGACTGCACGGCGGCGGCGTGGCGCTCGGCGTTGATCCGGTCGGCCATGGCCCGTGGCGTCTCGATGCTGGGAGGCAGTTCGCCCGGCTCGATGGTGACGCGGCGCGACAGCCCCAACTCGAGCAGCGCCTTCTCGACCCGTTCGACGTGAACCTCGGCATTCATCGCCGCCTGGCTGGGGTCGAGCCGCAGTTGCAGACGCTGGCCATCATCGTGCTCCACCAGGCAATGGGCAGCGAGATTGCGGGTCAAGCCGCCCAAGCCGAGCTCGTCGAAACGCGCCAACCAGGCGGCGTGATCGAAGGCGCCCTGATGGGCGTCGCTCGCCTCCGCCGCGACGGGAGCCGGCTCGACATCGGCAGCAGGCGCAGGCGTGTGCGCCTGGCTGACGGGCATGGGCTCGAGCTCGGCCGCGCGCTGTTCGGCAACCATTACAGCCTCGTCAGCCGAGGAACCCGCATCGTCGGGAGTCGAGGAAGCAGGGGCCGAGACCTGATCGGCCGGCGCATGGCTAGCAGATTCGGGAACTGCAACCGATGGGACCTGACCGGCGGGCTCGGCGGCCGGCACTTCCCACGGTGGTGGCTCGCTGGTCGGCGGCGCCGGGTCAGCGGGGGGCGACTCGCTGGTCGGCGGCACCAGGTCAGCGGACGGCGGAGCAGCATCGCCTTCGGCACTGCCCGACGACGGGCCGGACTTGGAGACCGCCGCCGCTGGCGCGGGGCCAGCATCCTGGCCTTGCGTCGGCGCGCTCCCGCTGATCGGCAGCGGCGTGCTGGCCGGCTTGGGCACGCCCTGGGGGCGGAATGCCAGCATGCGCAGCATGGTCATCTCCAGCGCGGTGCGGGCATCCGGTGCGTGATCCATGTCGCCGCGGCCCTGCAGGCCGATCTGGTAGTAGAGCTGCACGTCTTCGGCGGTAAAGCGTGCGGCCAGGGCCAGCAGCGACTCGCGGTCGCCGTGGCCATTGTCGAGGGCGTCGGGAACCATTTGCGCCACCGCCAGGCGGTGCAGGGTGCCGAGCAGGTCGTCGAGCACGCCAGCGAAGTCGGGGCCCTGCTCGGCAAGGGCCGCCACCTCGCTGAGCACCCGGGCGGCGTCGACCTCGGCCAGCGCCTCGACCAGCGCCAGCAGGTGGCGATGGTCGAGGGTACCAAGCATGGCGGCCACGTCGGCCTGGCGTACCACCCCCTGGCCGAAGGCGATAGCCTGATCGGTGAGACTCATGGCGTCGCGCATCGAGCCATCGGCGGCGCGCCCCAACAGCCACAGCGCCGACTCGTCGAAGTCGACCCGTTCGGCGGTCAGCACCTTGCCAAGGTGCTCGACGATGCGCTCCGGCGGCATGTTCTTGAGAGTGAACTGCAGGCAGCGCGACAGCACCGTGACCGGCAACTTCTGCGGGTCGGTGGTGGCGAGCAGGAACTTGACGTGAGGCGGCGGCTCTTCGAGGGTCTTGAGCAGCGCATTGAAGCTGTGGGTAGAGAGCATGTGTACCTCATCGATGAGGTACACCTTGAAGCGCCCCTGGGTCGGCGCGTACTGCACGTTGTCGAGCAGCTCGCGGGTGTCTTCGACCTTGGTCCGCGAGGCAGCGTCAACCTCGATCAGGTCGACGAAGCGCCCCTCATCGATGGCGCGGCAGCTGTCGCACTCACCGCACGGAGTCGAAGTCACACCCTCTTCGCCATGGCCCTTCGCCGTACAGTTGAGACACTTGGCAAGAATCCGCGCCAGAGTGGTCTTGCCCACCCCGCGAGTGCCGGTAAACAGATAGGCGTGGTGCAGGCGCCCCTGGTCGAGGGCATTGACCAGCGCACGCTGCACATGGTCCTGGCCGACCAGCTCGTGGAAGGTGCGCGGGCGCCACTTGCGGGCCAGTACCTGATAACTCATTGCGGGCAGAATCCTTGCGGCCGGGTTCACGACGAAATTGGCGCCAGGCCGAGGCCAGCAAGCGCTGTCATGACAGGGACTTCATTCTAGCGGCTGGGACTCGCAGGGGAAAGCGACACCGGCAGGCAGTCGGAATCGATCACCCAGAATGGAGGCGGCCCCCGACAGACTCTCCCGAGCTATTCAGCAGGGAGATTACCGAGCGCCTTCCGAGATGCAGGCGATTGACTTAGAAAGGAAATTTCACCTTCACTCAATAGCGAGCAACATCCAGCCCGCTATCCAGATCCTACCTGAAAAAGCCAATATGTACGACCAGAATGGACAGACTACCCAGCCCCCCCCGACCCAAGGTTCTTGAATCCCATGCTCCAGCCCTTCAAGCGCTGGTCGTGTCTCCACTGAAGCTGGATATTTCAAGCACCCCCTATCGACACCGATACGGGTCTGGACAAGCAGGCAGACAGATTTTGAGCTTTTGGCATAGTTCGTACAGATGACCCAAGCATAGCCAGTACCTATGCAAAGCATACCCTCTATATAATTTTTTTATGAGTGAGATTCGCGGCACCTCCTGAAGCTTGTCAGACACGCACACGACCACAGTCTTCAAGGCACGCTGCACAGTTGAGGCGGCACAGCAACCGCTCAGACACTGTACCTTGGTGGTGTGCCCTCCCATCGCGAGCATCATTCGGCTATTGTAATGGTGTAAGAATTAGTCAAAGACGAGGTCGTATCATTTACCACAACCTTTATGTGGTGCATTGAGTGGGGAGTGGTCATGCAAATTGACGAGTACGATGGTAAGGGCAGGACGCCTCTTATGAATGCGGCTATCACCGGGAATATCGAAGAAGTTGAACGACTTCTTAAAGCTGGTGCCAATCCACTCATAGCAGATCGCGACTTCGGTACGACAACAGCAGAAGGGTATGCCGCGCGTTTCGCCAAAAATAGTAAAGAGCATCAGACTATACGAAAAATACTTAAAGCTGCAGCAGCTTCTTTCTCAGAGCAAATTAACCTTTCCTCTTCTCATGAGCCACTACGCCCCGAACCAGACGAGTTAGTTAGCAGAAGCGTGAAACACAATGAGACAGTCTTACATTGGCCATTTGAAATCGTCAGGACACCGCGTGGCGAAAGCATAAAGAGGATAAGGACCTCAACACTTTATCTCAGCGCAATTATCTCTTTCTCAACAGGCATTTACCTCATAAAAGAAGACTTGTTAGCCGGCGTGTTACTTGCTTTCACCATCACCTTGTGCCTAATCCTTTATCCTCCTATCCGTTTTCTATTTGGTGGAAAAGATAGTTTGGCTGCCGCTATCACAACGGTTGTGGCTGAAGAGCTTATAAAATCGCAGATCATTAAGAAAACTGACTCGAATCGACGCCGACGGAAACGATAGCAAGGCACTCAGAGTACGCCGAAATTTCATTAGAACTCTTTTAATGCATTGAATTTACTGAACACCCCAGCACTAGTTATCGAAACTCACGGGTGGATTTCAGTGCTCACCATGGTGCAAAAGGTACACCCTGTGAGCCAAGAGAGACGAAGGCTGACCACTATGGATCAAAGCTGTTGATTTACTATGAGCCACCCTGTAAATTGTGAGCCATGACTTATGAGCCACAAGCAGGGAGAAGCCAGTTCATGTCCGCCACCATCGCCTATGTTCGTGTCAGCACTGATGATCAGACCACCAGCGCTCAGCGTCACGCCATCGAGAGCCGCTATAAGGTGGCCCGCTGGTTCAGCGATGAAGCTACTTCTGGTGCTATCAAAGCCAAGGACAGAATAGGATTTGGGGAACTCCTCAGTTACGTCAGGGAAGGTGATATTGTGGCGGTTTACGCCATTGACCGATTGGGGCGGAACACCATTGACGTACTGGAGACGGTAGAGGCACTGAAGAGCAAAGGCGTGGCGATCCTCTCCATCCGTGAAGGATTCGACCTATCGACTCCGATGGGCAAGATGATGCTGACGATGCTGGCAGGACTCGCTGAGCTGGAGCGGTCCAACATCAAGGAGCGGCAACTGGCAGGGCTAGAGCGAGCTAGAGCGGAAGGGAAAAACCTCGGTCGGGAGAAGGTCATCGATGACAAGGCGGTGGTCCAATGGCGACACAAGCACAGCGCCAGCATCAAGGCCACAGCGGAACATTTCAGCATTTCAACAGCATCAGTGAAGAGAGCTTGCAGAATTTATCGGAAGAGTTTCGTATAATGTTCGACTATGACTCTAATATCTAGGCGGTTTCAATGACATCGAGCGGAAAGTAGCAAGCCATATATGTGATATTAAACATATCGCTACCACTCTTACCAACCGACTCTATAATTATCTGGATAGCTAACCAATGGAAATTTCTCCTCTCCTAGAAGGCAGTCAAGTCTTAGTAGCCACCTCAGCTCCCAGCTGGTACGACTATACGTCTCTTGCATTCACGCTTTTAGGCGCATTTGGTGGCGCGCTAGTAGGTGCTTGGGGTGGCTATAGGGCCTCATTGAAAGCTGGCAACAGCCTGCTCAGGCGCGAAAAACTAGAAGAAGCATTGTGGACGCTGAATGAAGTAAATCGAAGCACAGGGTCATTTATTCATCAACTGCACTTCACGTATCGAAAGGAAGGGAGCGACGCTGCCAAGAAGTTAGTTACGAATGAGCCAGATGCTTTAGACTTACAGTCATTATCTCGATTAAAAATGCTCATAGAGATCTATCTTCGTGATAGTTACAAAACCGTAGACGGCCTTGAAGCTTGTATCTATTTATTTGACATGTCCTGCAGGAATCTGAATAGAATCAATGGACCTGATGATGAAAAGAATGGCCTAGCTGTATTCTCGAAACACCACAAACAATACCTTTCCTACAAGCAGGATCTAAAGAAAGCACTGCTTCAGAAGCTTCATACTTGAGGCTACATTGCTGTATTGGTATTTATCTGACAACCAGCTGCTGAAAGCGAAGCAACCATAATACTCCTCGCGGGTTATAGAACGAGTGTCTGACGCTTGACTCTAACACCATGAGGAAACGTCTATGACCACCGAAGAAAAGGTAGCACGACGCAAGGAGTGCAGATCACTTGGTCAACATCTTTCTATAACGCGCGATCACATTTTCTAAATCTATACCCGCCTTAATTATTTCCTCTCTCTTCCATTTGCTTGGACTAACCCAAAAATCAGCCTTATGTGAACATATAAATGAAAGCTCTTGATCAATATGGCGAGCAGGTATTGCTGCTTCCGACCAAAGTCGCACCAACTCTTTCTCTTTTGATCTATTAGGCTCTTCCCCCAACTCAATATCCCTATAGTAATTGCGAGTTTCACTCAAGGCCAATGAAAGTGCTGACAAAGCCTGATCTGCAAGTTCTCTATTCCTCCCTCTAAACTTAGCAAAATCCTTGGAAAAATCGTACAGGTAACGTATCAGTTGTGCCAACATCTCAACTTCCATATCCACCTCCTTTGGAAAATCATCCTTGGGCATCACTCTTGCTAATCGCCCACTCATGCGCCAACTTCACTGTTTCAAAAATTTTCATAGCCGACTTTACCACAACCTTCCCATACCCTGAATCTGTTTTTTCCATCGCAAAGACGCCATATCTAACTCCGTTTTCTTTATCCCACAACTCTTCAATACAGAATTGATTTCCATGGTTGTTTATCAGATCGTCGTTTGCTTGAAAAAGGCGCTGCCTTATGAAGCTAGAAATATCCTCTGACTCCCAAACACGCATCGGAAGCCCTACCATGCCAATAGTACGGTTTACTGAGTAGTCCGCATACAACCTGACATAACCGTCAGGATAAAGGCGCAACTTTAGCCTTTCTGACACCTCCCCATTTATAGTCATCAAAACACCCGAATATAAATGGTACTTTGAGAAAACTCCATGTCTTCCTTTGTAACCCCAGCCTGTAGCATCTATATGCTCGACGGCCGCAGAAGAGTTAGCAAATCTTTTCTCGAACACATGTTTATACATTTACACCTCCACGAACTTACATACAGCCCTATCCTTAATGAAAATTTTAATATGCTGTCATCAAGGTTATTTAATTTCCACTGTTCAAATCTTATAACGACAACAAGATATCTAATAAAGTTCATCGAATACTTCCTTGGTCAATTTGAAATTCAACCCAACCTCTTAACTCTTTTGCCAAAGCTGATAAACTATGGCTTTTCCCACCACCATAACCATGAGCAACACTTAACAGCCCCGTCCTCTCTAACCTAGTTAACAAGGCAGCACTCAATTCCACAGTGCAGCCCAATCTTTCTGATATATATTTCGCCTGATTTCCGACCTTCTCTTCTTGATCTTTCTCGGCACCAGCCTCCTCTATTTTATAAAGCCAATACAAAATCAGCAACTCCCGCTCCGACAATCCTTCTATGATAGATAAAATTTCGGCATATGCATCAGGCTCCCTAAACAAACGTCCAGAAGAAACACCAGAAACAAGCATATTCGCTAACGCTGTGATTTTTTCCCGTGATGCACACTTATTTAAAGCATCCTCAGTAGCAAGAAAGCATGCGATGAAATCATCTTTCTGTAATTCTGGGCTATCGCGAGTGTATCCAGCCTTGGCTAGCTCAGACAACAAGAAGATACGCCGCTTTTCTTTATAGCTGCTAATGGCTTTCTGTGTAAAAAGGCTAGCCATTCGCAACACTACTGCATTAGGCCCCATTTCCTATCCCCTATTCATATTTCGTTGTTTTCAGCCTGCCACCGTAGGCTCTTCCTGTTCCTTCCGCTCACTTATCCAACTAGAAATGGTAGTAGGACCCTTTCCTAGCTCCTTACCAACAGCCCGAAAAGATTTACCCTGTTTATCAAGCCCATGCAATCTGCTTGAGTTCATCACGCTCCTTACCTCTACCTTTCATGATCGCCGCCCCCGTATGCCTCCAGTCCACAATGCCTTGGGCATAAGCCACTGTCAAAACCGCTCACAGGGGCTAGACGGCCTACCTGATGGGGGCCTATGCTGCTTTCTTCAGAGCCCTCTGCACCGTCTTGGTTGAAACCCCGCCCAGTGCTTCGCCAATCTCTTTATGTGTACGACCCTCTGAGTGCAACTCGATCATCTTCTGGTCTCGCTCGGCTTTCTTGAGCTTCACCTTACTTGGCGCCCTCTCGGGGATATTAAGCATGATGCTTGTATCGATCTCACATTCTACTTGAAGCACCTCTTCAATACGCTTTGCCACATCCACAGTCGGAAGCACCACCACGATACCCTCTTCCTGCTCAATACCATTGCGGATAGAAGTACGGGCAATGTGTTGTGCCATCGGTTCGATAAAGCGTTCATGCTCAATAGCAGCCCTACCTTCATCGATATCAATACCCATCATCGCGAGCATCTTGGTTTCAAGGCGGGCTTGGATCGGGTCTGGATTACCATGGAATACGTTCACTGTGCGATGGTAGTCATTCCTATACTTATTAACCCCACGAGAGTCGAAAGGCGTTACAATGACGTTCTTATAATCATCAAACGGGAACCGGTTCTTGCCCTTCATCCACTTGAAGCACTGGACTAGCACCTTCTCATTCTGATGATACTCGATAGCCTTTTTCATCGCTTTCCAGCCTAAGCAGGTTTCATCAAACCTCTTCGCCTTGGTACCATCGTCCATCAACTCCATCTTCGACTTACTGATCCTGTCAGTATTGAAGAGTGGCACCAGTGTCACAGAAGCTTTGTACTTAAAAGGACCAGGAGTAAATCGAGACTCTTTGATGTCGTAACCTTGAGCTACCACATACTGGTAAAAGAGAGTCTTTTCAACACCATTGCCCATCACATGAAACTCTTTGCACCAATCGATAATCTTGGTGTAGTCGTGATAGTCGGCAACAGTGACCACGTAATGGTCTTCACCCTTCACTAGCTGTACTTCAGATTTGGACTTCTTTCGATTAATCCCGGCCATCTGCTCCAGCAGTCCACTAAACATGATTTTCGCTGGTTCAATACCCGCTGTGATGGACTTTTTAAGCTCATCAAGCAGCATGTACTCTGGTACACCCTCAGCGATAGCCACCCTCCCATCATCGTGGTCTTGGACCAGACCCTTGAAAAGCTTGTCATATGTACTGAAAGGTATTTTTCGACTCTGAGCACAGTTATTCAAGTTCGGGACCTCATCCACTATTATGGTCCACTCCGACAGGTAATAAGACAGGTAGCCATCAGTCTCCATCATAGTAAGAGCCTTGTGAGTAATGACCAGGACACACCCTTCACGACCTTCAGTCAGAGCACGACTAATGCGGGACTTAGTTGATCCCTTCCAATTCTCATCACTGTTGATCACCTCATACTCAACTCCAGCTTCATTCATGGACGCTACAATGTCCTTGCCAAGCTCGATAGTGGGCACAGCAAGGATGTAGTTGAGTTCAGGATCAATGTTCTCGATAAATCCTCGGGTCTTTCCAGCACCCATCAGGGCACTTGCTACGAATACAGTCACTTCTTCTCCTTGTTGATGTGGTTGGTGCTTCCAAGTGGACACTTTTCCTTATAGCTATAAGAGTTTTTGTCCACCCCATCAGTCACTAGCTCCCCCATAGTCTTCGTAAGCCGTGTTGAAAGTCAGTAGCAATATCAGTATCGAGTCGGGAGGAGACCTGAGGACCAACCCCCGACCTCCTCAGAACTTAGACATTGGCAAGATTTTTCCCAACTACTTGGTGCGGTAGCACAGTAATGTGGAAAGGCTATTACCCACGCTCTCCATCAGTCCTGTTCGCTTCGCTCTCCCGCATGCATGATGTGTGGTTAAAGAGCGAATAGGCGCTTCGATGCCATGTAGACCGTTTCTTGGCACCAGCTATAGCCCCCTGTAATGGCTTAGCAGTTCTTATGCCCCTGCCTCTTCGACTTCCTTGATCTTTTTTATAAGCACATTGAATGCCTTTTCATCTAATCTTTCTTTGATCTCATAAGCCGTTTCAATAGCATCAGCACTATCATAAAAATCGCATGAATTTTCGATAAAACTTTCTGCCACTTTATCGAGTACTTCAAGACTATCACCACTCATCTCCATGAAGCACTTACGTGAGATGATCTTATCAAGCAACCAGTGACTTTCATCAAGGTATCCAGTAAGTTCAAAGTGATAGAAATTCAGAGCCTCTACGATCTTGGAACCGTGGGTAAGGTATGGATTTACTGAAGCATTAGTCATATCTATTATCCTTTATTTATTTCTGTAGAACGTACCAATCCCGAAGATACCCAGTTTTAGGGTTCCCCTTTATGTGGTCGTATGATGCCGATTCGTTGGATATACCCCAGACGCAAAGAGGGCCGGGAAATACATCCATTGGAAGGGATGCCCGGTTCAGTTGCTTAGCAGTGGATATACGATTATTAAACCACAGTCGATGACCCAAACGCAAGTTTGTTAACTTATGTAACCAAGCGCCCCCTAAGACACACCCAACCCCCCCATGTAATCCTCGACAACCCTGACTGGTGGGGTAGGTATTGGGTCACCGGTGATCATGACGCAGAGCAGCTTGTGGGTGATCCTGCTGCCATTCCTGCATCAGTGGAGGAGTGACACGACGAAGAACCTATGACTGTGTACTGGTGTTGGTGTCACCGGCAGGAAGCGATGCTCAAGTGACCATCGAGATTTCAGATTCGTCCTACGACTTTGCATTGAGCAACTGCGAGAACCAGGAATGCTACGCTTCACTTCCCGTGATGAGTTCACACTCTCTAATTTGCTTGAGATTTGGTGAACCTGATTCACACTTCTCGTTGAGAGAGTTTCTATCAAAGGGGCTAAGAGCATCCCACAAGCCCCTCTGATTACTGCAAGACTCTACGAACGACCTGTAGCTCTCTCAATATCTACTTGGATCATATCCGTTCCTTGTGGTGTCTGTTCAATAGTAAGCATCTCGATCACTGGCTTCAACACTTCAGGCTTATAGTCCTTACCATATCTGGTGTTAGTCATACCACCCGTTGTGTGCCCAAGAATACCACCAATCAAGTTTTCGCTGACGCCCTTCTGCTTCAGCTCATTGGCTACTGAATGCCTGACACTATGAAAATCTTTCTTTCCAGAGCCATCATCAACCAAGCCAATATCTATCTTGAATCGCCCAAACCATCGACTGGGTGTGGCAGAATAACCGTGCTTCTCTGAGTGTTTAAACATCGGAAAGATACGCTCACCCTGACTTTCCACATAGTCAAGAAAACCAAGCTCCACCAGTTTGCTGTGTACTGGCACAACCCTTTCAGCAGCGGGCGTCTTCAGCCTTTGATCCGACCTACCTGCCCGGATATGAATGCAAGCAACATCATGAATGTACCGTACATCGTCCCTGTAAAGCTGGCACAACTCATTCAAGCGAGCCCCAGTGTAATAGGCCAGTCTAGGCAGCCAATACTTGAAGTCCCGCTTGGTATATCGATATTTGGCTGTAGACTCGAACATCAAGACCACTTCATCAGAACTAAAGACATCACGATAGGAACTAGCCTTAATTTTTCTACGAATCTTCATGTATGCAAAGAGATGATTGGTGGCAAAACCTTCTCTTTTTGCATGGGTGAATACCGTGGAAAGATTCTTGATGTAATTATTATAGGTCGTGACACTGATTGTGGCGTCACCCTTACCGATCAGGTCTGAGAGGGACATTTCAGGATGCTTCTGGAGGATGCGGAGAGTAAAGGGCGGAAGTTTCAATGCTTTTTCTCGAAACATCTTGGCATCTTCGTGAGTGTAATAATCAATTCGCTTGTCCCGACAAATCCGGCAAAAAAGACGAATCACGGCCTCTTTATCGTCAATGGTCTTGACGCTAACCCCTTCGAGCAGTTGAGACTGACGAAATGTTTCGAAATATGCGGATAGCTTGGGGACAGGCTTGGACAGCTTAGGAGTGTGTGCGGGCTCAGAGGACACTGTAGGAGCCGTAGCAGAGACGTTACCCCCTACCCTACCCCTAGCCCTACCCAATAGCTCTTGAGCCTCCAGCAGCAGCCTTGCTGCCTCTAACAAGGCTACGCGCTTGCTTCGTGTCCTGAGTGATCGTCGTAGCTCAGTTTTACCCACGGTTACCCGAAGCGGGACAGGGATCACAAGACGAAAGTAGTAAACACCATGAAGGGACTTGAAGAGGTAGGGTGAGCCCATTTGTACGACCTATCTGTATCAATTCGATTCAGAAGGCAAAATTTACAAGCTCTTTCAATCGACTACCTTAAATGGAGGTGGCCCCCGACAGCCACATCCCGGCACACGCATCCACCACTACCGTTGCTCCCTTCCGGGCCTGGCGGGGTTCGCAGTTTAGCGTTGCGGGAGGACCGACGAGGGCCACCATAACGACCAGTCCGGCGTATCTTGATCCTGGCAGGATGGCGACCTATCCGGAGCAGGCGAGGCGCACTATAACAGCGCCCCGACGGCCTCGCAACCGCGCCAATCGCGAGGAACCCCCGGCGCACTTTGGCGTCCGACCCCTTACCCTGCACAAGCCCTTCGATGGGCCGCCTCGCTGTTAAGTTCGTGTCACAGGGTGTAGCGTGTAGGAACTCGTTCAACCAATTTCCAACGGAGGCACTACCATGACCAAGGACCCCAACAAGGGCTATATCGCGCTTCTGGGCTGGAGCTTGAGTGCCGTAGAAGCCGCCGAGAATTTCGATCGTCGTTACGTGGTGGTGGCTCCGGACTGGGCCGAAGAGTACTGCGAGAAGCACGACATCCCCTACGTCTCTTGGAACTTCGAACGCCTCAATGACCGCTCCATGGAAATTGCCGAGACTCTCCAGGAGATGGGCGTCGACGTGGCCATCCCGCTCTACGAGGAGACCGTGGAGTGGGCCGGGGCAATCAACTCGGTGCTGCTTGATAACCCGCGCCTCTACGGCCAGTCGCTACTGCTGCGCGACAAGGCGCTGATGAAGCGCCGCGCCCAGTTGGGCGGCATTCGCGTGGGTATTTTCGAGGAAGCCCACGACAAGGAAGACGTGGTGCGCTTTCTCAAGCGCGTCAACCAGACCCTGCTCAAGCTCGACGGCGATCCCAACGATCCGATCCACCTCAAGGCCTTCGACAAGGCCGGTTGCCTGGGCCACCGCGTGATCCGCACCCCGGATGAGGTCGACTCGATCCCCGACGAGGAATTCCCGGTGTTAATGGAATCCCACCTCGATGGCTGGGAGTTCGCCGTCGAGGCCTGGATTCACAACGGCAAGATCGTCTTTCTCAATATTTCCGAATACGTGACGCTGGGTTACTCGGTGTTCGTGCCGGCCTCACCGGAGCTGGAGCAGTATCGCCCGCAGATCACCGCGCAGATCGAGAAGCTGATCAAGACCTTCGATATCGAGTTCGGCCTGATCCACCCCGAGTACTTCGTGACCAGCGACGGCGAAATGTACTTCGGCGAAGTGGCCTATCGTCCGCCGGGCTTCAAGGTCTTCGAGCTGCTCGAGCGGGTCTACGGCTTCAATGCCTACCAGGCCTCGATGCTGGTGTTCGACCCCAAGGCCAGCGCCGAGGAAGTCAAGGCGTTCTTCCCCAAGGAGGTCGAGGGTGCCAACGGCTACGCCGGCTGCTTTGGGGTCTACCCGCGTCGCCGCGTGGTCAGCCGGTTGGAAATCCCCGAGGAGGTCGAGGACCATCCGTATTTCGAGTCCCACGAGCTGACGCCGCCGATGGAAGAAACCGTCACCAAGCGTACCGCGTTCGGCACCCACTGGGGGCTGATCTACTTCAAGGGCGAGGATCCTCACCAACTGCGTGATCTGCTCAAGCACCAGGAGGATCTGGACTTCTATGTATAATCCCTGGCAGAGACCGGGATAAGGAGTCGGTGTGACCGAGCACCCAGAGACAAACAGTGCACAAGCGTCCACGCCAGAGGTGGACAAACTCAACGCCCTGCTGGCCAAGCTGGACGAGGCGATCGAATTGCTCGATTCAGCTCGCGAGTTCGCCAAACCGGGCAAGCTCGGAAGGGTGCTCGATACTGCGCGCCGCGTGATGATGCAGCCCGGCGGCTGTGCGGCAGTGGAAGCCCGCGCCGAAAAACTGGAGTCGGCCGGGGTGTTCCTCGGCTCCGACTGGGCCACGCCGCAGTACCTGGTACCTTCGCTGACCACCCATGCGCTGAAGAGCGCCGACCCCAACAGCGTAGTGATCGAGTCGCTCAGCGAGCTGCGCCTGCTGGCGGTGGCCATGGGCGAGTATCAGCACGCGCTGGTCTCCGCCGAGCAAGCCCATCACTACCTGACCCAGGTAATGGCACTCAACCTGTGGCTGCTGTTCGGTGCGCCCAGCGAAGCCGAGCGCGAGACCCAGGGGCGCTTGGCCCAGCTGCCGCGGCGGCTATTCCAGCACCTTGCCGAGCGGATCGGCTACGAGCACATCGTCGATCAGTTGATCGACGAGATCTGGCGCATCCTGCGCCAGCGGCCACTGCAGGTCGAGCCGGTCAAGCAGATGATCACCCAGATCGCCATCTGCCAGGCCAATCCGGCCATCGACCTGGGCTCCAGCGGCCAAGGCGCCGACCGCCTGGTCAGTTCGCTGTTCGGCCCCACCCAGGCGTGTCGCGAAGACCCCGGCCTGGAGGTCTACCGCGAACGGCTTGAGAGCATGGATCAGGCTGCCTTGCAGTATGAGGCCAGCGGCTTCGCCCGTGCCATGCACGACACCGGCCTGGTGTCACCCTATCACGGCGTGTTGATGCGCTACCTGCTGGAGCACAGCGATCATTTGCTGGCCGAAGCCATGGGCCTCTCCTCCACCGGCCGCGACTGCCTGATGTGCTATCGCGAGCTGGTCCACGCGCTGATTCGCAGTGGCGTCTATCCGGCCACGCCCCAGGCCATCTACGGGCTGGCATTGATGCTCGAGCGCGGCATCCTCTACCAGCCGCCGGTAGCGCCGGCCATGTGGCGCCAACTGGGCTTGACCCTCTCGGCGTGGTCGCAGGAGCGGCTCAACATGGCGCACGGCGACGCGGTATCGCCGCGCGCGCGGCTGCTCGAGGGCGTGATGTGCATGTTGGGACTGCCACTGGGGGTGGGCCAGGGCAACAACCCGACCTGTCAGTCGGCTCGCGCGCTATCGATGTGGGCCTACAACGATCCCGACTACCTGCTGCAGATGGTCGCCTGGGCGGCGCGTGACGATGAGATCGTGATGCACTTCGAGGGACAGCCGATCTCGTCTCGCGAGAGCCTCTCGGGGGTGGCCACCGAGCTACCCATGGATCTCGACGCGGTATCGCTGCTGGTGGTGCCCCATCTCGACCGTATCTACGCCGAGATGGGCCGACGCTGTATCGGCCGCGATGGCGACCCGCACCGCTGGGTCAACCCGGAGTTTCACGGCTGGTGGTCGGGGCGTGGCTTCCGCATCAACGTCGATGTGGCCACCGGCCAGTTGGAGGGCCTGGAGGACTTCCTGCGCCACTTCTACGCCGCCTACCACCCCTACTACAACGGCAACCAGCCGCTGATTCATCCCCAGCCTGCAGGCATCGCCGTGACCGATAGCGCGGCGCGCTTCATCGGCTGGCATGCCATCACCCTGCTAAGGGTCAACCTCGATCCCCAGGAGGTGATGCGGGTCTACTTCTACAATCCCAATAACGACAGTGGCCAAGACTGGGGCGACGGCGTCAAGGTCAGCACCGCCGGCCAGGGCGAGCGCTTCGGCGAGGCCTCGCTGCCCTTCGAACAGCTCGCCTCACGGCTGTATATCTTCCACTTCGACCCGCTGGAGCGCGGCGAGCTGGCCACCATCACCCAGCAGGAGCTCGATCGGGTGATCGGCCATGTGCACCGCAGCTGGGGCGCCGACCGGGTGCCGGCCACCGACCTGCAGGCGAGTCCTGGTATCGACGGCGTCTGATCACTCCCTGCCCGGCGGCGATAGCGTCCGCCGGGCAGCCTCATCTCCCGGCATCGGGTAGCGCCGCGCCAGATAGCGGGCCCAGAACGGCGCCACGATCATCAAGGCCACCATGCGCAGGATATGGTGGAAGGCGACGAACACCGGGTCGATATCCAGAGCCACGGCCAGAATCGCCATCTCGCCGATACCGCCCGGTGCCAGCGCCAGCAGCGCCACGTCCCGCGGCACCCCCAATAGGCGGTGGATCAGCTCGGCGAACAGCGCCAGCACCAGCAGTGCCAGCAGCGTGGCCAGCGCGGCTTGCCACAGGTACTTGCCAAAGCGCCGCCGCGAAAGGCCGTGGAACTTGCAGCCGATGGCACTCCCCAACCCCCACAGCATCACGTTCATGCCCCACTCTGGCAGCTGCAGACTGGCCATATCGCTACCCGATAGCAGTGCGGCGAACGCCAACGGCGCCAGCAGCGAGGCACTCGGCAGGCGCAGCCAGTTGCCCAGCGGGATCACCAGTGGCAGCGCCAGCAACATCCACAGGTGCGCGGCCGGCTCGCTGGCGGCCGCCTGGGGCGGCGCACTGCCACCCTCGAAAGCCCAGAACAGCGGTGGCAGCAGCAGAATCACCAGGATGATGCGCAGCGACTGGGCGACGGCGACCCGCTGCGGGTCACCGCCGCACTTCTCGCCAAGCAGGATCATGGTCGGCATCGCCCCTGGTGCCGAGGCGAACCAGGCGCTGACCGGGTCGAATCCGCAGCGGCGGTACCAGGCCGCCGCCACCGCGGTGGACACTGCCACCCCCACCAGCAGCAGCGCCGCCGACAGCGGCCAGTCGAACACCCTTTCGGCCAGCTGAGGGGTGACCTGGCTGCCGAGTACCAGGCCCATCACGCCGAGGAAAGCCTCGCGCAGGCCCTCCGGCACACGTACGTCGATGCCGCGCCCGGAGGCCAGCAAATTAGCGACCAGCGGTCCCAGCATCCACGGCAACGGCAGGTCGAGCAGCGCAAACAGCAGCCCACCCACAGCACCAATCAGCAGGGCACGCAGCAGGGCCAACAGCGAGGCATTCGACACCCGGCACTCCTTTTATTAACCGGCTAACGAACACCCAGTATCGCACGTTCGCCGCCAGACGTTGACAGTGAGGCTATAATCGACGCCGAATCGCTTCAGGAAACCGCTCTATGCCGCGTCTCGACCAACTTCTCCTCAGTCAGGGCCTGGCCCGCTCTCGCACCCGCGCCCAGCGCCTGATTCGCCATGGTCGGGTCAGCCTGGCCAGCGACGGCCGCGTCCTCACCAAACCCGGTGAAAAGCTACCCGACAGCGTATCGCTAAGGATCGAAGCCGATCCCGAGGAGCGTTATGTGTCGCGCGCCGGACTCAAGCTCGAGGCGCTGCTGGAACGGCTCGGGCTGGAGCTCGATGGGCGTGTCGTGCTGGATGTGGGACAGTCCACCGGCGGATTCAGCGATTGCGTGCTGCAGTTCGGCGCGCGGCATGTCATCGGTGTGGAGGTGGGCCACGACCAGCTCGACCCTCTCCTGCGTGAAGACCCGCGGGTGACTTGCCTGGAGGGGCTCAATGCCCGCGCCATGGCCGACGATGCACGTTTGGCCGCGGCGCTGGCCAAGCAGGCGCCGGCCGGCCTCGATTACGCGGTAATGGACGTCTCGTTCATATCGCAGACCTTGATCCTGCCTCAGCTCGCCGCCCTGCTCGCCCCCGGCGGCGAGCTACTGAGCCTGGTCAAGCCGCAGTTCGAGGTCGGCCCCGGCGGCGTCAACGCCCGCGGCATCGTCAGCGACCCGGCCCGCTATACCGAGGTCGAGACGCGCATTCGCGACTGCTGCACACAACACGGCCTGACCGTTCACCACTGGCAGGAGAGCCCGCTGCGCGGCGGCGACGGCAATCGTGAATTCCTGCTTTATGCATTGCGCAACACGGCTGGCTAACGGCCGTCGCCGCTGTCTGTCTCAATATCTCCTGGATCGCCCTTGGCCCCCGGTGGTGGGAAGGCCGGGTTGGTGACTTGCCCCGCAGCGAGGCTTTGGACTTTCTGCGCACCGCCAGCGCTGCGGTGCAGCCAGACATCGAGCTGGTTGAAGGCGATATCGATGCCGTGCTCCTCGAACAGCTCGCCAACCCGGCAGTTGATCTCATCGGTGGCATATAACCGATCACCCAGCGCATTGACGAAGATACGTAGCTCGAAATTGAGGGTGCTGTCGCCATAATCCATGAAGAACACCTGCGGTTCGGGGTCGCTCATTACCCGCGGATTCTCGTCGGCGGCCTGGCGCAGCAGGCGGTGCACCAGGCGATGATCGGAGCCATAGGCCACACCGTAGTTGAGCACCACCCGGGTAACGCTGTCGGACAGCGACCAGTTGATCAGCTGGTCGGTGACGAAGGTCTTGTTGGGAATGATGATCTCCTTGCGATCGAAGTCGGTCACCGTGGTGGCACGGATGCGGATCTTGCTCACCGTGCCGGTGAGGTTGCCGATGGTTATGGTGTCGCCGATGCGCACCGGCCGCTCGAAGAGAATGATCAACCCCGAGATGAAGTTGGCAAAAATCTCCTGTAGGCCAAAACCCAGCCCCACGCCCAGCGCCGCCACCAGCCACTGCAGCTGGCTCCAGGCCACCCCCAGGGTGGCCAGTGACATCACCAGGCCGGTACCCACGATGGTGTAGGAGAGCAGCGAGGTAATCGCGTAGGCGCTGCCCTGCTTGAGGGTCAACCGCGACAGCACCATCACCTCCAGCAGCCCCGGCAGGTTGCCGGCCAGCATCAGCGTCAGCCCCACGATTACCAGCGCAGTGACGATGTCGGATACCGACACGGTGCTCGCTACCAATTCCGGACTGTCACCGTCAGCCGCCTCCCAGATCGCCACTCGGTCGAGATAGCCGAGCACCGACAGCAGATCGGCCCACACTAGATAGAACAGCGCCGCGAAGCCGATCAGCAGAATCAGCTTGGAGAGGCGTAGCGACTGTTGATTGACCTGCTGCATGTCAAGCGGCGGCTCCTCGACAACCTCCAGCCCGCCTTCGGCGCCCTCCTGTACCTGGGCCCGCCGGCGCATCAGTGCCCGGCGGTAAGCCAGGCGACGCGCGGCCACGGCCAGGCCACGCACCACAGCGGCCTCGACCAGGATCCATAATCCCAGCAGATAGAGGGTGATCACGAAGCGTCCCACCAGGCTTAGTGCAGTGTACTCGAAGCCAGCGACGATCAAGCCGACCAGCAGCAGTGGCACCAACGCCAGCGTAAGCCCCAGCAGCAGACGGAACAGCTTGACGCCGAAAAATGGAACATGCGCCAGGATCAAGCGCGCCAACAGCACGCTCATTGCCAGCAGGCCACCCACCAGCAGCGCCAGCGCCAACGGGCGCGAGGCCAGTGTCACCTCGGTATCGCGCACCAGCGGAGTGATCAACAGCACCGGCACCAGCGCGGCCCCCAGCCACAGCAGCAGCCAGCGCAGCCGCGCCGCATAACCTGCCGGCCAATAGAAGTGACGCATCGCCACGCCATCCTTGACCAGCAGACGACGCGACCAGGCGATAGTTGCCCAGGCCAGCGCCAGATGCCACAAGGCGTGGCCAAGCGCCACCGCAAACCCTTCTCCACCGGCTACCAAGCCGGTGCCCACTCCCGCCAGTGCCAGTGACACCGGCAATGCCAACAGCGCGTTTAACCCCACCGCCTGGGGAGTATGGCCCTGGCTGTCGCTGCGCAACCGACCGATCTGCTCGTTGAGCAGCGCCAGTCGCGCGCGAATGCGCCGCCGCGCCGCAGCCAATCCCAGTGCCAATAGCAACATAGGGACACCCAGCAGCGCTTCGATACCCGGCAGCCGCCAGCGGTTGGGCAGCCCTTCGCGCCACTCTCCATCGCGCCACTCAAGCGCCAGGTTGGCCGGCAGCTGTCGCAGCCAATGCCAGTCCAAGGGTCGGCTGTTGGCAACCCAGAACAGCTGCTCATTAATGGTGCCTCGCAACGACTGAGCCCCTCTTAGCAACTGCTGCTGGTTGAGTTGTAGCTCGATGCCGATGCTCAATAGCTCACCGTAGGTCTGCTCGAGCTGGTCGACCAGCTCGCGCCGCGACTGGTAAAGCCGTTGCAGCGAGTCGACCAGCTCTTCGGTGATCTCTACACCGGCCTCTTCCAGGCGCTGATTGGCCAGCCGCTCGCCTTGGCGAAGCTGGTCGCGCTGGCGGCCCAAATCGAACTGCCGCAGGCGCAGATCGGCGATTTCGTCCTGGAGGTCGCGACGCGCCTCGACCTGAGGCAGCGACTGGCGCTGCTCGCGCAGGATCCGCGACAGCAGCAAGCTACCACGTACCGCGCTGATCTGTTCATTGAGGCTACGCTGTAGCTGGGTGACCTGATCGAGCTGACTGCGCACCGTGATGGCTTCACGCAGCAGCGCATTGCGGCGGTCATTGGCACGCAACAACTCCAGGCTCAAATCCTGGTTTATCTGCTGTGCGCGCTCCAGTACCGGATGACCGGCAGCGACCAGGGGGTCGTCTCGCGCCGCATCGGCAATTGCCTGCTCCGAGGCCAGACGACGCTGGCGATCGATCACACTTTGCAGTAATAGCAGCAGGCTCTGCTGATGCTCGACCTGGGCAGTAAGTAGTTCGCGGCGCTGCTGAGCAAGCTCACGCAGGCGAGTATTCGAGCCTAGTTCACGCTGGTGCAGCCGTAGCTCGCGTTCGGCCAATTGGCGCTCAGCACGAAGTGCAAGCATACGCGGATCATCAGCAGTGAGATCGCGACCCGCCAACTCATCCAGCGCCCGACGGGTCTGATCGGTACGCTGCATGGCATCGCCAATCGCCTGCTGGACCCGCTCAGGCAGAGTCTGGGCCGTCAGCAACTGGGCGTTGACCTCAGCCAGGCGATCCTGGAGGCGCTGCAGCTCGCCCAGCGCCTCCTGCTGGCGATCCTCGAGTTCGGCCAGTGGCCGGTCGTCGAGATCCGCCGCCGAGAGCTCTGACACCGCCTGCTCCTCATCCTGCAGCTCACGCTCCAGGCGCATCAGCTCGGCGGGCGCCTCCTGCAGTCGACGATCGAGAGCGGCGAGCCGCTCCTCAACGTCCTCAAGCCGCTGCAGTGCGTCGATCGCATCCTGAAGCGCATCGCGCTGACGCTGCTGGGCCTGGCTAAGAGTCTCGCCCTCGCCGGGCGCGAGTTCGGCCAGCTGCGCCTCGAGCTGCTCAACGTCGGGTAGCTCGGCCAGCGCCGCTAGCGGCAGACTGAGCAGCAATAGCAACAGCGCGCCTAACCACACAAGCGGCACCCAACGGGTAATTCCACGGCGACAACAGATCACGGCACTCTCCGGGCAAAACCGATAGCGGCCCAGGGGCAGATTTTGGGTCTCAGGCGGCGCCAAGGCAATCTCTTTGCATTCACGAGTCACGGCAGTTGACTTAGGCCCCGGGCGTGGTAGAACGGTGGCACGTCATCCCCCTTATGAGCACTCGTTCATGACCCTGCTTCGTACCACTGCCACCGTCGGCACCGCGCTGGCCATCCTCAGCCTGGTCGCCACGGCAGGGGCCCACGCCGACAACCGGCGTGCACAGATCGAAAACCGCATCGACGCATTACAACAGGAGCTGGACAGCCTTCAGAGCGAACTCGAGACGATCCCCGAGGAGCACTCCCCAGGCGTTCAGCCCGAGATCGACCAGACCGCCATTGAAACACTGCAGCAGGCCCAGGAGCGGCGCGCCCTGGAGCGTGAGTCGGACCGCAACCCACTGGCCATCACCGCCTACCGGCGCAACTACCTGTTGCCGGTGAGCTATAACGCTCGCCAGAACGCTGACAATTTTCGCTTCATCAGTGAAGAGAACGGCGTCGACGACTTCGAGGTCAAGTTTCAGTTCAGTGCCAAGGTCAATCTGATCGAGGGGCTGTTTGGTGATCGTGCCGACCTCTATTTCGCTTATACCCAGCGCAGCTGGTGGCAGGCCTACAACTCCAACGCCTCTTCACCTTTTCGCGAGACCAACTACGAACCGGAAGCCTTCTTGAGCTTCGACAACGACTCACGGCTATTCGGCTGGACCAATACGCGTAACCGGCTGGCCTTCAACCATCTCTCCAACGGCCGCTCCACCGAGTTGTCGCGCAGTTGGAACCGGATCTACCTCGAGAGCACCTTTCAGCGCGGCGACTGGGCGCTCACCGTGACCCCGCACTGGCGGATCCCCGAGTCGGACGGCGACGACGACAATCCCGATATCGACCGCTACATGGGCTACGGCGATATCGAGGTCGCGCGCCGCTTCAATAACGATCATGAGGCCAGCGTGCTGGTACGCGGCAACCCCAGTGCCGGCAACATGGGTTCCCAGGTCGACTACTCCTGGCCGCTATTCGGCAACATTCGCGGCCACGTCCAGTACTACGTGGGCTACGGCGAGAGCATGATCGACTACGACAACTCCAACCACCGCCTCAGTCTCGGCTTCAGCCTCAACCCGCTGTTTGCCGGGCGCCCGGAAATGTAGCGTGGTGCTGGCGGCAGCTGATTGAAGTCACATGGCGACCTGCTATGCTGGAGACGTCATTCACCGTCAAAGGAAGACCCCGATGGCAAGCCGCAAACCCAATACCGATGCCAGTACCGAGCAACTCAAGGCTGACCTACATCACCTGACCCAGACCATCGAGGAACTGGTCAACGCCACTGCCGACGACTCGCGCAGCAACATCAAGGAGCTCCGCGAGCGCGCCGAGAAGCGTCTCCACGACACTCGTGACCGCCTCGAAGCACGTGGAGAACGCCTGTATGGCGAAGCCCGCGATACGGTGCGTGACCAGGTCGATGTCTGCGACAAGTACGTCCACGACAACCCCTGGTCCAGTGTCGGTATCGCCGCCGCCGCCGGCATGGTAATTGGCCTGCTGCTCGGTCGGCGCTGATGAGCCAAGGCCAGGGACCGGCCGAGCGACTGTTCGGCGCTACCAAGCGGCTGATCGCCAGCTTGCTGAGTAACGGCGAGGCGCGCTTGCGCCTCGCCGTCGTTGAACTCGAGGAGGAGCGAGCACGGCTTTTCATCCTGCTGTTGCTAGCGGGTATCAGTCTGCTAATGGTGATGCTGGGATTGACCGTGCTGACGCTATTCGTGGTGGTGCTGTTCTGGGAGACCCATCGGCTGATGGCCATTGGTGCCAGCGCAATGGTGCTTCTCGGCGGCGGTCTGGGCTTGGCGGCGTGGGCCGTCAGGTTGGCCAAACGTCCTACGCTACTCAAGAGCACTCTCAAGCATCTGGCGACTGACCGCGCGCTGATGGAGACATCACGTGACGACTAAGACCCCGTCCGCTCGAGAGTTACGCCGCCAGCGCAAGGCGGCCCTGGAGACGCAAATCGAGCAGCAGCGCATAGATATCATGGTCGAGTCGAGTCGCTGGCTCGGCGCCACCCAGCAAATCGACCGTACTTTCCGGCGCATCAAGCTGCCCACCTATACCTTGGGCGGCCTGGCGCTGCTGGCCAGCGCACGCCATCCCCACGCGCTGGTACGCTTCGCCCAGCGCGGCGTCGCCGGCGTGTTGCTGTTGCGGCGTGCCCAGCGGCTGCTGCGCATGCTACGCCGCTGACCCCCCGCCTCTCTTCTATAGCGACTGTCCACAGGCCACTCCTGAGGCCCATGCCCACTGGAAGTTATAGCCTCCCAGCTCTCCGGTAACATCGAGCACCTCACCGATAAAGCGCAGCTGCGGCAGGTCGTTCACAGCAAAGGTCTTGGAGGAGATTGCCTGGGTATCGACACCTCCCAGGGTTACCTCTGCCGTGCGCCAACCCTCAGTGCCGGCGGGCTTGATACGCCATGACGAGAGTCGTTGCTGCCAGGCTGCCAACTCAGCGTTGGAGAGCTCGGCCAGGGTCGGCGCCTCGCCATACCACTCCCCCACTGCCGTGGCCAGGCGCCGGGGCAAGTGCTCACTCAGCCAGGTGAGGAGATGGCGACGCGGTGTCTCGCGGCGCGCCACGGCCAGCGCCTCGACCACGTCGAGCCCGGGCAGCAGATCGATCTGCAGTTCGTCGCCAGGCTGCCAATAGCTGGAGATCTGCAGCATCGCCGGCCCCGACAGGCCACGATGGGTGAACAGTAGCGGCTCGCGATAGTTGCCATGGCGCCGGCCGTCGCGCCGACAGTGAACGCTCACCTCGCAAGCGACCCCGGCCAGCTCGCTGGCACGGGTTTTCCACTGCGAAGTCAGCGTGAAGGGCACCAGCGCCGGGCGGGTCTCAGTGACCGTCAGGCCGAACTGACGAGCGATATCGTAGCCAAACCCGCTGGCGCCCATGGTCGGGATCGACAGGCCGCCGCAGGCGACCACTACCGCGCCCGCCTCGATCATGCCCCGCGAGGTAAGCAAGCACATACTCTCACCACGGCGCTCGACCCTGGTGACCTCAGTCTTGAGCGTCACCTCGACGCCGGCCCAGTCGCACTCGGTTAGCAGCATGGCGACGATCTGCTTGGCCGAATCGGCGCAGAACAGCTGCCCGGGGGCCTTTTCCACGTAGTCGATGGCATGACGCTCGACCAGCTCGACGAAGTGCTCGGGACGATAGCGCTTGAGCGCCGAGATGCAGAAGTGTGGATTGGCCGAGAAGAAGTTCGCCGGCGAGGTCGCCATATTGGTGAAGTTGCAGCGCCCGCCCCCCGACATCAGGATCTTCTTGCCGGCCTTGTTGGCATGATCGATTACCAGCACCCGCCGCCCGGTATAGCCGGCGGTAAGGGCACACATCAACCCGGCAGCGCCGGCGCCGATCACAACAACGTCGTAGGTCATGGGCAGGAGGCTCCAGGCACGGCCTTGGCGAAAGATGCGATGAATCAGGTGCGGCATTCTATCAAGCTCGTCGGCGCTCGTCGCCCCGCTGAGGGATTGAACTTATACCATCAAAAACATTCTGTACAATTACCGCATCACCTAATAAGGTCAGCAAAATACCTCATTCTTGTCACATTACTGGCCGTAGTGATAAGTAGCCTAATGACAGGGGGAGCACAGGAGGTGCACCTGCCGACTCATCGACCGTGTAGAGACATCATGATTCTTATTTCGATGGCGCCTCGCGCCTGGCTGACGCTTGCCCTGACGCTCTCCCTCTGCCTTTACAGCGTTATCGCTTTGACTGACGAGCGCACCGCGGTGATTGGTGCCCGCGCCGATCAGCAGCGCTGGTCCGATCCTCTCGAAGCCCTTGGCACCTTGCGCGCCGACGAGAGCGTAACGCTCTCGGCCACCGTGACCGAGATCGTACGCGAGCTGAACTTCATCGACGGCGAGCAGGTGGAGGCCGGCCAGTTGCTGGTGCAGCTCGATGACAGCGAAGAGCAGGCCCAATTGCGCGCAGCCCAGGCACTGCGTGACGAGCGCCGTAACGCCGTGTCCCGTGCCTCACAACTTGAGTCACGCAATCTCGGCTCGCGGGCCGACGTTGAAGATAGTCAAGCACGCCTGCGCCAAATCGAGGCAGACATCGAAGCTATCGAAGCGCGCCTGTCGGGCCACCGTATCCGCGCCCCTTTCGACGGCGTGGTGGGCTTTCGCAATATCAGTCGAGGCGCCTTGGTCACACCAGGCATGGAGCTGGTGACCCTCGATAAGCTCGACGTGGTCAAGCTCGACTTCAGCGTGCCCGAGGTGTATCTAGCAATCCTGCGTCCCGGCCTAAATCTGAGCGCTCATAGCGTGGCCTTCCCCGATGAGCAGTTCGAGGGTGAGGTGGCGAGCATCGGCGCCCGGGTCGACCCGGTTACCCGCAGCGTCCAGGTGCGCGCCGAGTTTGTTAACCCCGACCTGATCCTGCGCCCAGGCATGTTGATGGAAGTCGTGCTGCAGCGCAGTCCAAGGGACGCCGTGGTGGTGGCCGAGAGCGTGCTGGTACCCAGCGGCGAGCGGCAGTACGTGATGCTCATCGACGAGGACGACGATAACCGCATCAGCCGCCATGAGATCGTGATCGGCGAGCGCCGCGCCGGCCAGGTAGAGGTGTTGGAGGGGCTCGAACCCGGCGACCTGGTGGTCGGCCACGGCGTGCAGCGGGTCCGCGACGGCGACCGGGTGCGGCTGCTGGGTATTGCCGACGACGAACACTCGATCCGCGAGATCCTCGAGCAGCACCGCGGGGATGACGCCTGATGCGCTTATCGGATGTTTCTGTTCAACGCCCGGTCCTGGCCACGGTCCTCGCCCTGCTGATCGTGGCATTCGGCTTCCTGGCCCTGGAACGCCTGCCGCTGCAGGAGTATCCCTCCATCGACCCGCCGGTGGTCAGCATCGACACCCGCTATCCCGGTGCCTCGGCCAGCGTGGTCGAAACCCGCATCACCCAGGTGCTCGAGGATCGCATTGCCGGCGTCGAGGGCATCCAGCTCATTACCTCCTCCAGCGAGGATGGCCGCTCGCGGATCAATATCGAGTTTGGCCTCGAGATGGATATCGACGCCGCCGCCAACGATATACGCGACCGTATCTCCGGCGCTCTGCGTAACCTGCCCGATGAAGCCGACCCACCCGAGGTGCAGAAAGCCGACAGCAGCGAGGACGTGATCCTATGGCTGAGTCTCTCCGGCGAAGACTTCAACATTCCCGAACTCACCGACTATGCCAATCGCTTTCTGGTCGACCGCTTCTCGGTGCAACCCGGCGTAGCCCGGGTTCGGGTCGGTGGTGGGCGCGACTACGCCATGCGTGTATGGCTCGACCGCAACGCCTTGGCAGCGCGCAACCTCACCGCGGGCGATGTCGAGGATGCCCTGCGTGCCGAGAATGTCGAGCTGCCAGCGGGCTCGATAGAGTCCGACGATCGCCAGTTCGTAGTACGCCTGCCGCGCAACTTCGCCACGCCAGACAACTTCCGCGCCCTGGCACTGTCGCGCAGCGATGACTATATCGTGCGACTGGGCGATGTGGCGCGAGTCGAGATCGGCTCGGTGGAGGATCGCTCGGTGTTTCGCGCCAACGGCGTGCCGATGGTCGGGCTGGGAATGATAAAGCAGTCCACCGCCAACGTGCTGGAGGTCTCGCAAGGCGTCACCGCCGAGATGGAGCGCCTGCAGGAGACGCTGCCCGAAGGCATGGAACTGAGCATGAACTTCGACTCCTCGGTGTTCGTCTCCGGTGCCATTCAGCAGGTGGTAATGACGCTGTTCATCGCCATGGGCCTGGTGGTGGTGGTGATATTCATGTTCCTCGGCAACCTGCGTACCACCCTGGTACCGGCGGTGACCGTGCCGATTGCGCTGATCGGCGCCTTTATCGCGCTTGCTGCACTGGGCTTCTCGATCAACCTGCTGACACTGCTGGCCCTGGTACTGGCCATCGGCCTGATCGTCGATGACGCCATCGTGGTGCTCGAAAACATCAACCGCCGCATGCAAGCCTACGGCGAGACGCCGCTCGTAGCGGCCTTCCGCGGCACCCGCCAGATCGCCTTCGCGGTCATCGCCACCACCCTGGTACTTATCGCCGTATTCGTGCCGCTGAGCATGCTGCAAGGTGACATCGGCCGGCTGTTCTCGGAATTTGCACTGACCCTGGCCGCCGCGGTGGCCATCTCGAGCCTGCTGGCGCTGACCCTGACGCCGATGATGGCGTCGAAGATCCTCAGCCCCAATATGCATGAAGGCCGCCTGGCCCACGCCGTGCAGGCGCTGCTCGAGTTCAGTCAGCGGCTGTACCGGCGCATTCTGCTCAAGGTACTCAAGCTGCGCCTGCTGGTGCTGGCGCTGTTCATCGCACTGGTGGCAGGCACCGGCTGGCTGGCCAGCAGCCTGCCCAACGAGTACACCCCCCAGGAGGATCGCGGCAACTTCATCATCCTGGTCAATGGGCCGGAGGGGGCGACCTTCGACTACATCATGGACTACATGGACGAGATCGAGTATCGCCTCGAACCGATGGTCGAGTCGGGTGAACTGGAGCGGGTGGTAATCCGCGCACCGCGCGGCTTCGGCAATATCGAAAACTTCAATAACGGCTTCGTGATCGTCAACATGGCGGACTGGGGCAGTCGCCGCAGCGCCTGGGAAATCATGGACGAGGTGCGCGCAAAACTACGCGACCTACCCGGGGTAACGGCTTCGCCGGTAATGCGCCAAGGCTTCGGCCAGCGCATCCAGAAGCCGGTGCAGTTCGTGCTCGGCGGCGGCACCTATGAGGAGCTCGCCGAATGGCGCGACATGATGTTCGAACATATCCGTGAGCATAACCCACGGCTTACCGCACTAGACAGCAACTATCAGGAGACCCAGCCGCAGCTGCGCGTCGACATCAACTACGAGCGCGCCGCCGCGCTAGGCGTCACCGTGACCGAGATCGGCCGTACCTTGGAGACGCTACTCGGCGGGCGCAACGTGACCCGCTATGTCGATGACGGCGAGGAGTACGACGTGATTCTCGAGGGCGACCGCCGCGCCCAGCGCAGCGCCCGCGCCCTTGACAATATCCAGGTACGCTCGCAGCGCTCCGGTGAACTGATCCCGCTGGCCAGTCTAGTCACCCTGACCGACTTCGCCGGTCCCAGCACCCTGAGCCGTTTCAACCGGGTGCGCTCGATCACCCTGGAGGCCAACCTGGCGGGAGGCTATCCCCTCGGCGAGGCCCTCGACTACCTGCAGCAGACCGCCGACGAGATTCTGCCCGCCGAGGCACAGACCGATGTCGACGGCCCCTCGCGGGACTTTCAGGAAGCCAGTGGTGCCACCACCTTCCTGCTGCTGCTGGGAGCGCTGGTGGTGTTCCTGGTGCTGGCCGCCCAGTTCGAGAGCTTCGTGCACCCCTTCGTGATCATGCTCACCGTGCCGCTGGCGATGAGCGGCGCCCTGCTGGGGCTGTTCCTCACAGGACAGTCGCTTAATATCTACAGCCAAGTGGGGCTGGTGATGTTGATCGGCCTGGCGGCCAAGAACGGCATTCTGATCGTCGAGTTCGTCAACCAACTGCGCGACCAGGGCGTAGCCTTCCACGACGCCTTGGTCGATGCCTCGGTGACACGCCTGCGGCCGATCCTGATGACCGCGGTGACCACCATGGCAGGCTCCATTCCGCTGATCATCGGCAGCGGTGCCGGTGCTGAAACGCGCCTGGTAATCGGCACCGTGATCATGTGCGGGGTGGCCGCAGCGACCCTGTTCACGCTGTTCGTGGTGCCGGTGGCCTACGACCTGCTGGCACGCAACACCGGCTCGCCGGGGGATGTGCAGCGCCGCCTGCAGCGCGAAATGGACGATCATCACACCCCTGCGTCGGCTCATGAGGCACACTGAGGAGCGGGGCTGCTATGCTGCTGTTGAGGATCCACCCCACCACCCTGTGGTGGGTCCAACAGGAGGCCATGAGATGATAGAACTACTACCGTCAGGCGCCGCCCATCTAGTCGCGATGCGTGTCAGCGGCCGCGTCGATGGCCAAGATCTGCAAGTCATCATCGACACCATCGAGGAGGCCAAGCGCCAGCAGCCGCGCATCAGCTTCTACGTCGAGCTCGACCAGATGCGCTGGATGACCGCCACCGCGCTGCTGCGTGACATCGGCTACGGTCTGACCCAGCTGAGTGAGCTGTCGCACTATTACCGCGCCGCAGTAGTTAGCGACAAGCGTTGGGTAAGACGTGTGGTGAGACTGGAGGATCGGCTATTGCGCTCGCAGGAGATGCGCGTCTTCCCCACTCATCAGCACGCCACCGCACTAGAGTGGGCACGCCACCGCCCCGAGGCGCCCGAGCCTGCCGTGGCGGGCGCCGCGGCAGGCTGATAGGGCATGCTGGCGGGCGTTGCCGTTCAACAGTCGCCGAGCCGCTCGCCTTCCATGCTGGTGTTCATGATCATGTCGCCCATCGGTGTGGTGGTCTCGACCCGCATATCGCCTTCCATGCGCTCTTCGAAGTAGCGCATCTCGCCTTCGACCATGGCCTCACCGCCCTCGCCCTGGCACGACATGCGATAGCTCATGCGCTCACTGCTGGCCGACTGCTCGAGAAACTCGCAGCCCTCCTCTTCCTGAACGAACGCCGCATTGGCCTCATCGATGGCATCCTGGGTCAGGCACTCGCGGTGGGTATCGGTTTCATCAGGGATCGGGAAATCGCCCTCTACCGTGGTGGTACTAGTGAACTCCCATTCGCCTGGAGTGAGATTGGGGGATTCCGCCAGCGCGACCAGTGGGAAAGCGAGCAGCGCAGCAGATGCCAGAGCGCGTAACAGCATGGGACAACCTCCGAAACAGTGAATGACGCCTTGTCACAGGCGTGGTGTTTCGACAGCTTAGCCCAGCCGCGACGCCATGCGAAGGCACCCACCAAGTACCACGCACAAGAAGAAGGGCCCGACCGTTTCCGGCCAGGCCCTTCTCAGCACTGCACTCCTTGCAGCCTCCATGGGCATCCTGCCCATGCATCCTTGTGCTAGTGCGCCATCCTGGGCGCGTCTTCCATGGCTGAGCGATCCTTGCTCAACGGCCACCACCTTCTCACGGATAGAGACCCGTTAAGCTAACCCAGGTTAAGGAAGAGAAAAGAAAAATGGCATAAAAAAGACGCTGGGTAGCTCCCCCTACGATCAAGGATAGATCCCATGCAACATATCGATGTCATTGCTCACGCCTTTGGCATGCAGATTACCTGCTTGCGCTGCGGCAACGCTGAGTCACCCCCCGACATGATGCTGCAGTACTTCCGGATCGAGGGCTACTCGAAGGAGAGCAGCCTGCTGCGCTGCCTCAACTGCAATGTCTGCGACGAAGTGCGGCTAGCCGATATCACCTCGTGGCTTGATTCCACTGGCTGATTCGGTTGCCGATCCGTTATCCCCTCGATCCCCCCCACGCCATCGGCCTGGCAAGCTCGCTGCTCGACATCCGCAAGAGGAGGTACATAAATCCTTCAGCATCAGGACAGCCAAGTGTACAGACCTTACACTGCCCCGTGACACATGGCGATGTTGATGACGGAGGATGACAAGCATGACAGACCCGCTGTCCGACGAAGACAAGCCCGCGACATCGCCCTCACGCATGGAACGGCTGACGGCGGTACGACCGCGCCTGGTCTCCTTTGCGCGCCTGCACCTGCGAGACAATGCACTGGCCGAGGATGCCGTTCAGGAAGCCCTGATGGCGGCCATCGAGAAGGACGCCAGCTTTGCTGGGCGCTCCGGATACGAGACCTGGGTATTCGGCATCCTGAAATACAAGATTCTCGATACGTTGCGCACCCAGAAGCGCCAAGGCAAGTGGCAACCGCTCGAGGAAGCCGGTGACGACGATGTGGTCGATCGCCTATTCCAGCACAACGGTCGCTGGCATCAGCATGCCCGCCCCGCCAGTTGGGGCGAACCGGATGCTATGTTCGAGAACGAGCGCTTCTGGCAGGTATTCGACGCCTGCATGATCGCCCTACCGGACAACGTCGCCCGGGTCTTCTCGATGCGTGAGCTGATGGGCCTCTCCACCGCCGAGATCTGCCAGGAGATCGGTATCAAGGAGAACAACTGCTGGGTCATTCTGCACCGCGCACGGCTGCGCTTGCGTAGCTGCCTCGAGAGTGGCTGGCTGAAGGAGGAATCACCATGATGATGTGCAAGGGAGCCACTCGCCTGATGTCGCTCAAGCAGGATCGTAGCCTGTCCTTGCAGGAGCGCATGTCATTGACGTTCCACTTGATGATGTGCGACCCCTGCCGTCAATGCGAAAAGCAGTTCACGCTACTGCATGAGGTGGGCCGACGCTTCGAGGAGGACATCGAACGCGCCGGGCGCGGGGCGGATCCGGACAATACCCGGGACTGAACATGTCCCACGGCCGCCTAACAGGACGCGGCTTGCTGCTGCCAGTGCCTTAGCGTTGAGGGATGGACGCCAAAATCCTCGGCGAGCGGGATACCCTGATGCTCGGCCAGCAGGCCGATGATCGCCATATGATGAATGGTGTGGCTGGTCAGAAAGGCCAATTCACGCGACACGCTGGTATCGAGCGTCAGCGCTTCATCGCCGACAGGGTAGTGCAGGCTCGCCGCCTCTCGCTGGGGGGCAAAAGCAGCCAGCAGGGCTTCGAGATCATCCAGCCGGTTCGCTGCCTGCTGCGGCCACTGTTCGAGACGCGCGTCGCGGCGGCGATGCTCGTAGTCGATAACGCCCTCCTCCGGGCCGAGATTCAGCAGCGCCTCGACGTGGTCGATGATATGCCGGACGTGCTTACCAAGCGTATGGCGGCCCTGGCGGCCGGCCGCCTGCTGATACGCCTCCGGTGTCAGGCCGGCAACGAGGTGTCTCAGCTGTGCCAGGGCCACCTGGTTCTCCTCGATGAGCGCCCGGTCAGGTGTACAAGGTGTGGACTCTGTCGTGGTCATGTCGAGACCCCATTGATGACATGGAAGTTAGCCGTGGCCGGCGCCTGAGTGGCGTCCGGCCCGGCACGCCAATGAATCAGCCTTCGGCTTCTCCCTCGGCTTCTGCTTCCCCTTCACCCTCAGCTTCGCCTTCTGCCCCTCCTTCGGCTTCGGGATCGGCTTCTGCATCATGGGCCTCTGCCAGCATCAGCGGTGCCTCCTGGCTCCCGCTGAACCCCGCAGAGGTGGCCGAATCGTCGGCTACGGCCTGGAACGCCACACCGCTGGCGACCAGCGCCAGCGCCGGAGCGGCATAGCCGAGCTGGCGGCTGAGACGCCCCAGCAGGCTTCTTCGTTTCTCATCTTGCAGTGTCATGATGATGACCTCCGTGATGATGAATAGGCGACATGCCACGGCATGCCGTCATGCAGTACGCCAACCTAAGGAGTCGACGCGCGTTTAGCAACGCCGCCGTGAGGCGACGGCGCGTTCTGCTCGGTGACTTGGCGTGCCGCTTCGAGCTCGGCAAACCAGCCCGATAGCGTCGCGAAGCTGGGCGCTTCCTGCCCCAGTGAACGTCTCGACAGCCCTCCCAGCCACTCGCCGAGTGCCATCACCATTTCTGGCTCAGCCGCAGCGTCGTCGGGAGCGCTGCAGCAGGCCAGCAGCGTGCCGAGCACATCCAGCGCCGATGGCGTGCCTAGCGCGTCATCGCCGTCACCCGCGACCAGCACGCCCTGCAGCATGATGCGGTTCGGCAGGTCGGGTATCATGCCGGCAAAGATCTCCGGGATAGGCAGGCCAAGCGGCTCGATGACCGGCGCAGCGTCAAGCGATAACCGCACGCCTCGCGTCAGTACGCCGTCTGCCGCCGATACCAGCCGCTGGGCAACGTCGATATGCTCACCAACCGCGAAGAGGCACAGTACACCGGTGCCTTGCGGGGTAATCAGCAGGCCGGCGTCGAGCACCGGGTGATCCGGCGTGCAGGCCTGGCGCACCAGATAGCCCAGCAGCGCAGGGCCGAGCTGGGCCAGCGTCACTCGCCCGGCAACTACCTCGCCGCCCGCCGCCAGGCTGTAGCCCGCGGTCTCGCGCAGGACGTCGAGACGTGGCAGGTGTATTGCAGCCTGTTCACTGAGCGGCACCAGCGCCCCGGCGAAGAGTGCCGTCAGCCGGTTCATCGCCGGACCGCTGGGGAGATACAGTGCCCAGCGCTTGCCATCGAAGGCCAACTGCATGGCCTGTGGCGTAGCGTCGATCTCGGCGGGCGCTGCCTCGCTGGCATGCCGCGAGGCATCTTGCGTACCGCGCTGACACAGCAGGCCATCGCGACACCACTCGCCAAGCGTGGCCCAGACCTCGCGACGCAGGACGTCACGATCCACACTGCCGCCCTTTTCTGCCTCCGCCGCCCGGGCCAGCTCGTCGGCAATGGCATCCGGCTCGACCCCCTCGGTGGCCAGCAGCCAGATCAGCGCTGCGCTGTCGTTGGGCCGATAGTAGCGGTGAGTGTGGGTGGCATAGAGCGCCAGCTGGTCATCGTCGAGCAGCTCTGCCACGTGGCGACGCCCAAGGCGTGGACGTGGCACGGCCACGCCGCTCAAGGCATCGGCCAGCTGCACGTCGGCCAGCCTCGGCAGTGAGAAATAGGGCAGGTAACGCTCGGGTTCGGATGCGGGCAGCAAGCGCTGGAAGTTGCCGCCACGGGCCTCCTCCGCCTGAGCTTCGGCCAGCAGCGAGTCATCGCTATCGCGGGCCGCGCCAATGCCCAGCAGCGCGACCATGTCGTGCACCAGCCCCCCCTTGACGCGCTCCTCGACCAGGCCACCGGTCTCGGGGGCGGCGCAGATGCCCAGCGACGGGCTGAGATTACACTCGAGAATCCATGGCTTGAGAGTGTCGTCCACCAGGCAGTCGAGCCCCAGCAATTCGTAGCAGCCCTTGGGGTCGGCGCCGACCTGGGCCGTACGCTGCTGCATGGCATCCACCGCCGAGATGGCGGTCAAGGCAATCAGGTCCTCGATCTTGGCAAACAGCTGTTCGTCGTCATGGCCCTGCTCGCGCAGCCAGTGCCGGTAGCGCTCGAGATCGATGAACTCCACCGGCACCTCGGCATCGGTGTTGAGCGCATTGATATCAGGGTTGGTCAGCTGACTGTAGGGGTTGTCGACATCGTCGGGGTCCCAGGGCTCGGAAGCCAGCTTGGCAAACCCCTGGCGATAGAGATAAACACGCAGCGGCTCGATGCTCGAGATAAGCACATACAGGCGCAGCACATACTTGTGGCCGCGGATGGTGTGAGGGTTGGCCAGGTACTCCTGGACCAGCCAGTCGGCGGCCAGCGGCGCCTGGGCCACGTCCTGCAGTACCCGCACCCCCTTGCCCTTGGAGGCATTGGTGGGCTTGAGAATCCAGCGCTGCTGCGGATCTGCCAGTGCGGCGGCCTGCAGGGCGTGGTAGTCGTGTGGCATCACATAGGCCCGCGGGAAGAATGCCAGCCGCTGGGCCAGTTCGCTCTCGGCGCCATGGCTGGCATGTATGTGCTCGCGCAGGTTGGCCAGGCTGTCGTGGAGACGGCTCTTGACCGTCAGCGCGGCGTTGCCCGGAAAGTGGTTCATGCTGCGCTGCGGTGTCACGCGGCGAAACTGCTTGCTCTCCGGCATGCCGGTGATCCACGCCGCGTCCCAGTGGTCTTCATCACCCTGTTTCCAGCCCAGTGGCTCCAGCGCCTCGCGAAAGAAACGATCCTGCTCGTCGGCCCGCTTGCCGCCCAGCCAAAACCGCCGTTGCGGCGTACTCTGCTTCGTCATCGCGCTGCCCTCATTTGGCTACGTCGCTATGTCATGCACTACCTGCAATCCTGCTCCCTGTGTCGTCGCCACACGCCAGTCCTTACAAGCCAAGATCTCTGACGAGCCTCGCGACCGCAGCGGCGGTGAAAGGGAAGGCCCCGCCTTCCCTTTCATGCATGGGTCAGGTATCGCAGTTGTGCCCTGTGCTGTTGCCGGCGAAGCGCTTCTGAGCATCAACCACGTAGGCCGATAGTGCTGCCAGCTCTTGAGAATCCCAGTCCAGCGGCTCGGCATCCATCGGGGCGACCATGCACAGCTGGACCATCTCGTCGGCATGCACGCGCTCCATCGAGAACATGTCCATGCCCATGGCGACCTCATGGGGGTAAGGGTCATTGAACGTGTCCTGATATCCCGACAAGCCATCGGCCCCGTGGCAGCTGGCACAGGAGAGGCCATTGGTACTCAGCGAGGTATCGTTGAACAGCACCTCGCCTCGGGCGATCAGCTCGGCGGGGTTATCACCCGACTCGTCATACCCCGGGGTATAGCCGTCGGGGCGCTCGACCGCAGATCTGTCATGGTCACCCGCTTCGGCTTCTCCCTCGGCTTCGGCTTCCCCCTCGGCCTCGGCTTCACCCTCTGCTTCGGCTTCTGCTTCTGCCTCTGCCTCCCCTTCGGCCTCTGCCTGGCCTTCGGCGTGGGCTTCTGCCAGCATCAGCGGCGCGTCCTGGCCGCTAGTGAATGAGCGACTGTCAGGCGCCTCACCGGCCATCGCCTGAAACGCCGAACCACCCGCTACCAACACCAGCGCTGGCGCGGTATAGCCCAATTGGCGGCTCAGCCGTGCCAGCAAGCTGCGGCGCTTCTCGTCTTGTATTGTCATTGTCAGATCTCCTCGATCACTGATGGACGACGACAGCGTGTGTTGTCGTGCCATGGCGCTAACGCTACGCCTCGCCGCCAGCTGTCAGCGGCCTGGAGGCTCCCTGTACGTGGCGCCATACCGACTTGGTCTGGATCACACTGCGTTCCTTACACCTGTTTTTCGGCCCAACCCCGGATCACGCGCACTTGATATATGGACTGATTGGTACTAAATTCACGGCATGACACGCGGACGCCCCATTGCCTTCAGCCCCGACCAAGCCACCAGTGCCGCCATGCAGGTATTCTGGGCGCGTGGTTACGACAGTGCTTCGACGCGAGATCTGCTCGATGCCATGCAGATTTCGCGTAGCAGCCTGTATCAAGCCTACGGCAACAAGGAGCAGCTGTTTCTCGAGGCGATGCGCCGCTACCGCGACAACTTGCTTGTGCGCCTCGCGAAGCGATCCGAGGCGGCACCTTCGGCGCTGGCATTCATCGAAGGGCTGTTTCTGGATACCGCCGCCGAGGCCGGCAGCGAGCGCGCCGCGCTGGGCTGCTTGATCTTCAACTCGGCAGGCGAGCTTGGCCAGCGTGAAGGGCTGGCAGCCGAGGAGGCGCGGCGCAGTCTCGACGCCATCACCGCGCTGTTTCAGCAGGTGATCGTCGCCGCCCAGCGCCAGGGAGACATCGATGCTCAGCGTGATTCCAAGGCTCTGGCCACCTACCTGACGATGGGCATGGCCGGGCTGCGTACCCTGCTCAAATCGACCCAGGATCGCGCCGCCACGCAAGCCGCCGCCACGATGTTTCTAGCGTCGCTTCGCTAACGCTTCGATACTCGCATGTCACTAGAGGAGCTTTTTTGCCGATTCTGGACTGATCAATCCATATTACAGGTACCGTGAGTACCCTCCACCGCAAACAGGAGTCACACCATGTCAGCCGACTACCAGATGCAGCTTGCCCCCCAGACCCTCGACAACGCCGACGACCAGGCACGCCCGCTGCTCGAGAAGGCCAACGACAAGCTGGGCTTTGTGCCGCATATGTATGAGGGCATGGCCAAGGCCCCCGGCGTGCTGAGCACCTACCTGCACGGCTATGAGCTGTTCCGCGAGGCCTCCGGCTTCGCGCCACCCGAGCAGGAAGTGGTGTTCCTGACCATCAGCCGTCTCAACGGCTGCGGCTACTGCATGTCGGCCCACAGCATGCTGGCCGACAAGATGTCCCAGGTGCCGGCCGACGTGCTCGAGGCCATCCGCACCGACCAGCCGATCCCCGATCAGCACCTGGCCGCGCTCAGCGCCTTCACGCGCGTCATGTTCGAGACGCGCGGCAAGCCGACCGAGGCCGACGTCAAGACGTTTCTCGAGGCCGGGTTCGAGGAGCAGCATGTCCTGCAGATCATACTGGCCATGGCGGTGAAGACGCTCTCCAACTACGCCAACCATGTGAACCACCCGGCGCTGGATGATGCCTTTGCCGGCCATGCCTGGCAGGGCTAACCTACCTATTCATGCCGGTGCAGCATCATGCGCTGCACCGGCATGACATCATCTGCATGAGGGCAATCCCATGTTACGTATCCTGATCCTGACACTTGCTACTCTAGGGTTTTCCGCACAGTCGTACTCCTCTGAACTCACACCGCTGGTCGACGCCGACTGGCTCAACCGCCACCTCGATGAGGACAACCTGGTGGTACTCGACGTGCGCTCGGATATCGACGGCGGCGGTGGCCGTGACGCGTTCGAAGCGACGCAGATTCCCGGCAGCCTGCACACACGCTACGGCGAAGACGGCTGGCGTGAGAGCCGCAACGACGTCGCCGGCCTGATGCCCGCCGTCGATGAACTGGAACAGTTGATCGGCGGGCTCGGCATCAGCAACGAGCATAGCGTGGTAATCGTCCCCGCCGGCACCGGCCCCACCGACTTCGGCACCGCCGCGCGCATCTACTGGACCTTCAAGATCCTCGGCCACGACCAGGTGGCAATTCTCGACGGCGGCTTCGCCGGCTGGCAGCAGCAAGGCTTCGAGGTAGCCAGCGGCCCGACGCCTAGCGTTGAGCCAGCCCCCTTCCAGGCCGAACTGCGCGAAGCACTGATCGCCACCACCGAACAGGTGGAAGAGGCGCGCCAACGCCAGGCCCAGCTGGTCGATGCCCGCCCGTCGGACTACTTCACCGGCGGGACCACCTCCCCCGCGGTACGCCTAGCGGGTACGATTCCGGGGGCACGCAACCTGCCACACCAGAGCCACCTGAATGACCGCAACGGTGCCTTCTACCTGGATACCGCGGGACTCGACGCGCGCATCAATGCCGCCGAACTGAACCGCGATGAGCGCACCATCGCGTTCTGCAACACCGGCCACTGGGCCGCCACCGACTGGTTTGTGCTCAGCGAGATCGCCGGCTTCGACAATGTCGCCATGTACGATGGCTCGATGGCCGCCTGGACGGTCAGCGAATCGCGCCCGGTGCAGCTGGCCCGCCGCGGCTTCGAGCTGCTCACCGGCGATTGATTCGAAACGTCATCGGCCCACCCACTGCCTCGGGCTCCACTCTGCCTGTCAGAAGAATGTCAGGCCGACCTGGAACAGCCGCTCCACGTCACGGATGCGGCGCTTATCGACCACGAACAGAATCACGTGGTCGCCGGATGCCACCACCACATCGTCGTGGGCGATCAGCACCTCCTTGCCGCGCACGATGGCACCGATGGTGGTGCCGCTGGGCAGGTCGATCTCGTCGATGGCACGGCCCACCACCTTGGACGAGCGCGCGTCGCCGTGGGCGATCGCCTCGATGGCCTCGGCGGCGCCGCGGCGCAGTGAGTGGACGTTGACGATGTCGCCGCGACGCACGTGGGTAAGCAGGCTGCCGATGGTGGCCTGCTGCGGCGAGATGGCGATATCGATTTCGCCGCCCTGCACCAGGTCGACGTAGGCGGCGTTGTTGATCAGCGTCAGCACCTTCTTGGCACCCAGCCGCTTGGCCAGCATCGACGACATGATGTTGACCTCGTCGTCGTTGGTCAGCGCGCAGAAGATGTCGCAATCCTCGATGTTCTCCTCCAGCAGCAGGCGCTTGCTGGTGGCGCTGCCGTGCAGCACCACGGTGCGGTCGAGACGCTCGGAGAGGGTGGTGCAGCGCTCCAGGTCGTGCTCGATGATCTTGACCTGGTGGCTGTGTTCGAGGTTCTCGGCCAGGCGCTCGCCGATATGGCCGCCGCCGGCGATCACCACGCGGCGGAAGTCGCGGTCGAGGCGACGCAGCTCGCTCATCACCGCGCGGATGTCACGCCGCGCGGCGATGAAGAACACCTCGTCGTCGGCCTCGATCACGGTGTCGCCGCGCGGAATGATCGGCCGGTTGCGGCGGTAGATGGCCGCCACCCGGGTGTCGACGTTGGGCATATGACGACGCAGGAAGCCGAGCTCCTGGCCGACCAGCGGGCCGCCGTAGAAGGCCTTGACCGCCACCAGCTGGGCCTGGCCGCCGGCGAATTCCAGCACCTGCAGGGCGCCGGGGTACTCGATCAGGCGGCGGATATGGTCGGTGACCACCTGCTCGGGGCTGATCAGCACGTCGATGGGCACCGCCTCGTGGGCGAACAGGCCCTTGCGGGTCAGATAGGCGGTGGCGCGCACCCGGGCGATCTTGGTGGGGGTGCGGAACAGGGTGTGGGCGACCTGGCAGGCGATCATGTTGACTTCGTCGGAGTTGGTCACCGCGATCAGCATGTCGGCGTCTTCGCAGCCGGCCTGGCGCAGCACCATGGGGTAGGAGGCGGGGCCGGACACGGTGCGAATGTCGAGACGATTGTGCAGATCACGCAGCCGACCGCCGTCGGTATCGACCACGGTGATGTCGTTCTCTTCGTGGGCGAGATGCTCCGCCAGGGTGCCGCCGACCTGACCGGCACCGAGAATGATGATTTTCATGAGAAGTTCTCCGTGTCGTTATCCATCGCCGCCGAGTCATCACGTTCGACCAGCAGGCGATAGCCGATACCGGCCTCGGTCTGCAGCAGAGCTGGCGCCCCCGGGTCGTCGCCAAGCTTGTGGCGAAGCTTGCTGATGACGATGCGCAGGTAGTGACTATCCTCGACGTGGCTGGGCCCCCACACCTCGCGCAGCAGTTGGGTCTGGGTCACCACCCGGCCGGCGTGTCGGCAGAGCCGCTCGAGCACCGCGTACTCCTTGGGCGTCAGGTGCACAGCCGTCGCGTGATGCCACAGACGCCGTGCACCGAGGTCGATCACCAGGCCACCCCGGCGATAGCAGCCTCCTTCCAGGGATAACGGCGACTCATCGCGATGGCGCAGCAAGGCACGAATCCGGGCCAGGAGCTCCTGAATGCCGAAAGGCTTGGTGACGTAGTCGTTGGCGCCACGGTCCAGGGCGCGTACCTTTTCGGTCTCCTGTCCCCGCACCGAGACAACGATGACCGGTACCTGGCTACGCGCGCGCAGACGGTTAAGCACCTCCTGGCCATCCATATCCGGCAGGCCCAGGTCCAGCAGCACCAGGTCGGGGAGCTCTTCGAGCGCCAGCGATAAGCCCTCTCCACCGCTTTGCGCCTCGTGAACCACGAATCCTTGGGAGACCAGGCTGATCCGCAGAAAGCGACGGATTTGCGGCTCGTCGTCGATCACCAGAATGCGTTGAGGCTCAGTCACCATGCGCGTCGCTCGCCTGTGTCGCTTGAGGGAGGGGAAGACGCATCACGATGCGCGTGCCCTGACCGTCGGGGGCCGGCAGGGCCGTGACACTGCCGGCATGAGCGCCCAGCATGCCGCGGCAAATAGCCAGGCCCAGACCGCTACCATGGCGACCGCGATCCCCCTCTCCGCCGGTAATGAACATGTCGAAGACCCGTTCACGCAGGTGCGGTTCGATACCCGGCCCCTGGTCAGTCACCGCGAGCCAGATATCCGCCGGAGAATGGCCGGCCTCGATACGCAGTACTCCGCCAGGTGGCGAGAAGCGTGCAGCATTCTCGATGACGTTGATAAGGGCCTGCTCGATAAGAGCCGGGTGCACATACAGCAACGGGAGTTCGGCCGGCCACGCTCGCCGTATCTCCAACCCCTGCAGCACTGGCCCCAGGCGTTTGAGAGCGCTCGCCACCAGATCGTCCAGGGCGATCCAGTCGCGCTCCAACTTGAGGCCTCCCTGCCCAAGGCGGGTCATATCCAGCAGGTTCTGGATATAGCGATCCAGCCGCTCGCTTTCACTGAGAATGCCATCAAGCAGCTCGGCGCGGTCGCAGGCACCGAGCTGGTCTCGCAGGTCGCGCAGCGTGCTCGCTGAGCCAATGATCGACGCCAACGGTGTCCTCAGATCATGCGAGACCGATGCCAACAGCGCCGAACGGAGTCGCTCGTTCTCTTCGGAAAGTCGTGAAGCCTCCAGGTCTGCCACCAGACGCGTACGCTCCAGCGCCAGAGACAGCAGCCGCAGCATGGCATCGATATGCCCCTCCTCATCAGGGGAAGGCAAGCGCTCTCTCTGTCCCAGCGCCAGTCCAACCAGAGCCACCAGGCGATCCTGTTCCAGTAGCGGAATGACCTGCCAATCGGTATCCATCGGCTGCTCAGTGCCTTTGCCACTCCGGCGAAGATGGCGACGGCTCCAGGCAACCGCTGTCTGAGCCCCGGCATCCAGCGACACCCCCGGCGGGGCACTGCGCGACGGCAGCAGATCGTCAGCATCTTCGGCTGCACCCAACACGACCACCGGACAACCCAGCCACTGCATCAGCGTTGCAGCGCCGGCCGCTTCGACTTGTTCACGGTGCGTCGCCATGGCCAGCTCGCGCGAGAAGGTCAACAGCTGATAGGTCTGTTCGCGACTGGCACGCAGTGCCAGCAGGCGCTTGCGCGCGCTGCCGGCCAACTGCCCCACGACCACCGCAACCAATAAATAGACGACGATGGTTACCACCTGGTCCTGCTCTACCATGGCCAGGGAGTGACGTGGCTCAGTCAGAAAAAAGTTGAAGCCAACGAAGCCCAGCAGGGCGGCGAGCATGGCCGAGCGTGTGCCTGCCAGGGTTGCACTGACCAGCACCGCAGCAAGGAATAGCAGTGACAGGGAGCCCAACTCCAGCCAGGACGCCAGCCCTGCCGCAAGCCCCAAGGCCGCCAGCGTCGCAGCCGCCGCGATGGCCGGATCACGCCAGCGCCACTTTATCCCGCGTCGGCGGGGCCGGAAACGGGGCCGCCGGCGCGCCTCGGCAACCACCACCAGGTCGAAGGGCCCTCCCAGGCGTGCTAGCCGCTCCGCGACCGGTCGACGCCAGATTCGCCATCCCGAGGGTCGTCCGTGGCCTACCAGCAGGGTGGCCACCTTGAGTTCCCTGGCCATGGCCACCAGCTCTCGCGCACGGTCCTGGCCCACGATGATCCGTGTCTCGCCCCCCAGCCGTTGCACTTGGGCAAAGTCTCGCTCCAGGATTTGCCGCCGGTGAGGGTTTACACCGCCACTGTCCACGTAAGCAGCACACCAATTCACCCCATCACGAACCGCTAGCCGATGCGCCGAGCGTACCAGGGCCGCATCTTCGTCTCCCCCACTCAGCGCCACCAGCAGGCGTACGGGCGCCAGGCGGCTCGATGCCAATGTGTCCGCTTCTACACTCTCCTGCATGCTTTCTACTCCAGCTTTCATGCGCACAACCGCCTAGCGCCGCCAGAACATCGGCGTCAACAGTACCAGTACCGTCAGGATCTCCAACCGCCCCATCAGCATGCCCACGCACAGCAGCCACTTGGCCGCATCCGGCAGCGGCGCAAAGTTGCCGGCGGGCCCAATGGTATCGCCAAGGCCCGGCCCCACGTTGGCCACGGCGGTGGCCGCTCCCGATAGCGCTGTCGTCATGTCGAGCCCCATCATCGCCAGTCCCAGTGCCAGCCCGGCGATGGTCAGGAAGAAGAAGAACGAGAAGGCGACCACGCCCCGGGTGATGTCGTCGGTGATCGGCTGGCCGTTGTAGCGAGTGGTAAAGACCCCGTTGACGTGGATCAGATAACGCAGCTGATTGCGCAGCAGGATGCTGGCGATCTGAAACCGGAAGATCTTCATACCACCGCTAGTGGAGCCACTGCAGCCGCCAACGAACGTCAGATAGAAGAAGGCCACGAAGGCCAGCGCTCCCCAGGTACTGTAGTCGTCCGACGCATAGCCGGTGGTGGTCACGATGGAGATCACATTGAAGGTGACATGGGTCAGTGCCTCGAAGGGCGGCGTGCCGAGCCACATGCGCCAGCCGGAAAGCAACACAATCACCACTAACAGCAGCGCCAGCAGGCCCTGCACCTGCTGGTCTCGCCATAGCGCCAGGCGCGAGCCGCGCAGGAAGCGGATATAGAGCACGAAAGGCATGGCGCCCATCAGCATGAACAGCGAGCCCAGCCACAGCAGATGAGGCTGTTCGGCGTAGGCACCGAAGGAGGCATCCGAGTTGGCGAAGCCGCCGGTGGCCAGGGACGTCATGGCATGCACCACCGCGTCCAGCGGTAGCATGCCGCCAAGCCAATAAGCCAGCATGGCCACCAGGGTGAAGCCCACGTAAATCGACAGGGTGGCCTTGGCGATGCCACCGGTACGTGGCATCACCTTGTCGGACCAGTCCGACGACTCGGTGTGGAAGAGACGCATACCCCCCACCTTGAGGAAGGGCAGGATGGCGATCCCCATCACGATGATGCCGATGCCCCCCAGCCACTGCATCATGCCTCGCCACAGCTTCAGGCCGTCAGACAGAACATCGATATCTTGTAATATGGTGGAGCCGGTCGTGGTGATTGCTGATACAGACTCGAACACCGCATTGGTGAAGGAAAGCTGGGGCCACCCAACACCAGCGGCAGGCTGGCCAGGGTGCTGATGCTGACCCAACTGAGGGTGGTCACCAGGAACATCTGCCCGGGCTTCAGGTAAAACTCGGCGCGCAGGGTGGCCAGCCAACTCACGACGACCGCACCGAGCACGATGCCAATAGACGTGGCGAAGGCCTGCGCATCGGGCTCCTCCTCTAGGATCAGCACCACCCAGGGCACGGCCATGAAGACCGCCAGAACCAGCCACAGCACCGATAACACCTTGAGGATCGGCGCCCAGTTACGCCACTGCTCCTGCAACTCATGCCAAAGACTCGCCATGGACTGGACCTATCTGTCGCACCGCCCTCGCAGGGCCCGATGGCGACCATGGCACCACAGCCCAGACTAAAAAATCCGTAAAAACCGCCACCGAGGCATGAGCGTATTTTACCCTGACTGCTTGGTAGTCATCCCTGACCTACATCGAGTTACAGCAGCACAGGCAGGTGGAAGAGGCGCGTCAACACCAGGCCCAACTGGTCGATGAGCCCCGTCGGACGACTAATGGGGAGTCGTCAGCGCCGCAGATCGAGCACCTGGTAAAGCCCCGACGCCTGATCGGGCTGGTCGTCGAGTTCGTCCGGGCAAGGGTTGGCAGGTGGCTCAACGGCGGCCACCTGGCCATCCGGGCGCTCCAATAATCTCCTAAGCTGGCCGAAATGCGGCACCTCCCCACCTTCCAGATCGAGCATCCCCAGCGTCGCCACCAGCGCCTCCATGCCGTGCGCTTGGTCCTCCAGCAGCTCATACACCTGCACGAAAGGCGTTCCATCGTCCCAGCCCACCTTGATCGGCTGGTCGACGATATTGACCTGAGTGCCCACCGGCACGGCACCGAATATCGCCTCGATATCCTCCGGGTACATGCGGATACAGCCGCGGCTGGCACGCATGCCGATGCCGTCCGGATCATTGGTGCCGTGGATCAGGTAGCCAGGGATATCCAGCAGAATGGCATACTTGCCAAGCGGGTTCTCCGGCCCAGGCGGCACTACCGCCGGTGCCGGCTCCCCTCGCGCTGCGGCCTCCTCACGCATGGAGCGGGGCGGATACCAGGCCGGATCCTCCAGCCGCATGGTCGCTCGGGTCACGCCCAGCGGCGTGTCGTAGCCCTCGCGGCCGATACCGATTGGATAGGTCTCGACTCGCGGCGTCTCCCCCGGCTCGGGCTCCGGGAAGTAGTAGAGACGCAGCTCGGGGATATTGATCACGATGCCCGTGCGTTCCGCATCGGGCAGGATATGCCGCGCCGGTACCACCACCTCGGTCCCGACGCCGGGCACCCAGATGCTGACGTCAGGGTTGGCGCGGCGGATCTCTTCGTAGCCCAGGTTATGGGCGCGCGCGATGTCGAGCAGCGTGTCCTCCTCGTTTTCGACGATGATCGTGTAAGTCTCGCCAATCACATCGCCATTTTCCGGCAAGGGGTAGTGGCCCAGCGGCCACTCTGTGGCCTCCTCGGCCAGCGCTGGCGACGCAACCAGCAGCGACAGGGCAAGCAGCAGTGCACACTGGCCGCGCCTGGCGGAGAGCGCGCTGGCCGTGACTCGGTTAGCAAGTGGCAGCATCAGGATGCCCTCCCATGGTCGCGTGAAGGCAGCACGCCGTGGCCAAGCGCACCGTCGACCGGCTGCCGACGCGACCAGGCGACAAGCGCCATGCCCGCGACGATCATCGGTGCGGTCAGCAGCATGCCCATGGTGACCCAGCCAAAGGCGATAAAGCCGAGATGCTCATCCGGCAGCCGTACGAACTCCACGGCGAAGCGGAACACGCCGTACAGCAGCATGAACATGCCGGAGATCATCCCCCGCCGCCGTGGCGCGGCGGATAGCCACCACAGCAGCACGAACAGCACCACGCCTTCCAGGGCGAACTCATACAGCGCCGAAGGGTGGCGTGTCTCGGGCCCCATGTGGGGAAACGGCATCGCCCAGGGCAGCTCGCTGACCCGACCGGGCAGCTCATAGTTGATAAAGTTGCCGATCCTCCCCGCCCCCAGGCCGATCGGCACCAGTGGCGCGATAAAGTCGGTGAGCTGGAAGTAGCCGAGCCGATGCCTACGCGCGAACAGCAGCGCCGCCACCAGCACCCCGAGCAGGCCGCCGTGGAAGCTCATGCCGCCGTCCCAGACCATGAACAGCCATAGCGGGTCGGCCACTAGGCGCTCGATACCGTAGAACAGGGCATAGCCGAGGCGGCCCCCTGCCACCACCCCCAGCGCCGCATAGAACACCAGGTCGCCGATGGCATCCTGGCTAAGGCCGACCCGATGAGCACGTCGGCGCCCCAGCCACCAGGCAGCGACGAAGCCGACCACGTACATCAGGCCATACCAGTGGATCTGCAGGGGCCCTAGCGAAATCGCCACTGGATCGATAGTGGGATAGTCCATCAGACGTCCCCCCGCGGCTTACCGTCATCGGCCGTAAACGCTGTCCGCACGGCCACCCGCCGGGTGACGTGCCAGCCTTTGCAATAGGTCATGGATAACCTCTCGTCTCTCGTGAAGATTGGCTCGTCAGCGAGACGAGCCGCCAATCAGCTACGAGTCAGACGCGAGGGGGGCGCTCGAGACGCCCAGGAGAGGTCGACAGCCAGGCGACGACCGGCGCGCGAAGGGCCTCGCTGGAGGGAGGGAGCAGTCCGGTATCGGGGGAGGCGCCGCCGGACAGATTGACGCAGGAGGTCACGCAGCCGCTACTGCTATCGTCTTGTCCTGCATCCATTGCGATATCGACGTCGAGCGAGGAAAGCAGCGCTACGGACGGTTCAGGCTGGATCGGGCAGCTCACGTCACCATGATGACTTGCTTCCGCCGCAGCCGAGGGCAGCGCCAGGGCAAGCACCAACGGTAGGAACAGCAGCCAGGAAAGCAGGAGGCGCAGCATGAGTCGGAGTCAACAGCCAGTGGGGAAGATAATGAGAGGCAGTATTTCATGGCGTTCGGCGCCCTACAACCGAGGGGCCGCACCCAGGTCGGCCGTACGGTGCCCTCGATATCAAACGCGCCTGGGGTCTTTTGCTAGTCGACGACATCAGAGTATCGGGGCGAGTAGATATGCCGCTCGCGCCGCGACCCGATGCCAGAGCGGCTGCGCCTCCACCTCGCCGGGGCGCATCCGCCACGAGCGGGAAAAGTCCGCCTCGAACATCGCCTCGACCTCGGCGGCGAATGCCGGGTCCATCACCAGCGCCGTCACCTCGAAGTTCAGGCGAAAGGAGCGGTTGTCCAGATTCACGGTGCCCACCGCCGCGCCGACGTCATCTACCAGAAAGGCCTTGCCGTGCAGGAACCCCTCCTCGAAGCGGTGGACCTCGACACCGGCATCCAGCAGTGAATCCAGAAACGCGTAAGCGGCAAAGTAGGTCAGCGGATTGTCCGGCCGCTCCGGAATCAGCACCCGTACGTCCACGCCGCTCAGAGCGGCCAGCTTGAGCATCGCCAGCACGCCCTCGTCGGGGACGAAGTAGGGGCTGGAGATCCAGATCCGCTCATGGGCGGCATGGATCGCCTGCTGGATCATCAGGCTGGCGGTCTCGAAACGGTCCGCGGGACCGGTGGGAAGGATCAGCACCGGCGACGCGTGGTGGGTGGGCACCACAGGCTCCCAGGGCAGCTCGGGCAACGTCTCGGTGGCCCAGTGCCAGTCCTCGAGAAACACCAGTTGCAGCGCCAGGGCTGCCGGCCCCTCGATCATCAGGTGGGTGTCCCGCCAGGGGCCAATGCGTGGATGACCGCGCAGGTACTCGTCGCCAACGTTGAAGCCGCCGACCCAGGCCCGGGCACCGTCAGCCACCACGATCTTACGATGGTTACGGAAGTTGAGCTGGAAGCGATTACCCGGCCCCCGGGTGGAGTGGAAGCGGTGCACGCGGACACCGGCCTCCTCCAGCGCCCTGAGATAGCTCCCCGGCAGGGCATAGCTGCCGATCTCGTCATACAGGAAGTAGACCTCGACGCCCTGCCGAGCCTTCTCGATCAAGCGAGTCTGCAGCGCCAGGCCCACCTCATCGGCGCGTACGATATAGAACTGCACCAGCAGATAGCGTTCAGCGGCCCCGATGCCGGCGAACAGACTCTCGAAGGTCGCCTCGCCATCGATCAGCAGCTCCACCCGGTTGCCGCCGAGAAACGGCAGCTTGGCCAGCTGCTCCACGCCCACCAAGTGCTTATCGCTGTGAGCCGCAGAAACGCCGTGGGCGCGCAGCTCGGCAAGTTTACTGGCTAGCGCCTGTCCTAGCACCGAGTCCTCGTCGCGCCGGGCCGAGACATAGCCCTGGAACCTCGCACGCCCGAACACCCAGTAGGTGGGCACCGCTACATAGGGCACCGTGTTCAGTGAGACGATCCAGGCCACTGCGCCCTGGGAGGTGCGACTCGACATCATGGCGTCCAGCGATGAGGCCAGGCCCACCAGATGGGCGACGCCCATCACAAGCAAGAGCCGGCGCCAGGGCCAGCGACGCCTGGCAGGCGCGTTCTGTGATGGTGACACGACTAGCTCCTCACTTCGCTCGGCCTTGCCGGCGCGGCCCATCAAGGGGAGTCCTCTCGACGTTCCTCTTTAGCCGTCGTTGCCGAGTCGCCAGTGCAAGGAGCACCGACGTCAGGCCTGCGCAGACAGGCTTCGCCGAGCATCAGTCGGCGCGCCAGCCACACCACGAGCGGTGGCAAGACGAGCCACTGCAGCAGCGGCGCAAGCCCCGTCCCCAACAGCGGCAGGGTGGGCATCCGCTCGGCGTATTGCCAGCGATCCTGCAGCACGGTGGCGTGCCACTCCAGCCCGATCGTGATCACCACGCCGACGACCACGAAACCGGCTATCGCCCTGCCGTGAGGCCGAAGCAACCAGTCGCGCTGCCGGAGTACCGCCGCCACGGCCCAGTAGGCCACGAGCGCGATGAGCACGTCCCCCAGGGTCGCCCGGGTGCAGAAGAGAACAGCGTCCCAGTGCCCCATTTCCGGCATCTCGGCGAACAGCGGTACTTGGAGGAACTCCCACGGATAGTTCAGCAGAAACGCAAAGAGCGCCACGTTGAACTCCGGGGTGGCCAGCAGCCGGTTCGACTTGCCGCATCCGGCTCGCGCTCCAGCCATGGTGAAAGCTCCAGAACAGAGAGGGGTCGATGCAGTGGGCAACGACAGGCGCCAGTGTTCCACGCCGCGCGAAGCCAGGCAAGCGGTGCCCTGCCCCCAAGTTGAACGGCAGATGTTTCTTGAGACTCGTCGCTCTAAGGTGCCCAAAGCGAGCCATCATGCTCAGGCCCGGCCCCGTCTATGGCGAAAGGTCTTGATCATTGCCGCCGTCTGCAGGACGAAGAGAATACCGACGAGCCCCAGGAACCAGAACCGAAACCAGTTGGGGTCCGGCACGCCTCGCTGGAAGGCCAGGTTCCTCAAGCTAAGCTCGTAATGCAGGAAAAGAAAATAAGAGGCGTGCAAGGCGACCAAGTAGAAGATGACATAGGCATACTGTTGTAGATGCTTCCAGGCCCGACTTCCCAGATAGCGTATGGCGCGATCAGAGGATATCGCCATCAGGACGAGTGCCCAGAACAGGGCCACCAGGCCGATCAGATTCGCCAGCCCGAAGCCGGGGTCTACGAGGACCGGCCCCGGAATCCCGATATTGTCAATGTGTTGGTAGCCCAGGGAGCCGCTTATCGACCAGCGTGCCCAACCGTCCCACACCAGGTAGGCATGCACGGCAGCGTACAGCGCGAACCAGATACCGAAGGCCCGCCGCCAGTGCATAAGTGAGACCATCACCTTTGGCCAGAGGCGCGCGACGGGGCCAATGGACAAGGCGACGAACAGCAGGGTGAAGGCCGCGTCCCCAAAGGCCCGCCAGGTGCGCATCTCATTATCCCACTCCAGGCGGCTGGCCCAGAAAAGGTATGTCACTACGGCACCGATGAGCACGACAGCCAGGTGCTTCAGGAGGCGGTACTTCCCCACTGAGGTAGTCGCCTCCGCCGAGGCTTCAAACGCTTTGCCCATCCTCTTCTGTCCCGGGGGGGGGTGCTGACTCATTCGCTTCTTCTCCAGCATCAAGAGCCACCTTACAGCGTCGACCAGTCGCGCCCACCGTTGTCACTGAGCAACAGCCGGCCCTCGTCATCCGCCGCCACTAGCCGCTCGGGGTCGTTCGGGTCAACCGCCAGGTGCAGCAGGTAGCGTTCACCCCAGCCTCGTTTTACGACTTCCCACTCGCGGTTGGCTTCCTCAGCCACTAACAGACCACCACCCAGCATGAAGGCATAGAGCCGCCCATCATGGGCCACCACCAGGCTCGCGGGACGGCGCTCGGGGTGAATCGGGCGCCAGCGCAGGCCGCCATCCGGGCTCAGCAACAGGCCATCCTGGGTGGCGGCATAGAGATGCTCGGAGTCGCGGCTCGAGGCCGCCAGGGCAATCAGGCCGTCCGGGGTCCGCTCCTGAATCTGCCATTGCTGGCCGCCGTCGTGGCTGACTTGCAGCTGGCCGGAAAAGGCACCGTAGAGCACGTCGGGGTCGGCTTCGCTGACGGTGAGCTGATGGAAATCCACCGGACCATCGGCGCCAGGCGAGCGCTGCTCCCAGTGTTTACCGCCATCGCTGGAGACTACCACGCCAAGGTTGCCGCCCCGGGCCGGATGGCCGCTGGCGAAGAAAGTCTCGGCGTCAGTGGGGTGCGGCGTGAAGCCCATGAAATCATGGGCCTCCTCCGACACTCGGCGCGCCAGCCGATCAGCACCGATGGCATAGAAGCCATGGTGGGTGGCCAGCCAGATCCGCTCGCTGTCGGCGCGGTCGAAGGCCAGGCCGTGAATATGGGTCTGTTGGCGTAATTGCTCGAGGCTGATGCCCTCCGGCTCGCGGGAACAGCCCGCCAGCAGCAGGCTCGCCACGGCGGTCAGCAGCAGGAAAGCACGTCGGAAGTCGCGCATCGCAAGAGGTCCTCGTTCATTCGGGTAAGGCCGGAGCTGGCGCGCAGCGCCGCGTTTGGCGGTGTCATAGGGCAGCCTCAGTTCACGCGGATCGTCGCCATCATGCCCAGTTCCTCGTGCTCGATGATATGGCAGTGGAATAGCCAGTCGCCAGGCTCGCGGAACACCATGCGCAGCTTGAGACGCTGGTAGGGTGCCAGGTTGACGGTGTCCTTCCAGGCCAGCCACGGCGCCTCACGCCACTCGTCGTCGGCATCGCGGGTGGCGATCACCTGGAAGTGAGTACCGTGTACATGGAAGGGGTGGTCCATGTGGGAGTTGTTGAAGACCTCCCACTCCTCTACCTCGCCGGCCCGGCCCTCGAAGAGGACCTCGTCCATGGCGAAGGCACGCCCGTTGATCAGGAAGTCCACCTCCGGGCGAGCATCGCCGTCCTGACCAGCACCGTGGGCGGCATGACTGGCCCCCGGGCCATGGGTGTGGTGGTGGCTGTCGCTGCCACCTCCATGCTCGGCATGGGGATCGGCGTGGCCCTCGCCGTGGTCGTCATGGCCCGGCATCACCTCGCTAAACTCCACCCGGCGCCGTACGTCCGGCTCGCCCAGGGGCTCGACGCGTCCCAGACGCTCGGGCAGTGCCACGGCAGGATAGACGCCGGCGTTTAGGGTGTTGATCGACAGCAGCGGCAACACGTCGTCCAAGTGTGGCGGCCGAGCGCCCATCCAGCCGCGCTCATAGGGGTAGCTTGCCAGCAGGAAGCGTTCATCGGCCCGCTCACTTACCCTTACCAGCAGGTCGGCGCGCTCCCCCGGGGTGAGCAGCAGTTCCTCGAGTGGCCGCGGCCGCCCGATCAGCCCGCCATCGGTGCCGATCAGGGTGAGTTCGTGCGCATCCAGGCGCAGGCGCAGGTAGCGGCCGGCACAGGCATTGACCAGCCGTAGCCGCAGCGTCGTACCCGGTGCCACATCCAGACGCGGTTCGCGCTGGCCGTTGACCAACAGCAGCTCACCTTCGCGGCCGTTCATCCAGTCCTCGGCGGTATGCGCTGCCACCTCCCCCTCCACATCGAGACGCAGGTCGCTGACCATCAGCAGGTGCTCTTCCACCTCCGCGGGCAACACGTCCTGAGCGGGCCTTACCAGCAGTGCGCCTGCCAAGCCGTGGGCGATTTGCCGGGCGGTGCCATGGTGTGGGTGAGGATGGAACCAGTGCAGGCCGGCGCTGCCCTCGGGGAGGGTGTAGCGGTACTGGCGGGACTCGCCCGGCGCCACGGCGTCCCACGGGGCGCCATCCTGGGCCGGCGGCACCGGCACGCCATGCCAGTGCACGGTGGTCTCATGCGACAGCTCATTGAATAGGGTGACATCCAGTTCATCGCCTTCCCTCACTTCAATCAGCGGCAGTACCTTGCCGTTGTAGAGCCACAGCCTGGCTTCCAGCTCGTCGTTCAGTGGCACTGCATGGGGCGCCGGGGTCAAGGCACTTTGGAAATGGCCGGCAGCATCGCTCAGATTGACGATACGAGGCAGCGGCTGAAGTGCCTGGCCACCCTCCGGCAAGGCGGTAAGCATGGCCGGGGCAGCCGAATGGGGATGTTGGCGGGATAAAGCAAAGCCCATGCCACCCGCGGTAGATAGCACCAAGGCGCCTAGCGCCGAATAGCCTAGAAAGTCGCGACGATTCATCAACTTGTCCTCATGACATGAACACTCTCACCGGGGATCGCTTACCACGGTGCAACAGGGGCAAGAGGGTTCAGGCGCGAGGAGGACGCTCGAAGGGGGCGATAGATCTGGAGGGATTGCCCAGGCCCGGGCTGGCCGTGAAGTGGCCAGATACTACTTGGCGGGTGGCCAGCTCAGCCATTGAGGCTCCGCACTGGGCGCAAGGCATGCTGCAAGGAGACGCGGCAACCGGATGAGACTCGTCGATCTCGGCGGTTGTAGCCAAGTCCCACCCCGCCTGGCTGTGCTTGGCCAGGTTCTGCGGGCAGGGGCCGTCACCATGATGGTCTTGCGCCGCCACAGGCGCTGCCAACGCCAGTAGCAGGATCATTAGGCCGATGCGCCAGTAGTGACAGAGTCGAGACATGTGCTGATAAGGCCATGCAAGCCAAACGGACCGCGAGTATTTCACGCGCCCAAGGACGCCCGCAACCAGCGTCCCGCACGCAGGTTTACCATCGATGTGCCCTTGATCTGCATCAATAGCAAGGTGGCGGCGATGCACTAGGGTAAGTACAACGCCACGTCAGTCGAGCCTCAGGCCATGGACACAGCCGCACCCGCGCCACATCCCGGATCAAAGCACTGCGGCCGGTCATTCTGGCTCAGCGTTTTTCTGCTGGCGTTGATACTGGTGGTAGCACCTCGCTTGTCCCACGCCCATACCGAGCCAACGGGGTCTCCCAGCAACGCAGTAGCGCCGGCTGGCCTTGCGCTCTCTGCGCCTGAGGGCACGTCTTCTCCGCGACTCACCACACCACCCGAGACCCCACGCTGCGATCATGGGCACGCGGCGTTCCAGACTGTGGGTCCCCTACCCCGGCTCGGCCTCGATCACGACGCCGATCATGATGCATATGACGACAGCGAAGCGCCCATTCGCCCGCCTGCCCATCATCCCGCGGTACTGCCCCCTTCCATTCCCCCGGTCATCCCCCTCTACCTGCTCACGCAGCGATTCCGGTCCTGAGTCTCGCGGCTCACTCATCGTTGACAGTGACGAACGAACATTGACCTGTGTGCCCCACACAGCTCGCAGAATGTAGGTGATGATCATCGATCGGGCTCTCTTGCCCGACGGGAGAATGAACATGAAGACTCATAAGCACGCTATCGCCCTCGGGCTTGCCCTGTCACTCGCTGTAAGCGGCACCGGCCTCGTCCTCGCGCAAGGCATGATGGGCGACCAAACGAGCCAAGGACGCACCATAATGGGTGGGATGATGGGCAGCCAGGCCGGCATGGGCCCTGGCATGATGGGGGACATGATGGGCGGCGATCAGGGCGGCATGGGCCCCGGGATGATGCAGGGCATGATGGCCGGCGGCATGATGCCTTGCCCGATGATGAGCAAGGGCATGGGCATGATGCAGATGCTCGAACCCGAGCAGCGCAGCGAGATGCGTGGGCTGATGCAGGAGCACCGCCCTGCCCAGTTCGAGCGCATGGGTCGCATGATGAACCTGCGCGACGACCTGATGGCCGAGATGCACGGCGAGCGCCCCGACCCGGAGGCCGTGCAGGTACTCCACGGCCAGATGGCCGAGCTGCATGGCGAAATGATGGCCGAGATGGTGCGCATGCGGAATGCCATGCATGACCTGCTCACCGACGAGCAGCGCCAGCAGCTCGAACGAAGCGTACCCGAGAGCAGCGTCGATCCCGATGACCACGACGCCCACCACTGAATCGCGGCGATAGACGCGTCAGAACCTACGGGCGGCTCGCCAATGGCCGCCCCTTCGGCCCGCTAGCAGGAGGCATGCGATGACCGATTCGACGGCCAAGACGATCACCCTCACGGTGCCCGGCATGGGCAGCGACCACTGTGCCGGCATCGTGCGCAAGACGCTCCAGCGCCTCGACGGCGTGGGCGAGATCGAGACCAATATCGCCAACCATCGGGTCAGCGTGACCCTCGACGACGACGGCCCCGACGGAGAGGCACTGAAAGGCGCCGTGGAAGGCGCCGGCTATGACGTCGCGGCGGTGCAAGACCAAGGCGACGACGTAGGCGACAGTGACGCCGAGATCGAGGAAGCCTATCTCGGCCAGGCCCGCAAGCGGCTATGGATTGCCGGCGTGCCCACCACCCTGATCATGCTGCTGATGATGCCGCATATGTTCTGGCAGCCGATTCCCGGTTATCTAGCGATCGTGGCGCTGCTGGCCTTCCCGGTGGTGTTCCTCTACGGCGGTATCGCCACCCATAAATCGAGCTGGCGCTCGCTGAAGAACGGCACCTTCAATATGGACGTGCTGATCTCCATGGGCAGCCTGCCGCCCTATTTGATCGGGCTGATCGGGTTCGTCTATCCGATGACCTCGTTCATCGAGATGGCCGCCACCATCATGACCTTCCACCTGCTGGGGCGCTACCTGGAGGCTCTGGCCAAGGGGCGCGCCTCCCAGGCGATCCGCCGCCTGCTGACCCTGGGCGCCAAGACCGCCCGAGTGGAGCGCAACGGCGAGGAGGTCGAAGTCCCGGTGAAGGAGCTGGCACCGGGCGATATCATGATCGTGCGCCCCGGCGACAAGGTCCCCACGGACGGCGAGGTGGTCGATGGCGAGAGCCATCTGGACGAGTCCATCGCCACCGGCGAATCGGTGCCGGTCTACAAGAGCCGCGGCGACAGCGTGATCGGCGCCACCCTCAACAAGGAGGGCCGGCTGCGGGTCAAGGCCACTCGGGTCGGCGGCGACACCTTCCTGGCCCAGGTGGTGCGCCTGATCGACCAGGCCCAGGGCTCGCGGGTGCCGATCCAGGAGTTTGCCGACCGTATGACCGGCCGCTTCGTGCCGGCGGTGCTGCTGATCGCCCTGGCCAGCCTGATCGTCTGGCTGTTGGTGCCCGACATCATGCGTCCGATCCTCGACTGGGGCGCCGGCTTCCTGCCCTGGGTCAATCCCGAGGCCGCCACCCCGGTGCTGGCGATCCTCGCCGCCGTCGCGGTGCTGGTCATCGCCTGCCCCTGTGCCCTGGGCCTGGCCACCCCCACCGCGCTGATGGTCGGCTCAGGCATCGGCGCCGAACGCGGCATCCTGATTCGCTCCGGTGAGGCGATCCAGACCTTCAAAGACGTCAAGGTGATGGTGCTCGACAAGACCGGCACCATCACCCGCGGCGAACCGACCCTCACCGAGGTGGTGGCCGCAGAAGGCGTCGACGAAGCCCGGCTGTTGACCCTGGCGACGAGCGTCGAGAACGCCTCGGAGCATCCCATCGCCCGGGCCATCGTCGAGGGCGCCCGGGAGCGCGGCGCCGAGCCCGGCGAGGTTCAGGACTTCCGCTCCACTGGCGCCCGCGGCGTCTCGGGGCGGGTGAGCAACGAGTCGGTGCTGATCGGCAACCGTCGACTGTTGGAAGAGGAAGGTGTGCAGGGCCTCGAGGCACTGGATGACGCCATGAGCGAGCTCGAGGGCAGGGGCCGCACCGTAGTGATCGTCGCCGCCGACGGCCAAGCGCTGGGACTGGTGGCCGTGGCCGACACCCTCAAGGAAGAGTCGATCGAGGCCATTCGCGGCATGCACGCCCTCGGCCTGCACGTGGTGATGATCACCGGCGACAACGAACGCGCTGCACGCGCCGTGGCCAAGGAGGTCGGCATCGATGAGGTTCAGGCCGGGGTGCTGCCGGAAGGCAAGGTCGACGCTATTCGCGCGCTCCAGGAAAAACACGGCAACCACGTGGCCATGGTTGGTGACGGCATCAACGACGCCCCGGCGCTGACCCAGGCCAACGTCGGCATCGCCATCGGCGCCGGTGCAGACGTCGCCATCGAGGCCGCCGACGTGACCCTGGTGCGCGGCGAGCTAACCGGCGTGGTAGAGGCCATGCATCTCTCCCGCGCCACCTACGGCAAGATCGTCCAGAACCTGATCTGGGCCAGCGGCTACAACATCGCGGCCATCCCCATCGCGGCCCTGGGCCTGCTTCACCCGATGATCGGCGTGATCGCCATGACCGCAAGCTCGCTGTCGGTGATCGGCAACTCGCTGCTGCTCAAGCGGCGCTTCACTCGCGAAACCCCGCAAGGAGAAGCCTAATGAACCGCCTTCACCACTGGATGATGACCGCTTGCGTGGGACTGATGGCGGCGGTCATGCTGCTGCTGATGTGGCGCGCCCAGTCGCTGGGCGGCGGCGCCTGGCTGCTACTGCCCATGGCCATGTGCCTTGGCGCCCACTGGCTGCTGCATCGTCACTGGCACCGGGAACAGGACAAGTAACCTGGCGCCAGCTGTGGCGGATTGCAACGGCCCCCGAAGGTGAGCCATGCCGACATATCACCGTGGCCATCTCGTATGGTGTCCATCGATCACGAAGATGTGCCGATGTCGGCCTTGCGTGTGGTGGTGAGGATGGCAGTGGGGTTCCGGCCCCTCCCACCCTTCGTGTTCGTGCTGATGGTGCTTATCATGGTAATGCAGATGGGTATGCGTCATGGGGGCATGATCGTGCTCGAGAACCAGCGGATCATGGGCACGCCATACCAGTGCCGCTAGCGCCGTTGCCCCCAACGCTACCATTCCCAGCACGGCGAAGGTTTCAGCAAGGCCGAGATGCGCTCCCATCCAGCCCGCCAGCGGATAGGTCGCCAGCCAGCAGCCGTGCGACAGTGAAAACTGCGCGGCGAACAGCGCCGGTCGATCCTCCGACTGACAGGAGCGCTTGAGCAGGCGCCCGGCGGGGGTCATGACCAGCGAAGCGCCAGCGCCGAGCAGCAGCCACAACCCAAGAAGCCCGACGAGCTCGGGGCCGAACAGACCCAACGAGAGGCTCAGGGTCATCAGCAAGCCGCCCAGCAGCATGACCGGCCGTTCGGGCAACCGATCCAACACCTTGGGAAGCAGCAAGGCCACCAGCATGGAGCCCCCACCGGCCGCGGCAAAGGCCAGGGCTACCTCGCGCTCGCCCAGCCCCAGCATCGAGCGTACGTAGACCACCGTATTGACGATCTGCATGGCCCCGGCGGCCGATACCGCCAGGTTCAATGCCAAGAGTCCGCGCAGCCTAGGCGTCTTGAGGTAGATCCTCAGGCCATGGGAGACGCGCTGCCAGACGCCCGGCGCGTCCGCCACCGGACGAGGCGAGGGCAGTGTCACCGACACGATCAATGCCGCCGAGAGCAGGAAGGCCAAGGCGTTGAGCACGAACAACACATCGAAGCCCATCACCATCAGCAGCGCCGCCGCGGCCACCGGGCTCAGCAGGTTCTCCAGGTCATAGGCGAGGCGCGACAGCGACAGCGCCCGGGTGTACTGCCCATCATCCTCCAGAATGTCGGGGATTGTCGCCTGGAAGACCGGTGTGAAGCCTGCCGAGCAGGCGTTGAGCAGGAAGATCAGCACATAGATCTGCCACACCTCGGTGACGAAAGGCAGCGCGCAGACCACCGCCGCTCGCAGTAGGTCCAGGCCGACCAGCAGCCAGCGCCGTGGCAGGCGCGCCGCATAGGCGCCCACCAGTGGCGCGATGCCAACATAGGCCACCATCTTGATCGCCAGTGCCGTGCCCAGCACGACCCCCGCCTGCCCCGCCGCCAGGTCATGGGCCAGCAGTGCCAGGGCCACCGTGGTCAGGCCTGTGCCGACCAACGCAATGACCTGGGCAGCGAACAGGTGACGGTAGACGCGGTTGGCGAGCACGTCGAGCATGGGGCCTCCTCTCGGGGCGGTGGCGCTACAGGTAGCGGGTGATCGTCTTGAACTCCTCTACCCTGGCACGCTGCTCCTGGCTTTGAGGGCCTAGCGCTTCCTCCAGGCAGTGGTCGATATGGTCCTGCACCAGGGTGCGCTTGGCCTGCTGGATGGCCTTTTCCACAGCGTGAAGCTGCTGGGCGATGTCCAGGCACGAGCGCCCGTCCTCGATCATCTGGGTCACGCTCTGCAGGTGGCCCCGGGCGCGGCTCAGGCGGTTGATGATGTCAGGGTGCGACTGGTGAGTATGCGGTGTCATCTTCAGTTCCTTTATTCTATTCCTATCCTCTGGGAGGGGATGTTAAGCTCTTGCCGGTGCTGTGCCAATGACCCGCGTCAGGGCTATGCGCTACTCGAAGTCACGTTTCGCTGCCCTCCTGGTACATTACTTTCATGCTCAACCGGCTTCGCCATCGCCTCGGTTACCTGATCCTGCTTATTCTCATCGTGCCCGGTCTGGTCATGACCAGTGTGGGGGAAGCGCATGCCCACGGAGCGGTAAGCCCGGCTGGCCTGGAGACCGTTCATCAGGAAGCTCAGCACGGCGGGCATGGCCATGCGCATAAGCATGACCATGAGCAGGATGACAGCCGTCAATTGCACCACGAGAGTAGCCATTTTCACGACAAAGTGGACCGACTCGTAGCAGGCATGCTCCTCGAGCCAGGGTTTCACGAAGCCCCGCGAATAGGTGAATGGGGTGGCGCTCCGCTACGCCGCGTCTACCGCCTGGAGCGCCCTCCACGGCCGGTTATCGAAGGATGACCGGGGCCGTCCACCGGACGGCCGATTCAATGACAGACTCGTGGAGGTTTCATGTTTCCATCCCGAATAGGGGGTGCGTTCGGCCTGCCTGCTATGGCGCGACGCCACACCCTGGCCCTGCTCACGCTGCTGGTGCTGCTCCTGGGAGCCAGCGGTGATGCCCTTGCCCACGCCGTCGCCGAAGGCGACAAGGGCTATATCCAGGAGATCTATGGCGTTCACCTGATCGCCTTCGTCTATCTCGGCACCAAGCACATGGTGACGGGGTACGACCATATCCTGTTTCTGCTGGGGGTGATCTTCTTCCTCTACCGGATGAAGCACATCGCCATCTACGTCAGCCTCTTCGCCATTGGTCACTCCACGACCATGCTGCTGGGGGTGTACTTCAACATCGGCATCAACAGCTACCTCATCGATGCCATCATCGGGCTCTCCGTCGTCTACAAGGCGCTGGACAACATCGGCGCCTACCAGCGCTGGTTCGGCGTTCAGCCCAATACCAAGGCGGCAACGCTGATCTTTGGCCTGTTTCACGGCTTCGGACTATCGAGCAAGATCATCGAGTACGAGATCTCGCCTGACGGCCTGGTGCCCAATCTGCTGGCGTTCAACGTCGGAGTGGAGATCGGCCAACTGCTGGCCCTGAGCGCGATCCTCATCGTCATGGGCTTCTGGCGACGCACCGCCGGCTTCCTGCGCCACGCCTACACCGCCAATGTCGCCATGATGTGCGCCGGTTTCATGCTGGTCGGTTACCAACTCACCGGCTACTTCGTCGCCTGATTCAGGGAGTCCCCAATGTACAACACCGATCTACCCACCCGTGCCGAGCTTCCCTCTACCAGGAAGCTGATCCGTTCCACCCTGGTGGCCGCCATTGTGGCCGCCGCCCTGCTGGTGACCGTGGTGCTGCCCTCCGAGTACGCCATCGACCCCACCGGCGCGGGACGCCTGCTGGGGCTGACCCAGATGGGAGAAATCAAGCAACAGCTGGCCGAAGAGGCCGAGCTCGACCGCGCCAACGACGAAGCCGCTGCACAACAGGTGTCGCAACCCGCCCAACCTCAGGAGACGGCGGACAATCAAGGCGTTGTCGCGACAGCTGTCGATCAGCCGGCCCCCACGCCGGACAGTGAGGTCAGCCAAGTTGCGCCTAGTGCGCCTGTGCAGGAGACGGAGCAGTCCGAGGACGACCAGGCGCTGGCCAACGCCTCGTCTACCCAGGAGACAGCCGAGGAGACGGCCATCTGGCGCGATGAAGTGAGCTTTACCCTGACACCGGGCGAAGGCACCGAGTACAAGCTGACCATGGAGGAAGGCGCCATCGCCACATTCGCCTGGGCATCCGACGGAGGACCTATCAACTTCGACACCCACGGTGATGGCAACGGCAACTCCATCAGCTACGAGAAGGGGCGCGGCGTGCCCGAGGACGAGGGCGATCTGGAAGCGGCCTTCACCGGCAACCACGGCTGGTTCTTCCGTAATCGTAACGACAACGAGGTAACAGTGGTGCTGCGAGTCAGCGGCGACTACGGGGAGCTGAAGCGCATGCTGTAACTCGGTACTGCCCTCATTGCCCCGGCCGAGTGAAGATGGCCGGGGCTTTGCTACTTATTCTCAAGCACTGCCATCGACATTGACTAAGGCTTGGTATACGTCGTCCAACAAAACACCCACATGGGTAAGCAGGGCATCGTCATCCGCACAGCGCTCCCGGGCGCCGCTCAACATCAGCTTCAGTCCAGCCGCTTCGGGTACGGGAGCTCCTCCGACATCCAGGTAGTGCACCAATTCGCCGAGCCGCACCAGGGCGGCATCCGCCACCAGCCCGAAACTCTCCAGCAACACTTCGAAGGTGACCTTGTCGTCGACATGGGTGAAGGCGGCACCGTCGAAATCGAACCCTAGCGCCTCCGGCGGACACTGCTCAGGGCTTTCCAGCCACAGGAAGCGCGCCTCGGGGTCGATGAAGCGCTGGATCAACCAGGCCGAGGCCACGCGATCCACCCACAGGTGACGACGCGTAGCCCATAGGCGGCCGCGAAATGCGCTTCGCTCCAGACGGGTAATCTCAGCCCGGGTGGCCTTGGGCTCATCGGGTACGAAGCTACGGTTATAGGTAGCCTCGGCGTCTGCCAGGGCCGCGACGGCTCGCTCTTTTCCTGCTCCCGGAAAGAAGTCGATCTCAATAAGGGCCTGAAAGCGCCGCTGCAGCTGAAGAAGCCGGCGCTGCGCCTCGCGCTCCTCCAGATTGGGACACTCCTGCTGCCAACTGGCGACCGCCTCGAGTAATTCCTGATACTCCGACCCCCGATCGAACAGGGAGGGCAGCACCTCCGTTGTCTCCATGCTCGTATCATCTACCTCAAGCAGCAGGGACTTCCCTCCTAGTGCCTGGATAGCAGCGGCCTGCTGTTGCAGCGCCAGGTACAGGGATGGGCTTGCCGGCAACAGGTAGACACCGTCACGCAGTACGGCCGCGCCCATGCTGCGCAAGGCCCGCCAGATCCGCATACGAGCACTACCCGCCCGTCCACTGAGGCTCATGACCAAGATCAGCCAGCGTCTTTTATCGTTTACCATGCCATCCATCATCGTTGTACACGTAACATGTATGTTATACGCTCTACAAAATTATGCTGCCATCGTCTTCGTGAGAGTGTACATGCCCCCCGTCAATGAAACGCCCCATCAGGTTCCCGTCCGTGAGGCCGTGATGGTCTGGCTGCGCATTGCCATGCTGAGCTTCGGCGGCCCAGCCGGCCAGATCGCGGTGATGCATCGTATCCTGGTCGAGGAGAAGCAGTGGATCGGCGAGCGGCGTTTTTTGCATGCCCTCAACTACTGCATGATGCTGCCGGGGCCAGAGGCTCAACAGCTGGCGATCTACATCGGCTGGCTGATGCACCGTACCAAGGGCGGCCTGGTCGCCGGCTGTCTCTTCGTCCTGCCCGGCTTCATCGCTATCCTGGCGCTGAGTTTCCTCTATGCAACGCTGGGCAACGTGGGCCTGGTGGAGGGGCTGTTCTTCGGCCTTAAGGCCGCCGTTCTGGCGGTAGTGCTTAATGCCGTGGTGCGAATCGGCAAGCGGGCGCTCAAGAATCGGATCATGCTGGGCCTGGCGGCGGCAGCCTTCGTGGCCATCTTCTTTTTCGACGTGGCGTTCCCGTTGATCATCCTGAGTGCGGCGCTGCTGGGTTACTGGGGCGGCAAGCGCGGCATGGCCGCCTTTCAGGTGGGCGGCAGCCATGGCGATGGCAACGACCAGGGGCTCAGCGACCGCGACTCGCTGCTCGGTGAGGGACTGCCGGCCCATGCCCGCCCCAACCCCGGCTGGTCGCTGCGCGTCTCAGCCATCTTTGTGCTGCTGTGGCTGACGCCGGTCGTGATTTTGCTGGCCACCCTGGGGAGCGAAAACGTCTTCAGTCAGATCGCCACCTTCTTCAGCAAGATGGCGGTGGTGACCTTCGGCGGCGCCTATGCCGTGCTCGGCTATGTGACCCAGGAAGCGGTCCAGAATTACGCCTGGCTGGCGCCGGGCGAGATGCTCGACGGCCTGGGCATGGCCGAGACCACCCCAGGCCCGCTGATTCAGGTGGTGCAGTTCGTCGGTTTCATGGGCGCCTACCGCGAGGCCATCGGGCTCGCCCCCATGCTGGCGGCAACGCTCGCGGCGGTGCTCACCACCTGGGTCACCTTCGTGCCCTGCTTCCTGTGGATCTTCCTCGGCGCACCCTACGTGGAGCGCCTGCGCGACAACCGCGCCCTCAGCGCCGCCCTGTCGGCCATCACCGCGGCGGTGGTCGGCGTCATCCTCAACCTGGCGATCTGGTTCGGGCTTCACGTGATCTTTGCCGAGGTGGAGGAGTGGCACGCCCTGGGGGCTCGCCTGCTGATCCCGGACCTGACCTCGCTGGAACCGCTTGCCCTGCTGCTGTCTGCCGCGGCGATGCTTGCCATCTTCCGCTTCAAGGTAGGCATGCTCACGGTATTGGGCAGCTGTGCGCTACTCGGGGTGCTGTTTTCCTTGGTGTTCTAGGGCAGTCTCATCTCGAATGCATTCAGCGTCATGGCCACCAGTGAGTAATAGCCGATGATGCCCACCACCTCGACCAGCGTCTGCGTGCCCAGCGCCTGCTGGGCTGCCTCGAACGTCGCATCGTCGATGCGATTGTCGGCCAGCAGCTGGCGCGCCAGCGTCTGCAGCATGCCAAGCCGTGGAGCGGCGAGATCGGCCCAACTGCCCTCACGTATCGACGCCACCGCCTGTTCCGCCAGCCCCGCCCTTATCGCGATGGGCTCGTGTATCTGCTGCTCGCCGACACAACGGAAATGCGCAGCAACGAGCAGGATCAGCAGTTCGCTCTCGAGGGTCGTCAACTGGCTCTCATAGCGGCAAAAGGCGCCCAGCTGCTGGGCAGGCCCCGCCAGGCCGGGACTATGCAGCCAGGCCAGGAAGGGCCCGTCGGCGTTGCCCCGCGTTGCGAGAATCGATTCGTGAATGGCCCGCTGCTCGGGGCTCATGGCATCTGCCGAAAGGAGTTCGATCCTCGACTGCATGGGCAGGCTCCGCGTCGTTAAAGGGGGATAATGCCTAACGGCTGAACACACACCGCATCACCAGTTCCCTATGACCGGCGTGGGCGCAGACTTTCTCCGTGACCGCTGCGAACCCGCAGCGCTCATAGAACCCGATGGTTCGGTGATTCTCCTTATAGACCTCGATGGTCAGCTCGTTGCGCCATCGCTGGGCCCGCTCGAGCAGCTCACGGCCAATGCCCTGCCCTTGCCAGGCAGGGGCGACGAACAGCGCGGCAAGCGCGCTGCCCTGCAATGAGCCCCCCCCTTACCGCTTGGCCGTCGTCGTAGACGTAGGTCTCGGAAGCGGGAAGATTGAAGTGGACCCCATCCTTCGGACCGCCTGACAGGTCATCTAAGCTCAGATCGGATCATCATCGGTGCAGAGCGACAATCAAGATGAGAGTCACGCGATAATCAGGATGAGAAAGCCGGAACGGTTCAGTTTTAAGAGCCTCGGTCTAGTCTGGGCTCACCTAGGCCCTGCTACTTAACCAGCGCACAAACAATACGCTTACGAATGGCCTCGGCGCCGGCCCCTACTAGCAGCCCCCAAAACGGATCTACTACTACCGTGACACCTGCCGTTACGGCAATCACCGGCCAGCACGCTGGCTTGCAGTCAAGTAATCGCTTGGTGGCAGCCAACTGCCCTGCTGTCACCAACAGCAGAGCCCCCAGCCCCGCCGCTGGTATGGCTGCGAGAATGGTCAGACCAAACTTACCTGGCAACAACGAGAATGCGATCAACGCTACGCCAATCATGAGAGGAGCGGCACCGCTGCGTGCGCCAAAGCGATAATGTGCGGCAAGTCCACCCGCACCATGGCACATGGGCAAGGCACCCCAGGGGGTCAGGAACAGGTTCGCGAGACCGCTGCTGATCGAGAGCCGTACAGGCGTTACATGGGAAGATCGTGCACCGAAATAGTCACCCGCAAGCAGGGCCGTGAGCAGAACAGCGTTGGTGAAGGTTAGCGATAGCTGAGGCAGCACGAAAACCGCAATCGCGCGTTCGATCTCGGCCAGCGAGGGCCATACCGGAAGCGACACCATTTCTGTTGAAAGCGTTCCGAAAATCATTCCTGGCACATCAAGTGCCTGAGCCAGAAGAGTCGCCGCTGCCAGCGCCACCAGCGTGGCCGGATAACGCGGTGATACTAATAGGCCGGCAAGCAATACTAGGGTCACCATTGCAATCAACGGCGCCGATGCCATCAGGTCCAGGCTCATGTAAGCGAGAACGAGCCCGAGCCCAAGCTGAAGACCCGCCACTACCGACTGAGGTACGAGGCGGACTATTCTGTTGATCCACCCCGTCCAGCCGAGAAGCAATAGTGTCAACCCGATCATGACGCCGCTAGCTGCAAGTCCACCAGGGCTGATCCCAGTCGTGAGAAGAACTGCAGCTACCGCCTTCATGGGCTGCACTGGTATAGGAAGACGATAGTAAAACGCTGATCCTATATAGAAAGCGGCAAACCCCAACAAAACTGGAGTCGGAGCCAGCCCGACCAAGGCTATTGTGCCGAGCATAAGCGGCAAGAGCGTGCCAATGTCGCCCAGCGCTCCATTCACCTCCCGTAAGGTGAAGACAAATCTCTCGCCCCTTACTCCAATTCCTACCACCTCTCTTCGCCTGAAAAAAAAGCCTGGGAAGACAGGCAATTATTTATCATCTTGCCAACCTCGCTGCGAGACTTTACATGGCTGCAAGGTGTAGCCTTCATGCATTGAACCTTATTTCACCGAGGTGAGAAATGTCATATCCGCCCATGGACTCGGCCCGCGCGTGGAGGCGTTCACTTCGGGCAAAGGTCATCAGCCTCTGAACCTGGGGCTCAAAGTACACGCGGCGTCGCATGGCAAGGTCGAACACTTCCTGGTGCAGCGGGATGAAATCGAGCCCATGGCGGCGTGCTGCTGCCTCTACTGCCAGGCCAGTATCAGCTTCTCCTTCCCGGATCGATAGCGCCAGATCGTCCTCGCTCAGTGACGCGTAAGGCGCCAAGTTTAGCTCACTCGCGGTGATTTCAAGGTGCTCCAACAATGAGCGGAACAAGGCATCCGAACCTGCCCCACGTTGGCGATGTGCAACCCTCACGGCAGGGGATGCCAGGTCAGCCAAGTCTCGGATACCGTGCGGGTTGGCTGGCTTCACCAGCAATCCCTGCGTACGCCTGGCCCAGTGTATGATAACCAGGTCCCGCATCCCCGACAGCCCCAGGTGAGCAGGATCGTTGAAGTTGCCGGTTGCGTGGTCGATGACATGCAGGCCAGCCACTGTGGCCTCGTCCCGAAGCAGCCGCCTCACGCCGTCTCCGCTACCGTTGCACAAGAAAGCCAGATCTGCGCCCGCCTCCCGAACCGCCCAGTCCAGCAACGGGTCCTGGCTGCCGGCGAGTACCGGCGGGGCCGTATGCCGGGGAGCTTGATCCCCCTCCAGATGGTTCATTACCCACAGATCAACACTGTCGCGCGGAAACAGTAGCTTGCCGGTTACCTTGGTCGACGGGATCAGCCCCTGCCGCACCAGATCGTAGACCTTGCGCTCCTTCATCCGCAGGTACGCAGCGACCTCGGAGGTTGTCAGGTACCGATGGGCCCCAGCTTTTTCATTTTCTGTCATATGGCTGCACGCTTTTCAGTAGTAGGTGATACCCCCCTTTATTATGCACATACTGCCCCACAGAGTTTCATTCGGGAAAGTACGGACATGGATAACGCCTTCCAGGTAGCCTTTCAACTAATAGTGTCGATGGATCCCGTACTGATCGGGATTGTCACGCTGTCCCTGCAGGTCTCACTGACAGCCGTGGTCATTGCCAGCCTGATCGCGTTGCCACTCGGGGCAGCGATAGCCCTGTGGCAATTTCCGGGGCGCGGCCTGGTTATCGTTGTACTCAACGCACTGATGGGGCTGCCTCCCGTGGTGGCCGGGCTCATGGTCTACCTGATGTTGTCCCGGGCAGGACCTCTGGGTCAGTTCGGGCTGCTATTCACCCCTACCGCCATGGTGATAGCGCAAATCGTGTTGATACTGCCCATTGTCGCGGCGCTGTCGCGTCAGGTCATTGAGGAACTTTGGTGGGAGTACCGCGAGCAATTACAGTCACTGGTTGTATCACGGCTGAGGGCCATTCCGACGCTGCTCTGGGATGCACGCTTCAGCCTCCTCACCGTTGTTTTGGCCGGCTTCGGGAGGGCCAGCGCGGAAGTTGGGGCAGTGTTAATCGTCGGCGGTAACATCGCAGGTGTCACTCGTGTGATGACCACCGCCATTGCACTGGAGACTAACAAGGGCAATCTGCCACTGGCACTAGGCCTCGGCATCATACTCTTACTGCTAGTGGCATCGGTGAATGCGGTGGCCTACGTCATCGGTGAAGCCGCGAAGAGGCGCCTAGGATGAATCGTGCTGAATCACCGTCACTGCTGCCGCTGGAACTTCAGGGCGTCACCTTCCGCCACCGCGGCCTAACGCTCCTCGAGCCGATGGATCTGCGGCTCGAGCGTAACGGTAAGACCATGATCATGGGGCCGAACGGCGCCGGCAAGAGTTTGTTGATGCGTATCTGTCATGGGCTGCTGCGGCCCACCAGTGGCTCGGTCCGCTGGGCCGGGAACGGCGCTACGCCAGAGACTATTCGGCAGAGACAGGCAATGGTATTCCAGCGGCCGGTCATGTTGCGTCGCTCGGCACTGGCCAACGTGCGCTATGCGCTCTCCGTCCAAGGCGTACCCCGCAGTGAGCGCCGCTGGCGCGCCGATGAAGCAATCGAGCGGTTCGGCCTCCAGCCCATCGCCCACCGGCCTGCCCGGGTTCTCTCGGGCGGCGAACAGCAGCGCCTGGCGTTAGCGAGGGCCTGGGCGCTGCGCCCGGAGATTCTGTTCATGGACGAACCCACTTCCGCACTGGACCCCACCGCGATCAAAGCCGTAGAAGAAGCCGTGGAGACATTCCACAGTGAGGGCACCCGCATCGTCATGACGACCCACGACTTAGGCCAGGCACGACGCCTCGCTGATGACGTGATCTTTCTGGTTAACGGCCGACTGGTGGAAAAGGCACCAGTGCGGGAGTTCTTCGAGCAACCCCAAAGTCGTGAGGCGGCCGCCTTTGTCCAGGGTGAACTGGTCTGGTAACCGCATTATGGCAAACCAATGCAGGACAACACTGGAGAGGATATTCATGAAACATTTGCTGAGAAACGTAGCCGTCACGCTAACGGCACTGTTCGTCGGCACAGCGGCTCATGCCGATGAGGATCGTTACATCACGGTAGCATCCACCACGTCAACCGAGGCATCGGGGTTGTTCGAACATATCGTTCCGATGTTCCGCGAGGAGACGGGGATTGATGTCCGCGTAGTAGCCGTCGGCACCGGTCAGGCGTTCGAGATCGGCCGCCGTGGTGACGCAGACATCGTGCTGGTGCATGACACTACAGGGGAGGAGGAATTCGTCACCAACGGCTACGGTCGTGAGCGCCGCGACATCATGTACAACGACTTCATCCTTGTTGGACCATCGGAGGATCCGGCCGCTCTTCGCGAGTCCGACAGCGCCCTGGACGCGTTCAGTCGCATCGCGGAAGCCGAGCATCCGTTCACCTCCCGCGGTGACGACAGCGGCACCAACCGCGCAGAGCTGCGCCTCTGGGAAGAGGCGGGTGTTGACCCCAGCGGCCAGTGGTACCGCGAACTCGGCAGCGGCATGGGTGAGACCCTCAACACTGCCGCTGGCATGGATGCCTACACCTACGTGGACCGGGCCACCTGGATCGCCTTCGACAACCGCCAGAACCTGGAGCTCGTCTACGAGGGCGACCCGGTAATGTTCAATCAGTACGGTAGCCTGCCTCTGAGTCAGGAACGTCACCCGGACCTCAAGCACGACATGGCCGAGGAGTGGCACCAGTGGTTGCTCTCCGACGAGGGACAGGCCGCCATCGCCAGCTATGAGCTGCGCGGCGAACAGCTCTTCTTCCCGAACGCCGAGTAGTCAGAAAATGTGCGCCCCGTTCTCTCAGTCTCAGTTGAACTGGCGATAACGGGGCAATCACAAAGTGCGAGATCACAAGAAAGCGAAGGAGAATGCATCATGACGCTAGCAATGACCGCCGCTTCTGGCCTTGTACCAAGCCGATACCGCCCGACATGAACGATCTGCAGATCCGGAAGCACTGGGACGCGGCGAGCAGCACCAGCCTAAACGGGCGAGACAGGAAACGCCGAATGCTCTGCCTGTGACTGACACCTAGGAGGAGGAGCACCATGAAATATGTTGCCTTGGGCCTGTTGGGGGCTAGTGTCTTGATGACAACCTCGGCGCAGGCATACGAACCCGTGAAGCTCCATGCTGCCGGTAGCCTTAGAGCGGCGCTCACAGAGGTGGCCGATGCGTTCACAGACCAGTACGGTGTTGTCATGGAATCCACGTTTGGGCCCTCCGGTCTTTTGCGCGAGGGTATCGAGAGCGGTCAGCGTCCCCATATATTCGCATCCGCCAACATGACCCACCCACAGACTCTAGAAGAGCAGGGTATTGGCGGCCCGGTGACGCTATTTGCGCGCAATCGGCTGTGCGGATTGGCATACTCCGATATGGATATCACCACGGATACGTTCCTGGATGTACTACTGGATGATAACGTGATAGTAGGCACTTCCACGCCTAATGCAGACCCCAGCGGGGACTACGCGTGGGAGCTTTTCGAGCTCGCCGAAAACATGCGCCAGGGCAGCTTCGAGCGGCTCAACGATAAGGCGAAACAGCTGACTGGAGGGCCAGATTCGGAGACGGCGCCGGATGGGCGCAATCAGTATGCCTGGGTAATGACCGAGGATCGGGCGGATATATTTCTGACGTACTGTACCAACGCAGTTCTCGCGCAGCAGGACACCAGTGACCTTAAGATCATACAGGTGCCGGAGAGCTTGAGCGTGGGCGCGGACTACGGGCTCACCGTCTTGGCACCCGATAATCAGGAGGCCGTGCGGTTCGCCCTTTTCGTTCTCTCAGATACCGGTCAGGCCATTCTGGGAGCCTACGGCTTCGATACTCCCACACGGGTCTCCACCAACCAGTGAGGTAATTCATGCAGATCAGTGCGCGCAACAACTGGCCAGCTATCGTCGATAATATTGACAAGGGACCGGTATCCACAGAGATCCAGCTGCGGCTGGATAGCGGGGATGCGGCTGTGGCAACCATAACCACTGCTTCGGCAAACAGTCTCAGCCTGGTACCTGGCGTTCGGGTACGAGTATTAGTCAAGGCGTCTAGTGTGATGGTACTAGCCGGTGACGGAGCCGATGTCGGAATCAGTGCCCGAAACTGCCTCTCGGGCCAAGTGACGCAAGTAGAGCATGGCGCGGTGCAGTCCATAGTGGCCCTGCGCACGACCAACGGCACCGAAATAACGGCTAGCATCACGAAGGCGTCGGCCGAAAAGCTGGGGCTTGTTGCCGGCAAGCCTGCAGCCGCACTCGTCAAGGCCAGCGACGTGTTGATTCTCTCGGAATAACAAGCCCATAGACACCCGCGTTCGCCTACTCGCCGCCAACAGGCAGCGGGGGAACGCTGCTGGAAAGCTTATGCACGCTTTTCCGGATCATCTCTAGCCCGCCCATGCCCAGCGAGTACCCGGACCTCACCTCTGCAGGCTTCACGGCATCAAATAACCGTCGCCATGCCAGGTAATTGAGTCATTACCCAGTCTACAACCCATGCAAACGCGCCATCCTGGACTATCTGCTCCTACCGGGTCACGTCCTCACTGGCTACCAGGCCTGTTCCCAAAAGCGCTTCCAAGACCTAAAACGAAGAAGGCGAATCAATCTAATTGATTGATTCGCCTTCAAAATTTTGTGGCGGAGGGGGAGGGATTCGAACCCTCGAAGCCTTTCGACTTACACACTTTCCAGGCGTGCTCCTTCGACCACTCGGACACCCCTCCGCATTTTGTGCCTGCGCCTGGCGGCCTATGACTGCCTGCTGCCGGTGCGTCAGAACGGCGCATACTGTAACGAGCCAAGCCCGTGATTGCAAGCGGTTTTCCCCGCACTCCTGCCATGCTGGCAGCGGTCCAGGCCGCCTCAGGCGACGTCCTGATACCCCCGTTGCCAGTGGTTCAGCTCCAGCGCTCGACGAAGTCGGCCGGGTCTCGCTCAGGCAGCGGCTTGTGGCGCCCAGCCAGTTGGCCGAGGTAGAGAAAACCGACGATTTCATCGTGCTCGCCCAGCCCGAGCCCCTTGCGCACGGTGCTGTGGAAGGCGTAGTGGCCGCTGCGCCACATCGCCCCCAGGCCCAGGGCGTGGGCGGCCAGCACGATACCGTGGGCAGCACAGCCGGCGGAGATCACCTGCTCCACCGGCGGTACCTTGGGCAGGTCCGGGGTGACCTTGGCAATCACCGCTATCACCATCGGTGCGCGGTGTGGCTTCTTGCGCGCGGCGTTGAGTGAATCATCGCCGCTGTGCGGATCATCGCGGTACTCGGCCTCGGCAAACAGCTCACCGAGCCGGTCGAGACCCTTGCCGGAGAACTCGATGAAGCGCCACGGCGTCAGTTCCTTATGATCGGGGGCGCGCAGCGCGGCACGATACAGCGCCTCGCGCTGAGCTGCGTCAGGGGGCGGCCCTGTCAGCTTGCCCATGGAACTCCGCTCGTGCAGCAGCGTCATGGCATCCATCCGACCTCTCCTCATGATGACATTATCGATCCCGCCAGCTTACCGCAGCGGCTTACTGGCGGGCCAGGCGTAGCGGTGCGGGCGGGCGTTCTCCCGGGGTTGCACGCCAAGGCGAGATATCGAGCCCGCCACGGCGCACGTAGCGTGCCAGCACCAGCAGTCTCTCGGGACGCGCCTGAGCCATCAGGTCGGTGAAGATATGCTCGACGCAGTGCTCGTGAAAGTCTTGATGCTGGCGATAGCCGATCAGGTAGCGCAGCAGCCCTTCGCGGTCGAGCCTGGAACCGCGATAGCGGATCAGCACGCTGCCCCAGTCGGGCTGGCCGGTGACCGGGCAGTTGGACTTGAGCAGGTGCGAATGAAGGCTCTCCTCGACGATCTCGTCGCTCACTGCCAGGTGCTCGGCGCTGGGGGTGTAGTCGTCGATGGCGATATCCAGCTCGTCCAGGCACTCGCCGGGCAGTGGTCGGGGCACCAACGCCTCATCCTCGACACCCAGCAGCGCCACACCCACCGGCGCTCCGGCCGCGGCACTCAGATCGCGCTCAAGGATCGCCATCACCTCTTCGCGGCTGGCGAAACGGGTCTGGTTGAAGCTGTTCAGGTAGAGCTTCCAGGACTTGGACTCGATCAGGTGGGGCGAGTCCGCCGGTAGCCGGAAGCGCGCCACGGCGACCAGCGGTTTGCCCCGGGCATTCAGCCAGGAGACCTCGAAGGCGTGCCACTCATCCTCACCGACGAACGGCAAGGCGCCCTCCTCGATACCCAGCGGCACCCGGTTGGCCGCGCGGGGAATCGGATAGAGCAACCCGGCATCGTAGTGCTCCGGATAGGCCGACTCGCGCCCCAGAGGCGCGTGTTCCAGCGTGTCTGGGCGATGCTGACTCATGAGCGAATTCCCTTACCGTGATCCAACATCCACAGAGCGATGCCGAACAGCACGATGATAAATGCCACGATGGCGCTCAACGCCCAGCCCACCGGAATGTCCGAGACGCCGAGGAAGCCGTAGCGGAACACGTTGACCATATACAGGATCGGGTTGAGCATCGACACGCCCTGCCATAGCGCCGGCAGCATCGAGATCGAGTAGAACACCCCGCCCAGATAGGTCAGCGGAGTGAGAATGAAGGTCGGCACGATCGAGATGTCATCGAACTTGTCGGCCAGCAGCGCATTGATGAAACCGCCGATGGAGAACAGTGCCGAGGTCAGCACCACCACGAAGATGGTCAAAAACGGGTGAGCCATGCTGATCCGCGTGAAGAACAGCGACACGATGGTCACGATCAGCCCAACGCCCAGCCCGCGGGCCATGCCGCCCAGCACGAAGCCGGCCAAGATCACCCAGTTAGGCATCGGCGAGACCATCATCTCCTCGATGGAGCGCTGGAACTTATTGGAGAAGAAAGATGATGCGACGTTGGAGTAACTGTTGGTGATCACCGCCATCATGATCAGTCCGGGGACGATGAAGTCCATGTAGCTGAAGCCATCCATATCACCAATCCGCGAACCGATCAGGTTGCCGAAGATGATGAAGTACATGGTCATGGTGATCGACGGCGGCAGCAAGGTCTGCGGCCAGATCCGCGTGAAGCGCTTGATTTCCTTGTGCACCAGTGTCCACAGCGCGATGGCGATCTGCATTGGATTCATGCCCGCGCCTCCGCTGCCGCAGCGGCACGGTCGAGCTCGGCATTGCCCTGCTCTACCATGGTCACGAACATCTCCTCGAGGCGGTTGGCGCGGTTGCGCATCGACACCACCTGAATGCCCTGCTCACCTAGGGCAGCAAAGATGTCGTTGAGCCGTTGACCTCGGTGTACGGCCACAGCGAGCTGCGCATTGTCGACCTGCTGCACCTCGAAGCCTTCGATCTGCGGCACTGCATCCAGCGGGTCAGCAAGATCGAACAGGAAGGTCTCTGTGTCGAGCTCTGTGAGCAGTGCCCTGACGCTGGTATTCCGGATGATCTCGCCGTGGTTGATGATCGCCACGTTGCGGCACAGGCTCTCGGCTTCTTCGAGATAGTGGGTGGTGAGAATGATGGTGGTACCCTCCTCACGATTGATACGCCGCAGGTATTCCCACATGCTGCGGCGCAGCTCGATATCCACCCCGGCGGTGGGTTCATCAAGGATCAGCAGTTTGGGGCGATGCATCAGCGCCCGGGCAATCATCAGCCGCCGCTTCATGCCACCGGAAAGCATCCGCGCGCTGCCCTCACGCTTGTCCCACAGGCCGAGGTCACCGAGCAGGCGCTTGGCCCGCGGCAACGCCTCGCTGCGCGACATGCCATAGTAGCCGGCCTGGGCCAGCACGATGTCGATGACTTTCTCGAACTGGTTGAAGTTGAACTCCTGGGGCACCACGCCGAGGTGATACTTGGCGCGGGCGAAGTCTCGATCGGTGTCGATGCCGAAGATCGAGATCTGGCCGGCACTCTTCTGCACCAACGAGCAGACAACGCCCAGGGTAGTGGACTTGCCGGCCCCATTGGGCCCGAGCAGCGCGAAGAAGTCGCCCTGCTGGACGTCGAGATCGATGCCCTTGAGGGCGTGAAAACCGTTGCCGTAGACCTTGGTCAGCCCACGGATGGAGAGCGCCGGTATGGCCATCGGAATCTCCCGGGAAATGGGTGAATCATTAGGCAACTAAAGATATGGGCGGCCACGAGAAATTCAATGCCTGGCATCCGCAAAGACAGCTATCGAATAACAAAAAAGGAGGGGGGGGATAAACTGGAGCGGGAAACGAGATTCGAACTCGCGACCCCAACCTTGGCAAGGTTGTGCTCTACCACTGAGCTATTCCCGCTTGTATCACAACTGGCCGATGATCGAGTGGCGTCCCATAGGGGGTTCGAACCCCTGTTACCGCCGTGAAAGGGCGGTGTCCTGGACCACTAGACGAATGGGACGCAAAGGGTGGTGCTTGGAGCGGGAAACGAGATTCGAACTCGCGACCCCAACCTTGGCAAGGTTGTGCTCTACCACTGAGCTATTCCCGCACAGAACCACACTACCGATCATCCGGCACCTGATGGAGGAAGTGGCGTCCCATAGGGGGTTCGAACCCCTGTTACCGCCGTGAAAGGGCGGTGTCCTGGACCACTAGACGAATGGGACGCTGCGTTCCCTCATCGAGGTGGCGCGTATGTTACTGAGCGCCCAAGTGGCTGTCAAGCAACTGGCCAAAGGGGAGTTTCCCGACCGGTCAGCTACGCTGAGTAATAGCTACGTCGGGACTAGTCAGACACCCCCCAAGCGGTGTTTGATGGCCACAGATTCACCCGCAGCGAGAGAGACCGCCATGCGCAACAAAGTCGAGAAAAGCGACGCCGAGTGGCGTGCCCAACTCACCCCCGAGCAGTATCGGGTCACCCGCGAGAAAGGCACCGAACGGCCGTTCAGCGGCGACTATCAGGTCAGCAACGCCCACGGTATCTACCACTGCGTCTGCTGCCAAGCAGCGCTGTTCGAGAACGAGCACAAGTTCGACGCTGGCTGTGGCTGGCCCAGCTTCGACCGCCCCCTGGGAGTCCACGCCGTCGAGGAACACGTCGACGACTCCCACGGCATGCAGCGCACCGAGGTGGTCTGCGCCCACTGCAATGCCCACCTTGGCCATGTCTTCCCGGACGGCCCCCCCGAAACCACCGGCCTGCGCTACTGCATCAACTCGGTATCGCTGAACTTCCACGACGGTGAATAAGCTCGCCCGGGCCGGCCCCCGCCGGCCCATGCTTGCCTAACGCCCTGCTTGCCAAGCTCTGCTAGAATGGTCGCCTTTTGCACGCGGATGGAGAGTGGCCATGCTCGGCTGGTTCCCAGGACACATGAACAAGGCGCGCCGCCAGATCAAGGAGGCACTGCCGGAGATCGACGTGGTGCTCGAGGTGCTCGACGCCCGCCTGCCCTACTCCAGCGCCAACCCGATGCTCGCCGAGCTCACCGAGCATAAGCCGGTGCTCAAGATCCTGTCACGGGCCGACCTCGCCGACCCCGCGCGGACCGCCGAGTGGGTTGCCCACTTCGACGCCCAGTCGGATACCCGCGCCCTGGCGGTAACCACCACCAACGCCCGCGAACTCAAGCGCATTCCCAAGCTGTGTCATGAGCTGGCCGGCCATATCCGCGCCGATCGCGACGTTAGGGTCATGGTGATGGGCATTCCCAACGTGGGTAAATCGACCTTGATCAACGGCCTGGCTGGCCGCAAGATCGCCAAGACCGGCAACGAGCCGGCGGTGACCAAACGCCAGCAGAAGGTGCGCATCGACGGCCGGGTTGCACTGATCGACACCCCCGGCGTGCTGTGGCCGAAGATCGAGGACCAGGCCAGCGCCTACCGCCTGGCGGCCAGCGGCGCGATCCGCGATACTGCCATCGACTATCTCGACGTGGCGGTGATCGCCGCTGCCGAGCTGGCCAAGCGCTATCCCGACGCCATCACCGCACGCTACAAGCTCAAGGCGCTACCCGCCTATACCGCCAATCCCGAGGCGGCGCGGGTCGAGGCCGACGGCCCGGCACGTCCCGATTACATGGCGCTGGCCGGCTTCGACGGCACTGCCATCGTTGCCGAAATCGCCGCCAAACGCGGCGGCCTGCGCCCCGGCGGCGAGGTCGACCTGCATCGCGGCGCTGAAGTGCTGCTTCACGAGCTACGCGACGGCAAGCTCGGGCCGGTGACCCTGGAGACCCCTGCGGACATTCCCGCACCGGCAACCGAGGACGACGCCCCGGATACTCTTGATTACCCATAAGACGCCCCTCGAGGGCTCCACTACTGGACGCACTTTCGGACACCCCATGGACACCCCGATCAGGAAATCGCACAAGCTTCACAACGTCTGCTATGACATCCGCGGCCCGGTACTCGACCATGCCAAGCGCCTGGAAGAGGAAGGCCAGCGCATCCTCAAGCTCAATATCGGCAATCCCGCGCCGTTCGGCTTCGAGGCACCCGAGGAGATCCTCCAGGACGTGATGCGCAACCTGCCCACCGCCCAGGGCTACTGCGATTCCAAGGGGCTCTACTCGGCGCGCAAGGCGATCATGCAGGAGTGCCAGCGCAAGCAGATCCCCGGCGTCGGCGTCGAAGACATCTACATCGGCAACGGTGTCTCGGAGTTGATCGTGATGGCCATGCAGGCGCTGCTCAACGACGGCGACGAGGTGCTGATCCCGGCCCCCGACTACCCGCTGTGGACCGCCGCAGCCAACCTCTCCGGCGGTCGCCCGGTGCACTATCTATGCGACGAACAGGCCGACTGGGCGCCGGACATGGCCGATATTCGCGCCAAGGTCACCAGTCACACCCGTGCCATCGTGCTGATCAACCCCAACAACCCCACCGGCGCGGTCTATCCCCCGGCGGTGGTCAGCGAACTGCTCGATATCGCCCGCGAGCACGACCTGGTGGTATTCTCCGACGAGATATACGACAAGATCCTCTACGACGACGTCGAGCACGTCTCCACCGGCGCCCTGGCCAGCGACGACCAACTAGTGGTGACCATGAACGGGCTCTCCAAGAGCTACCGCTGCGCCGGCTTCCGCTCCGGCTGGATGATTCTCTCCGGCAGCGTCGCCAAGCAGCGCGCCGCCGATTACATCCAGGGCCTGACCATGCTCGCCTCGATGCGCCTGTGCGCCAACGTGCCGGCCCAACACGCCATCCAGACCGCGCTGGGCGGCTACCAGTCGATCAACGACCTGATCCTGCCCGGCGGACGGCTGCGCGCCCAGCGCGATATCACCGTGGAAAAGCTCAACGCCATTCCCGGGGTCTCCTGCACCACGCCCAAGGGCGCGCTCTACGCCTTCCCGCGGCTCGACCCCAAGGTGTTCAATATCCACGACGACCAGCAGCTGGTGCTCGACCTGCTGCTGCAGGAGAAGATCCTGCTGGTGCAGGGTACCGCCTTCAACTGGCCGCAGCCGGACCACGTGCGCATCGTCACCCTGCCGTGGGCCGAGCAGCTCGGTGATGCACTGGAGCGCTTCGGCAACTTCCTGTCGCGCTATCGTCAATGACGCATAAAACGCCAGCGACGTGGGAGGCGCTGAATAAATCGGCTAGCGGGATGAAGCACAAGGCGCACGGAGCACAGAAACCGGAGCCTATGGGGTATAGGTGAGGATTTCGAGCACCGCGCAACGCAGTGATTCGCACGCGCAGGCATTTAGTCAGTGTTTCCCTTGAAACCCGGGCCCACAGACCGTATCTAATCCACAGCTAATTTGTCGTTTCTTGCCGGAGACCGCGTAACATGATGAGAATCCTGCTTTTCCTGGCCACCAACCTGGGTGTGATCCTGGTCGCCAGCATCACCCTCAGGCTGCTCGGGGTTGAGCCCTACCTCAACGCCCAAGGCCTGAACATGAACTCGCTGCTGATCTTCTGCTTCATCTTCGGCATGGCCGGCTCGATGATCTCGCTGTTCATCTCCAAGTGGATGGCCAAGCGCAGCACCGGCACGGTGGTCATCGAGCAGCCGTCGAACAGCACCGAGAAGTGGCTGCTCGACACCGTCGCCGAGCTGTCCCGCGAGGCGGGCATCAAGACGCCGGAAGTCGGCATCTTCCCGGCCCAACAGTCCAACGCCTTCGCCACCGGCTGGAACAGGAACGATGCCCTAGTGGCGGTTTCCGCCGGTCTGCTCAACCGCATGCGTCCGGAGGAGGTGCGCGCGGTGCTGGCCCACGAGATCGGCCACGTGGCCAACGGCGACATGGTCACCCTGGCGCTGATCCAGGGCGTGGTGAACACCTTCGTGATGTTCTTCGCGCGCGTCGTTGCCCACCTGGTGGACAGCTTCCTGAAGAGCCGCAGTAACGGCGCCGGGCTCGGCTTTATGGGCTACTTTGCGGTGGTGATCGTGGCCGAGATCGTGTTCGGCATCGTCGCCTCGGCGATCGTCGCCTGGTTCTCGCGCTTCCGCGAGTACCGCGCCGACGCCGCCGGCGCCCAGCTGGCAGGCTCCGGGGCGATGATCAACGCCTTGGCGCGCCTCAAGGCCGAGACCGAGCTACCCGACCAGATGCCGGACACCCTGCGCGCCATGGCCATTACCAAGGGCCAGACCCGCTCGCTGATGGAGCGCATGTTCGCCAGCCACCCGCCGCTGGATGATCGCATTCGCGCCCTCAAGGAGGCGGCTTACCGGCAGTAAGGTGCCACAGCGTGACCTTGGCCACTTGCGATACGGGCTCACCTTTGGTGAGTCCGTTTGCATTGCGTGCCAAATGATATCAGTTGATTCGGAAGCCCGCCGCGCTAAGCAGCGGTGCCAGCGCTCTACCGCCCTGCCCTAGCGCAACTTCCAGGGTGCCGAACTCACGGCGCAGTGGATAGTCGGCGCGCCAGGCATCGAAGCCCTTGGCCATGCCCTGAGTGGCCGCCCTGCGCGCCAGACCGTCATGGTCGCGGCGCACATCGTAAACGGCCCGCATGCACAGCCGCAGCGCATCCCAGGCCGGCAACCCGCCGCCTAGCTCGAGCCGTGAGAGTGGTGGCCGCGGTGCCAGGTCGTCGAGGCTCAGCCTTGCCGACAGCCCAAAGCGGCGCATCGCCGCAGCATAGATCTGTTGGGTGCCGCGCAGCTTGCCATCGAAGCTGTAACCGGCGATATGCGGCGTGGCGATATCCACAAGCCGCCGCAGTCTCTCGTCGATGCCCGGCTCCCCTTCCCAGACGTCGAGCACCGCACGCAGATCCTCGGCCATCACCAGCCGCTGGTAAAGCGCAGTACCATCCAGGCAGTCGCCGCGGCCGGCATTGAGCAGCCAGGTACCCGGTTTGAGAGCGGTAATGCGCTCGGCATCCAGCAGGTGATGAGTGGCATGCGACCCGCCATGCACCAGTGGGGTATGCAGACACAGCACATCGGCCCACTGACACAGCGAATCCAGATCATAGAAGCGCTCGCCCGGCTCGGCCTCGGCGCGAGGCGGGTCGCAGCGCCGGCAGTCGAGCCCCAGCGCCACCAGCCGCCGGTAGAGCCGCTCGCCGACGTTGCCGGCGCCAACAATCCCCACCCGGCGCTGGTCGAGGGCTGCCTCCTCGCGCTCGGCGAGCAGTGCAAGGCTCGACAGCACGTAGTCGACCACAGCCTCGGCGTTGCAGCCCGGCGCGCTGGCAAACTCGATGCCGCGTGCGGCCAGCGCCGCCTGGTCGACATGATCGGTGCCAATGGTACAGGTGCCGACGAAACGCAGCCGCGCCCCGGCCCGTTCGGCGGCCTCGAGCAGCGCCGCATCGACCCGCGTGATCGAGCGCACGATCAGCGCCTCGGCGCCGGCCAGCGCCGCGCCGTCGATCTCGCGGCCGGGCACCGCAACGACTTCGCCAAGCGCACCGAAGCAGCGCTCGGCGGCGGGGATGTTGGCATCGACGATCACACGCATATGGGGCTCCCAACTATCGCGTTAGCAGGCAAGCACAGCGCTATGGCTATGGGCGGCGGCGCCGTTACAATAGCACGCTAATCAGCGTCGAGCGCCCGACCACGCTCGCCAACCACCTTCAGGAGCCCCGATGATCGTCCGCTGGGAGAGTGAGCATGACTACGTGCTGGTGCATATCCATCAGGACATGTTCGGCGACTGGATCTTCAGTCGCGCCTGGGGGCAGATCGGCACCCAGTTCGGCGGTCTCAAGCACCAGCTCGCCGACGACTACGCCCAGGCGATGATGTGGCTCGACGATATAGGCCATATCCAGGCCTCGCGGGGCCTTCACAAGGTACTCGAGGTACAGGACGACACCCCCGAGGGGCGCGACGCGGTGCGCCAGCTGTCGCTGCTGGGGGCGCTTTAAGCGCCGAGCCATTAGCGCCAGGTTGCTTGGCACTACCTGAGGGCCTACCCCAGATAGCGCCGCCCGCCACGCATTACCGCGCCTTTCACCTCGGCGGCCGGCGGCTCGCCGTCAAGGCGCCGCTGCAGGGCCTCCCAGGCGGCGGCGTCCAGCCACCCTCGCGCCTCCAGCCAGGCCGCCAGCCGCGCCGGGTCGAAGCCGCGGTCGAGTTCCTCGCCCTGCTCATCGGCGAGCACCGGAATCCGCACGCCGTAGCGCGCCATCAAGGCATCGTCCTCGCTGATTTCAACATGCTCCAACGTCACCGGCTCGCGACTCAGCTCGCTGAGTAGCGCCTCGAGCTGGCTGCACAGGTGGCAGCCCAGGGTGGTGTAGAGTCGCAGCCGGATCATGCGGCCTCCCGATGGCGGATCATGAAGACGTGGTGGATATCCGGGCGCCGCGCGAAGTCCGGATCGAAGGTCTTGGCGGAGATGTCCTCCACCGCGTATTCCGCAGCGAGGTCGGTATCGAGCACGAACTTGCGCTGATTGTTGGAGAACACCAGGGTACCGCCGGGGGCCAACCGCGCCATGGCCAGGCGCACCAGGCGGCCGTGGTCGCGCTGGATATCCAGGGTCGCGGCCATCTTCTTGGAGTTGGAGAAGGTCGGCGGGTCCATGAAGATCAGGTCGAACTGGCTGCCGGCGGTCTCCAGCCAGCGCAGGCAGTCGTCGCGCACCACCCGGTGGCGGCTCGGGTCGAGGCGGTTGAGGGCGAAGTTGTCCCGCGCCCACTCCAGGTAGGTATTCGACAGATCGACGCTGACGCTGTCGCTGGCACCGCCCTGCTGCTCGGTACCCAGCGCGGCGTGCACCGTCGCCGTGGCGGTGTAGCAGAACAGGTTGAGAAAGCGCGTGCCCGGGGCCAGCTCGGCGAGCAGCCGCCGCACCGGGCGGTGGTCGAGGAACAGCCCGGTATCCAGGTAGTCGCGCAGGTTGACCCATAGCCGCGCACGGCCTTCGCGCACCTCGAAGCGTTCGCCGCTGGCGGCCTGCTTCTGGTACTGGGCGCGCCCGCTCTGGCGCTCGCGCTGCTTGACGTAGACATGCTCAGGCCGCACCCCAAGCACCTCGGGAATCACCTGCAGGGCGTCGTGCAGGCGGCGCTGGGCCTGGGCGGCGTTGACCGAGCGCGGCGGCGCATACTCCTGCACGTGTACGCGCTCGCCATAGACGTCGATGGCCAGGGCGTACTCCGGCATATCGGCGTCGTAGAGCCGGTAGCAGGGCTCGCCGCGCTGTTTGAGCCATTTCTTGAGGCGCTTGCGGTTCTTCTCAAGGCGGTTGGCAAACATCTGTGCGCCCTCGCTGCGCCGCGGCGCGCTATCGCCCTCGCCGTGGGCAGGTTCGGACGCCAATGCGTCTGCCGGCGACGCCTCTACGTCAGCTTGCGGCAGCGGCATCAACAGCAGCTTGCAGTCCAGCGGGCCGTTCTTGAAGGCGTACTGCTTGACGGCGCGCAGCCCGGTACGGTGGCCGAGGTCCGGATTGCCGGTGAACAGCGCCAGGGTCCAGCCCGGGAAGGCGCGCCGGCTACGCTCGCCGATGGCGGCGTACAGCGGCACCAGTTCGGGCAGTTCGCCGATGCGCTCGCCGTAGGGCGGGTTGGTGATGATCAGCCCCGGCGTCTCGGCGTCCAGCGCCGCGGGGCGCGTCAGCTGGGCCACCGCGCCGCCGCTGACGTCGATCAGTGCCGGAATACCGGCGCGCATGGCGTTTGCCTTGGCCGCGGCGACCGCCTGGGGGCTCTGGTCGAAACCGAACAGTGCCGACTTGCAGCGCTTGCGGCCGATGCTGGCGCGGGCCTCGGCCTCGCGCTTGAGCTCGGCCCACAGCGCCTCGTCGTGGCCCGCCCAGCCGTGAAAGCCGAAGCGCCCCCGGGCCAGCCCGGGTGCCACGTCGGCGGCCATCAGCGCGGCTTCGATGACCAGCGTGCCCGAGCCGCACAGCGGGTCGACCAGCGCCTCGCCGGCCTTGGCGCGGGCCGGCCAGTCGACGCGCAGCAGCAGCGCCGCGGCGAGGTTCTCCTTGAGCGGCGCATGGCCAAGCTCACGGCGATAGCCACGCTTGTGCAGGCTGTCGCCGGACAGGTCGATGCCCAGCGTCAGGCGCCCGCGGTGCAGGTGGGCATAGAGCCGCAGGTCCGGCGCCTTGGGGTCGATATCCGGGCGCCCGACGCCGGCAGCACGCAGTGCATCCACCACCCCATCCTTGACCGTCTGGGCGCCGAAGCGGGTATGCCGGATATGCGCCGACTGGCCGTGGAAGTCCACCGCCAGCGTCGTGCCCGGCCGCCAGTGCTGCTCCCAGGCCACGGCCGCGGCGCTGGCCTGCAACTGCTCGGGGTGTTCGATGCCCTCCTCCCGCGCCAGGCATAGCACCACCCGGTTGGCCAGCCGCGACCACAGGCAGAGCCGATAGGCTACCTCGAGAGACCCGCTGGCATGCACACCGGCCACGGTGGTCTTGTCGACCTGGGCGCCGAGCGCGCTCAGCTCATCGGCCAGCAGGCCCTCGATACCCCACGGGCATGTTGCAAAAATGTGATGGTTATCAGCTAGTTGTAGATTAGTCATAAAAAAGTGCCACGGCCCTGCTGCCGGTCATATTCCTGTAGTGTCAATTTGATAATGGCCTTATGCAAAATCACCGCTCGACAAGGCCCCGCATCATGGACTAGATGTAATAGGGTAGCTACTGAAAACGCATGCGTTTCTTGTCCATGGACGCCACTGGCAATGGCGTGTGGCGGGTCGAGCCGACCCACCGCACTAACACCATTCGTCCCGAACAAACTCGGTTCTTCATCAAGAGGCCATCCGATGAAACGACAGAAACGTGATCGCTTCCAGCGTGCCTATGTTCACGGTTACAAGGCGGGCATTACCGGCCGCTCCCGTGATGACTGTCCCAGTCAGGATGTGAATCTTCGCGAATACTGGATGAGCGGTTGGCGTGAAGGTCGTGGGGATCAATGGTCCGGTATGACAGGTGTCTCCGGCATTCACAAGAACCCCATGGTGATGTGATATCACCGTCTTCATCGTTTAATGCGTAACGCATGCGATGATTGTTTCAAGGCCCGCCTAACCCGCGGGCCTTTCTGTTGTCCACCTGTCGCTTATCCCTGGCTCGCCTCACGCAGCGCCCGGGCGCACTCGCCCACCAGCGCCGGACCACGGTAGATAAAGCCCGAGTAGAGCTGCACCAGGTCGGCGCCCGCGGCGATCTTGGCACTCGCCGCCGCCGCGCTGTCGATGCCCCCCACGCCGATGATCGGCATGTCCGGCAACTGCTGGCGCAGCTCGCGGATCACCCGGTTGGAGGCCTCGAACACCGGCCGCCCGGAGAGTCCGCCCTGCTCATCGGCGTGGGCAAGCCCGGCTACCGCCTCGCGGCCCACCGTGGTGTTGGTGGCAATCACTGCGTCGATCTCGCTGCGGGTCAATGATGCGGCGACCAGCCCGACTTCCTCGGCGCTCATGTCCGGGGCGATCTTTACCGCCAGCGGCACGCGCCGCCCGCTGCGCTGGTCGAGCTGCGTGGCCTCCTCGCGCAGCGTGCCCAGCAGCGCATCGAGATGCTCACCGAACTGCAGATTGCGCAGTCCCGGGGTATTGGGCGAGGAGATATTCACGGTGATGTAGTCGGCATGGGCGTAGACCTTGCGCAGGCAGATCAGGTAGTCGTCCACCGCCTGCTCCACCGGGGTGGTGAGGTTCTTGCCGATGTTGATGCCGATCACGCCCGGGTAGCGGCTGGCCTGGACCCGCGCCACCAGGTGATCGACGCCGGCGTTGTTGAAGCCCATGCGGTTGATGATCGCCCCTGCCTCGGGCAGGCGGAACATGCGCGGCTTGGGGTTCCCGTCCTGGGGCTTGGGGGTCACGGTGCCGACTTCAACGAAGCCGAAGCCCAGCGCGCCCAGCGCATCGAGGTGGTCGGCGTTCTTGTCGAGCCCGGCGGCCAGCCCGACCCGATTGGGGAAGCGCAGGCCCATCAGCGTCAGCGGATCGGCGACCTGCGCGCCGCCGGCCAGCCGTGCGGAGAGCCCGGCACGGTGCGCCAGGTCGAGCCCCCTGAGGGCCACGCCGTGGGCGGTTTCCGGATCGAGTCGGAACAGCAGCGAGCGGGCAAGCGAATACATGGCACTCCTCGGGGCGGCAGATGGCGACGGGCGGCGATTATAGCCCAGCCACTCCGTAAACGACGAACTCCCGCATGCCCGGGCCAGACTACCGTAGATAAGAAGCATCGCTCGGAACTGATCCGTCGACAGGCCTGCGAGGAGGCGCTGTAAACCTTCCCTGGGCGCTACCTACGCCATCCATGGCGTAGAACCTCCTCTTCGGCCTGTCCCCGGCGTCCTTCGCTCAAGCGGAAACGACGAACCCCCGCGTCGGCGGGGGCTCATCGTGCGGCAGCGAGCGGCGCGTCAGCTCTCGCCGTTGCTCTCGGCGAGATCGGCCAGTTCGCGGATCGCCACCGAGAACAGAGGGAAGCCACCCTGGCTGCCGGAGCGCACCTCGGCGAGCAGGCTGCACCAGCGCTGGAACAACCGGTCGTGTCGCTCGAGCCACTGTTCCACACGCTGTTCGACGTCACGCGCACCGCTGTCGAGCTTGATCACGCCCACCGTCAATGCCAGCTGCTGGCGGTCGAGATCGTCGCGGAAACTCTCGCGCGCCTGGGCCTGCCAGCTGTCGCGCACCTCCAGGGCGTTGATCTGGTCGATCATCCACGGCAGTTCGAGGCGATGGCCGACCTCGTAGAACACCTCGGCGACGCGCTGGATCTTCTCGTCGGTCTGCTTGGCCGCCTCGATGATGCCGAGCCCGGCATACAGGCTCTGGGTCGAGGCCACGCTGCTGGCCAGGGCATCCGGCACGCCGGCCGCCTTGAGCTGGTCGCGACGCGCCTCCCAGGCCTCGCGCTCGTCGCCGCGCAGGCGCTTGCCAAGGCTCTCCTGCAGCTGGGCCAGGCGTGGCGCGAAGTGCTCGATGCAGTCCTTGGTGGTCATGCCGCTGCGCTGGCGCAGGAACCAGCGCGTGGCGCGCCGCAGCAGGCGCATCAGGTCGAGCATCATGCGGTACTGCACGCGGCTGTCGACCTTGTTGTCGAGGGCTTCGATCTTGTGCCATACGCCGTTGAGGCTGAAGCTGTCGCGGGCCACGATATAGGCGCGGGCGATGTCGGCGCGCCCGGCGCCGGTAGTGTCCATCAGCCGCCGCACGAAGACGATGCCCATGTGGTCGACCAGGTCGTTGGCGATCTGGGTGGCGACGATCTCGCGCTTCAGCTTGTGGTCGTACATTTCCGTCTTGAAGCGCTCCACCAGCACCTGCGGGAAGATCCGCTCGAGGTGCTGCTGGATATAGGGGTCATCGGGCACCTCCGAGACGATCAGGTCGCCCTTGAGGGTGCTCTTGGCGTAGGAGATCAACACCGACAGCTCGGGCAGGGTCAGCCCCTGGTCGGCATTGGCGCGCTCGATCAGCGACTCGTCGTCGGGCAGGAACTCCAGCTCGCGGTCGAGATGCCCGCTGGCCTCGAGCTCGTTGATGAAGCGCCGGTAGGGCCCCATGCCCTCGTGGGAGAGAATTTCCGAGAGCGACAGCGCTTGAGTCTGGCGATAGTTGCCGATCAGTACCAGCTGCGACACGTCCTCGGTCATCTCGGCGAGCAGCTGGTTGCGCTGCTTGTCGGTCATGTCGCCGCGCTTGACGATATCGTCGAGCAGGATCTTGATGTTGACCTCGTGGTCGGAGCAGTTGACCCCGCCGGCGTTGTCGATGAAGTCGGTATTGACGCGAATCCCACGCGCCGCGGCCTCCATGCGGCCGCGCTGGGTCAGCCCCAGGTTGCCGCCCTCGCCGACCACCCGGCAGTTGAGCTCGCGTCCGTCGATGCGCAGCGCATCGTTGGCCTTGTCGCCGACCTCGGCATCGCTCTCGCTGGCAGCCTTGACGTAGGTGCCGATACCGCCGTTCCAGATCAGGTCCACCGACGACTTGAGCATGGCGCGGATCAGGTCGTTGGGGGCCAGCTTGTCGGCCTGTATGTCGAAGGCCGCCTGCATCTCGGGCGTGATCGCGATCGACTTGGCGCTGCGCGAGAAGATCCCGCCGCCCTTGGAGATCAGCTTGGCGTCGTAGTCCTCCCAGCTCGAACGCGGCAGCTCAAACAGTCGCTTGCGCTCGGCAAACGACTTGGCCGCATCCGGCGTCGGGTCGATGAAGATATGCAGATGGTTGAAGGCGCCGAGCAGGCGGATCTTGTCCGACAGCAGCATGCCGTTGCCGAACACGTCGCCGGCCATGTCGCCGATGCCCACCACGCTGAACTCGTCGGCCTGGGTATTGACGCCGAACTCGCGGAAGTGGCGCTTGACCGACTCCCAGGCGCCCTTGGCGGTAATCCCCATTTTCTTGTGGTCGTAGCCGTTGGCGCCGCCAGAGGCGAAGGCGTCGCCCAGCCAGTGGCCGTACTCGAGAGAGATCTCGTTGGCGATGTCGGAGAAGGTCGCGGTGCCCTTGTCGGCGGCGACCACCAGGTAGGGGTCGTCATCGTCGTGGCGCACCACCGCCTGGGGCGGCACTACCTCGCCGGCCACCAGATTATCGGTGACGTCGAGCAGCGCGCGAATGAAGATCTGGTAGCAGGCGATGCCTTCGCGCTGCAGGGCATCGCGGTCGCCACCCTCGGGCAGGCGCTTGCAGACGAAGCCGCCCTTGGCGCCCACCGGCACGATCACCGCGTTCTTGACCTGCTGGGCCTTGACCAGCCCCAGCACCTCGGTGCGGAAGTCCTCGCGGCGATCCGACCAACGCAGCCCGCCGCGGGCCACCTTGCCGCCACGCAGGTGCACGCCCTCGACCCGCGGCGAGTAGACGAAGATCTCGAACGCCGGGCGCGGCTTGGGCATGTCGGGCACGCGGGTCGGGTCGAGCTTGAAGGCGATGTAGTCCTTGAGCTCGCCGTCGACGCCGGGCTGATAGTAGTTGGTGCGCAGGGTGGCCTGGATCAGCTCGATATAGCGGCGCAGCAGCAGGTCGTCGTTGAGGCTGGCGACGCCGTCGAGGCTGTGCTGCAGGCGCGCCAGGCATGCCTCGACCTCGCTGTCGCGATCGCCCTGTTCGGGGTCGAAGCGCAGCTCGAACAAGCTGACCAGCTCGCGGGTGATCTCCGGGTGCTTGGTCAGGGTAGTGGCGATGTAGAGCTGCGACAGGCCGAAGCGGATCTGTTTGAGGTAGCGCGCATAGGCGCGCAGCATCGCCACCTCGCGCCAGCTGAGGTTGGCGCCGATCACCAGGCGGTTGAAGGCGTCGTTCTCGGCCTCGCCGTTCCAGATGCGCTTGAAGGCGTCGATGAACGGCTCGCGCATCTCCTGCAGGTTGACCACCTCGTTGGTGTGGTGCTCGAGATCGAAGTCGTGGATCCAGCAGGTACCGTCGTCGCGGGTGAGCTCATAGGGGCGCTCGCCGATCACTCGCAGCCCCAGGTTCTCCATCACCGGCAGCACGTCGGAGAGCGGGATCGGCCGGTCGCGGTGGAACAGCTTGAGATTGACCCCGTCGCCCTCCTCCTCGACCAGCCGATAGAGCGACAGCGACAGCGCCGCGCCGGCGTCCAGGTCATTGACGTGATGGATATCGTAGACCGCCGTGCGGGCGCTGAAGTCATCGCGATAGGCCGCCGGGAAGGCGTCGCGATAGACGTCCATCAGGCGATTGGCCTGCTCCTCGCCGAAGCCCTCGACCATCGCCTCGTGAAGCTCGTCGCGCCAGCTGCGCGCCAGGCTGATGACCTTGTTCTCGATGCGCTTGAGATCGTAGTCGGCCGGGGCATCGCCGTTGAAGCGCAGGATCAGCTGGATGCGCGCCAGCACCGACTCGGAGAGATAGGTGTTGAAGTCGCCGAAGGAGGCATCGAGTTCTTCGCACAGCAGGTTCTGGATGCGCACGCGCAGGTCGGTGGAGAACACGTCCCGCGGCACGAATACCAGGCAGGAGTAGAACTTGCCGAAACGGTCTTCGCGCACGAACAGCCGCACCCGACGCCGCTCGCGGATATTGAGGATGCCAAGCGCGGTACGGGTCAGCTCCTCGGTGGTGATCTGGAACAGGTCGTCGCGGGGATAGACCTCGAGGATCTGCATCAGCTGCTTGCCGTCGTGCCCCTCGGGGTTGACGCCGGTGGCTTCCATCACCGCCTTGAGCTTCTTGCGCAGCACCGGCACATTGCGCGGCGACTCGTTGTAGACCGTAGAAGCATACAGCCCCAGGAAGCGCCGCTCGCCGATTACCCGGCCCTTGGCGTCATAGCGGTCGATGGAGATGTAGTCGGGGTAGGCCGGACGATGCACGCGGGCGTGATGGGCGCTCTTGGCGAACGACAGCAGCTCGGGGATCAGCACGTAGTGGTCGCCATCGACGCCCTGGTCGTTGCGGATCCGCTCGCGGTAGCGCGGCTGGTCGAGGCGGAACACCCCCAGCTCGCTGCCCTCGACCAGCTTGAGCTCGTCGTGGCCATCGACCTCCACCACCTCGTACTCGTCGTAGCCGAGGAAGGTGAAGTTGTTGTCGAGCAGCCACGCGAGGAAGGCCTTGGCCTCGTCGTGGTCGGCGGAATCGACCTGCTTGGGGCGCTTGGCCTTGAGCTCATCGAGGGCGGCCGCGACCTGCCCACGCATGGCCTCGAAATCGGCCACCGCGGTGCGCACGTCGAGCAGCACCTCGTGCAGGCTGGCCTCGATCTCCTCGAGCAGCTTGGTATCGGAGTGGCGATCGACCTCGATCACCATCAGCGACTCACGCGACGGCGGCGCGTCCTTGTCGTTGGCTCGGGTCACCCGGGTCAGGCGATGCTTAGCATCGCGCTGCATGGCCAGCACCGCATTGTGGATGGCATGCACGGTGATACCGCGGCGGTTGAGCTCGATGCGCACCGAGTCGACCAGAAACGGCATGTCGGCGTGGAGGACCTCGACCTGGGTGTGGGTCGACTGCCAGCCGTGTTCGGCGAAATCGGGGTTGTAGACCCGCACCTTGGGCTTGGCCGGATCATGGTTCTGGATGAAGTGCCAGGTCGATAGCGTCGCGCCGTAGACATCCTCCGGGCGCCGCCCGCTCATGTCCTCGAGTGACGCGCTGGCGTAGAACGCATCGGCGAAGGCGGTGATCGCCTTGACCTTGTCGTCCGGCAGCCGCTTGACCAACTGCTCCTGAAGCTGAGCCAGAAACTCCTGTTTGCCTTCGATCGCAACGTGTTGCATCCATCACCTCGGCCTGAGCCGGCCGCAGCGCGACCGGCGAAATCGTCCAGTGAGCGACCCGCAGGGTCGCATGTGGCGTCACTCTACTCTCGACGCGGCTCCGACCCCACCGACTTGCCAGCCTTGTCATGCTGTATGTCAGTTACGCATCACCCCTTGACTTAGGGAACACTGCACAAATGCCTACACGGGCGAATCGCTGCGTTACGCGCTGCTCGAAATCCTCACCTATACCCCATAGGCTCCGGTTTCTGCGCTGCGGGCGCCTTGCGTTTCATCCCGCTCGACGATTTGCTCAGCGCTCCCTTAGATCACGCCGCTCCAGTAGCACCCCGCATTCGCAGTGGTGGGTCCAGGGAAACTGGTCGAACAGCGCGAAGCGCGTGATGCGGTGGCTATCGCAGAGCCGTTCGAGGTTGGCCGCCAGCGTATCAGGGTTGCATGAAATATAGACGATGCGCGAATAGCCGCTGAGCTGCGCGCAGCTGGCGTCATCCAGCCCGGCCCGCGGCGGATCCACCAGCACAGTAGAAAAATCGTAGTCGTCAAGCGCCATCTCGGCCACCCGGCGGCCGCCCTTATCGCCCTTGAGTGCCGCGGCGAACTCCTCCGCCGACATGCGCCCCACCTGCACGTTGTCGATCCCGTTGGCGGCCAGGTTCTCCCGCGCGCTGGCCACCGAGGTGCGCGATATCTCGGTGGCCAACACGCGGCGGAAGTTCTCGGCCAGGGCCACGGTGAAGTTGCCGTTGCCGCAGTAGAGCTCGACCAGGTCGGCGGCCTGGCTGTCGCGGGTCACGTCCCGCGCCCAGCCGAGCATGTCGCGGCAGATCTCGGCATTGGGCTGGGTGAAGCTGTTCTCGACCTGCTGGTAGGCAAACTCGCGCCCCTCGACCTCGAGCCGCTCCCAGACGTGGTCGCGCTCGAGCACCAGCCGCTGCTTGCGCGAACGACCGATGATGGCGACATCCAGCGCCTCCTGCAGCGCCCGCGCCTCGGCCTCCCAGGCCTCGTCCAGCGGCTTGTGGTAGATCAGCGTGACCAGCGCCTCACCGGCCAGGGTGGTCAGGAACTCGACCTGGAACAGCTTGCGGCGCAGCAGCGGGTTGTCACGCAGCGCCTCGATCAGCTGAGGCATCAGCTGATTGATGCGCCGGCTGGCCACCGGGTACTGATCGAGCCGAATCACGCGTTTCTGCTTGGGGTCGTCGGGATCGACCTCGAACATGGCGTAGAACAGGTCGTCGCCCTCGTGCCACAGGCGAAATTCGCAGCGCATGCGGTAGTGGCTCGGCGGCGAGGCAAACACCTCCAGCGGCGGCGGATCGAAGCGCGCGAACTGTGCGCTGATGCGCTGACGCTTGGCCTCGAGCTGCTCGGCGTAGCGCGGTGGATCGACGACGGGTACGGCCACAAGGCCTCCTTGACGGTGAGAATACGGTATAGGCGACGCCTCAGGGCGTCGACGAAGGGAACGTCGTATCAGTACGGGCCTTATCCAGCGCCAGGCAGCGCACCTCGGCGAAGCCATAGCGCGCCAGGGCCGGCGCCAGCGACGGCGCCTCGCGGGTCAGCCAGGCGGTCTGCGGGCCGGGCAGCGTGGGCAGCGGCGACACCACTTGGGCGACTCGACGAGCGATGGCGTCACCCGAATCGATCCAGGTCACCGGCCGCGGCGCGGCGGCGGCCAGCGCCTCGCCAAGCAGCGGGAAGTGGGTGCAGCCGAGCACCACGGTATCGAGTTCGGGGTCCTGCCACAGCGGCGCCAGGCACGCCTCGATCACGTCCCGGTCAAGCGGCGCGCCGGCCAACCACGCCTCGGTATGGCCGACCAGCGGGTCGGCGGCCAGGCGCTGCACCTGGCAGTGGCCGGCAAAGGTCTCGATCAACCGTCGCGTGTAGGGACGATTGACCGTGGCCGAGGTGGCCAGCAGCGCCAGGTGGCCGCTGCGCGACAGCGCCGCGGCGGGCTTGATCGCCGGCACCGTGCCTACCACCGGAATCGACAGCCGGGCGCGCAGCGCCTCGAGGGCCAGGGTGCTGGCGGTGTTGCAGGCCACCACCAGGGCGCTGGCACCGCTGGCCGCCACCGCTGCCTCGCACACCGCCACGCAGCGTGTCACCAGCCAGGCGTCCGGCTTGGTGCCATAGGGCAGCATGGCGTTGTCGCAGGCATAGCTCAGCGAGGCCTCGGGCAATCGCCGACGCATGGCCGCTACCACCGACAGCCCGCCCACCCCGGAGTCGAACACCAGCAGCGGCCCGCTCATGCCGAACGCGCCTGGAAATGCGCCAGCAGCGTCTCGATCAGCACCCGCAGCCGCGCCGGCATCAGTTCACGCTCGGCGTAGAGCAGATGTACCGCGAGGGGCGGTGGCGCAAAGCTCTCGAGCACTCGCACCAGGCGGCCGCGGCGCACCTCGGGCTCGCCGAGAAAGGCCGGCTTCATTGCCAGCCCCATGCCGCGCGCCGCAGCCTCGACCAGGGCGCGGCCATTGTTGCAGGTCAACACCGGCCGATAGCGCACCCGCTCCAGTTGGCCGTCAACCTGGAAGACCCAGCCCGGGCCACCGCGCTGCAGGCTGTAGTGCAGGCAGCGGTGGTTGGCGAGTTCGCGGGGATGGCGCGGCACGCCGTAGCGCTCGAAGTAGCTCGGCGCGCCGTACAAGTGAATCGGCATCGCCATCAGCGGGCGGGCAATCAGGCTGGAGTCCTCCAGCGTGCCGATGCGTACCACCAGGTCGAAGTCTTCGGCCAGCGGGTCGACGCGGCGATCCTCGAGCACCACCTCCAGCTCCACCCCCGGGTGGGCCTGCTCGAAGGCCTGCAGCGCCGGCATCAGCTCGCGCACGCCAAAATCCAGCGGCGCCGACAGACGCAGGCGGCCGCGCACCTCGCCGCGCTGCTCGCCCAGTTCCGCCTCCAGCTCACCGAGTTCATCGAGCAGCCGTGCGGCCCCCTGCAGATAGCGCTCTCCCTCCGCGGTCAACTGCAGGCGCCGAGTGGTACGGGCCAACAGGCGCACTCCGAGCAGCGCTTCAAGGCGCGATATCTGCTTGCTTACCATGGCGTTGGAGAGTCCGAGCTTGCGCGCGCCGCCGGCGAAGCTACCCGCCTCGACGACGGCGCGAAATATCTGCATTGCCTGTAGCCGGTCCATAGCGCCCCGCGCGATGTGTTCGATGCCGAGCATTCTACCCTGCCGCCGGCCACGACTCGACCATCACGGGCCCCCTTGCCCAGCAGCCAAATACTGGTTATTTTTACAGCATAAGATTTGCACACTTGGAGCCACGCATGCGCCTGACCCCGATTCCCCAGCACGCCGCTCGCAAGCCCCACCCCGGCCTGCAGCGCCGCGGCGCCAGCGGCTTTCCCTCGCCCGCCGACGACTATCTGGACACCCCGCTGGACCTGCACCGCCAGCTAGTGCCGAGTCCCGCCTCGACCTTCTTCATGCGCGTCGAGGGCGACGCCCAGGCCGAGACCGGCTTCCAGCACGGCGACCTGCTGGTGGTCGACCGTGCACTGGCGCCGCAGCGCGGCGACTGGGTGGTGGCGGTCATCGATGGTGCACTCTGCCTGCGGCGGCTCGACGGCCACCGCCAGCACCGCTGGCTGTGCCCTCCCGCTGCCCACCAGGCACGCCTGCCCCTCGACAATGAGAACGACTGCCGCCTGTGGGGCGTGGTGCACTATGTGGTGCACGGCTGCCGCCAGGCGCCGCCAATGACTACCTGAGCCGGGAGCCCGTCGTGTACGCGCTGGTCGATGCCAACAACTTCTACGTCAGCTGTGAACGGCTGTTCGCCCCCCACCTGGAAGGCCAGCCGGTGGGTGTGCTGTCGAACAACGACGGCTGCGTGATCGCCCGCTCCAACGAGTTCAAGGCGCTGGGCATCCCGATGGGCATTCCGACCCACAAGATCGCCCCGGCATTGCGTCGCCGCATCACCCTGTGCTCGTCCAACTACACCCTCTACGGCGACCTCTCGGCGCGTACCCAGCAGGTACTGGCCGCGCGAGTGCCGGGCCTGGAGCCCTACTCCATCGACGAGAGTTTCCTCGATCTGCGCGGCCTGCCCGGCGACCTCGACGTCCTCGGCGCTGAGCTGTGCCAGGCGGTGGCGCGGGAGGTGGGGCTGCCGGTGTCGGTGGGTATCGCCCCGACCCGTACCCTGGCCAAACTCGCCAACCACCGCGCCAAGCGTCAGCCGGGCCGGCCCCAGGTGTGTGTCTGGTCCCACGCTGACGACCGTGACCTGCGCGCGACGCTCGCCGAACTGCCGCTGAACGCGGTGTGGGGGATCGGCGAGCGTCTGCAGTGCCGGCTGCTCGACCAGGGCATCGATACCGCCGGTGCGCTGCGTGCCGCCCCCAGCGGCTGGCTGCAGCGGCGCTTTGGCGTGTTAGTGGCGCGCACCGCCCTCGAGCTTGCCGGCCACCCCTGCCTGGCGGGCACCGACCTGGCCACGCCGCGGCGTAGCATCCTCTGTTCGCGCTCGTTTCGCCAGGCGCTGCGGCGGCGCGAGTCACTGGCCACCGCGCTGCGCTACCACTGTCAGCGGGCCGGCGAAAAACTGCGTCGCGACGACCTCCAGGCCGCCGCCATCGGCGTCTTCCTGCGCACCAACCCGTTCCAGGACGTGGTCCAGCGTCGTGCCAGCCTGTGGGCGCCGCTGGCGGTCCCCAGCGCCGACACCCTGCACCTCAACCGCCTCGCCCAGCAGCTGCTCGGCCAGCTCTGGGAAGCGGGGCTGGCCTATCACAAGCTGGGCGTGATGCTTACCGACCTGAGCCCGCGCCAGCACCATCAGGCCTCGCTGCTGGCGCCCGCCGAAGCGCCCGAACAGGCACGCCTGATGCGCGCCTGGGACGGTGTCCGCGCGCGTTTCGGCCGCGAAGCGCTAACGCTCGGCGTACAGGCGGCAGAGGCAGACTGGCAGATGCACAGCCGCCAGCGCTCGTCGCGCTACACCACGCGCTGGGATGAGCTGCCGGCGGTGCGCGCCCGCTGACGGGCGCGCGCCCTAGAGTGCCGGCTCAGGGGTGGCTCGCAGCTCGGCGTAGAGTTCGGGATAGGCCGCCTGCAGATACTCGAGTCGCGCCTTGGCGCCCTCGGGCAGCAGGGTCGCCAGATGGCGCAGGTCGGCGTCGTCGAAGTGCTCGGCAATGAGTGGGAAGAGCGCCTCGCGCTCGTCGCGCAGGTAGCCACGGTGGGCCTCGAGATAGGCGCGCAGGTCATCGGCGAAGCGGTCCATGGGCAGCACCGCGTCCATCAGGATCATGTCGATATCCTGGGACAGACGCTGCAGACGCTCGCGCAGCGCGCGGTAGTCAGCGCTGAGGCGATTGCTCAGCTCGCGCACCTCCGGCACCTGTGCCGCCAGCTGCTCGCTGCACAGCCGCTCGAGTGGCACGGTGAAGTCCTCCATGTAGCCAAGGATATAGTCGACGACTTCGCGGATCAGCTGGAAGTCAGGCCGCTCGCCGGCGGCGAGCGTCTTCTGCTTGAGCTGCAGCACGTGCAACAGGCGCGCCATATTGGCATGATCCTGGCGCAGTTGGGTCAGCATGGGCATGGAGGGTCCTCCTCTGCTGTCGAAGGCTCTGCTGTTCGAGGGCAAACATCGGCACGACATTGGATCACGCTTGGGTGTCCCAGGTTCCAACCGGCTAGGCGTCGATACGAAAATCGCCTACGCGCGCTGACGTCATACCAGCCTGGAATGACGCCACGGCTAAGATGAGTGTTTAACCCTAGTGGGTATGGCGTCATCCTGCCTGTCGCCAAACGTCGCATACGAAGCATACTGAGGAAAGCATGGATCTTTTCAGCCAGTCACACGCCAACGCCAGCGCCCCGCTGGCCTACCGCATGCGCCCGCGGCGTTTGGATGAATATATCGGCCAGCAGGCGCTGGTCGGCCCGGACAAGCCGCTGCGCCGCATGGCCGAAAGTGCCACGGTGCGTTCGATGATCCTGTGGGGCCCGCCGGGCGTGGGCAAGACCACCCTGGCCGAAATTCTCGCCCACGAGGCCGACGCCCAGCTCGAGCAGCTGTCGGCAGTGATGGCCGGGGTCAAGGATATTCGCGCCGCCGTAGAGCGGGCACGCCTGGCGCAGTCCCAGGATCGCCAGACCCTGCTGTTCCTCGACGAGATCCACCGTCTCAACAAGAGCCAGCAGGACGCCCTGCTGCCCCACGTCGAATCCGGGCTATTGACACTGATCGGCGCCACCACCGAGAACCCCTCCTTCGAGGTCAACTCGGCGCTGCTGTCGCGGGCCAGGGTCTACGTGCTCAAGGCGCTCGGCGAGGACGAACTGCTGGCCGTGCTGCGCCAGGCGCTCGAGGATCGCGAGCGCGGCCTTGGCCAGCGGCGCATCCGCGTCGACGAGGGCGTGCTCGGCATGCTGGCACGTGCCGCCGGCGGCGATGCGCGACGCGCCCTGGGCCTGCTCGAGACCGCCTGCGATTTCTGCGTCCCGGAGGGCGATGAAGAGCGACTCAAGGCCGAGGCACTGGACGACGTGCTCGGCCATCAGGCCAGCGCCTTCGACAAGCAGGGCGATCACTACTACGACCTGCTCTCGGCGATCCACAAGTCGGTGCGCTCGTCGCGGGTCGACGCCGCGCTGATGTACATGGCGCAGTTCATGCAGGGCGGCGGCGACCCCCTCGACGTGATCCGGCGCCTGGCGGCGATCGCCTCGGAGGACGTCGGCAACGCCGACCCGCGGGCACTGCCGCTGGTGATGGCGGCCTGGGACGCCTACCTACGCCTCGGCGACTACGAGGGCCAGCGGGCCATCGCCCACGCCGCCATCCACCTGGCGGTGGCGCCCAAGAGCAACGCCATCGACCAGGCCTGGAAGCAGGCCAAGGCGCTTGCCGCCCAGCACCCCACCCTCGAGGTCCCCGTCTACCTGCGCAACGCACCGACCCAGCTGATGAAGGAGCTCGGCCACGGCGAGGGCTATCGCTACGCCCACCACGAGCCCCACGGCTACCCCGCCGGCCGCCGCCATGACTGCTGGCCCGAGCAGCTGCCACCGGCGAGCCTCTACCAGCCCAGCGACTACGGCCAGGAGGCGCGCTACAAGCAGATCATGGCGTGGCGCGCCGAGCTCGACGCCGAGGCCGATGGCGACAAATGAAAACGCCGCCCTGGGAGGCGGCGTCAGCGTAAGCACGGCGGGAATCAGTGATCGTCGCGAATCACATCGGCGTTGTCGGGGATCTCGAACGCGAACATCGCATCATCGATGCTGCCATTGACCTCGATACTGCTGAACTCGATGGCGGTACGCTGGCCGGTGCTGTCGTTCATCTGCAGGGCGCCGAACTGCTCGCCGTAGAAGGTCATCTTGAGCTCCTCGAACAGCGTATCGGCGCCGCGCGGCACCAGGGTGAAGGTCTCGGTATCGCCCTGCTGCTGATGGCTCACCTGGTAGCTATCGGTGAGCTCGGCGGCGCTGCCGGAGAGCAGCAGTGCCGGTGTATGGGTGACCCGGGTATCCAGCGCCTGCACGGTGACCTGCTCGAGGTCCGGGTCATGCAGGAAAACCTCGTCACCGTCGGACACCACCTCCTGGCGGTAGGGCGCGTCGACTTCCCAGCGGAACTTGCCGGGACGTGACAGCCACATCTGGCCCCGCGCCTCCTGGAGACGCTGGCCGCTGCCGTCGAGGATCTGCTGCTCGAAGTCGGCGCTATAGGTCTCCAGCGAATCGAGCAGCTGGGTAAGGCGCTGGGCGCCGTCATCGGCCAGCGCGGTGAGCGGCGAGGCGGCAGCCAGCGACAGGGCCAGCAGCGATGTCTTCAGTTTCATCTTGACTCCGTTACGTCGCACGTTGGGCGGCGAAGTTGTGTTCCCGATACATGGACAGCGCCCTCGAGGGGACGTTGCAGCGCGGCCGACGCTTCCACGATTGCTGCATGCTTTTGTCAGTCGCCGGCGGGCGGGCCGGCCAGCACCTCGCGGCTGCCGTTGCTGCCCATCGACGACACCACGCCCGCCGCTTCCATGGCTTCCACCAGCCGCGCGGCGCGGTTGTAGCCGATCTTGAAGCGTCGCTGCACCGCCGAGATCGAGGCGCGCCGCGACTCGGTAACGAACATCACCGCCTCGTCGTAGAGGGCGTCCTGCTCGGCGTCGTCGCCGTCGCTGCCACCTTCGGCCTCGAGCCCAGTGAGGGCATCGGCGGATACGCCCCCGGAGAGGATCTCCTCGATGTACTCGGGCTCGCCGCGGCGCTTCCAGTCCTCGACGATGCGGTGCACTTCGTCATCGTCGACGAAGGCGCCGTGGACCCGCGTCGGCAGACCCGAGCCGGCCGGCAGGTAGAGCATGTCGCCGTGGCCGAGCAGGTTCTCGGCGCCGCCCTGATCGAGGATGGTGCGCGAGTCGACCCGCGAGGAGACCTGGAAGGCCATGCGGGTGGGAATGTTGGCCTTGATCAGGCCGGTCACCACGTCCACCGACGGGCGCTGGGTGGCCAGAATCAGGTGGATGCCGGCGGCGCGAGCCTTCTGCGCCAACCGTGCGATCAGCTCCTCGACCTTCTTGCCGACGATCATGAACATGTCGGCGAACTCGTCGATCACCACCACGATATAGGGCAGCTTCTCGAGCACCGGCGGCGTTTCGTGCATCTGCCACGGCTGCGGCTCCCACAGCGGGTCGGCGACCTGGGCACCGGCGCGCTCGGCCTCGTCGAGCTTGGCGTTGAAGCCGGCGATATTGCGCACGCCCATGGCCGCCATCAGCTTGTAGCGACGCTCCATCTCGGCCACGCACCAGCGCAGCGCGTTGGCGGCCTCCTTCATGTCGGTGACCACCGGCGCCAGCAGATGCGGGATGCCGTCGTACACTGACAGCTCGAGCATCTTGGGGTCGACCATGATCATGCGCACCTCGTCCGGGGTGCCCTTGAGCAGCATCGAGATCAACATGGCGTTGACCCCCACCGACTTGCCCGAGCCGGTGGTGCCGGCCACCAGCAGGTGCGGCATCTTGCCGAGGTTGGCGACCACCGGCGCGCCGCCGATGTCCTGGCCCAAGGCCAGGGTCAGCGCCGAGGCCTCGTGCTGGTAGCGGTCGGAGTCGATCACCTCGCGCAGTCGAATCATGGCGCGCTTGGGATTGGGAATCTCGATACCCACGGTGGGCTTGCCGGGGATGATCTCCACCACCCGCACGCTCTTGACCATCAGCGAGCGCGCCAGGTCCTTGGCCAGGTTGCTGATCTTGGAGACCTTGACCCCGGCGGCGGGCTTGATCTCGAAACGCGTGATCACCGGCCCCGGCCAGGTCTCGACCACCTCGGCCTTGACGCCATACTCGCGCAGCCGCGTCTCGAGCAGCTCGGCCATGCTGGTCAGCTGCTCCTGGGTGTAGTTGGGCTGATGCGGCTCCGGCGGCGTCAGCAGCCGCAGGCTGGGCAGTTCACCGTCAGGCTCCGAGGCCATATCGAACTGGGGGCGCTGGTTCTGCAGGTGCTCCACGGTCCACAGCGCCGGGCCGGCGGGCTCGGCGGCCGCGGCGCGGCCCTGCTCGGCGCTGGCCACCCGCGGCGGCTCGACCGGCGACTGGCCAGGCTCGGGAACCGTCTGGGGAGCGGCCTCTTCCGCCGCGCCGTGGTCTGCCGCAGGGTGATCGGGTGGCACGTGCTCGTCGGCCACCTTGGCCGGTGCTGACGGCGTGTCGGGCTCGTCGAGATCCGACCACGACAGGCGCGGCTCATCGGCGTCAGGCTCATCGTCCCAGTCGGCGTCGCGCCAGCTGACCAGGCTCGGTTCGCGCTTGTCGCTGCGCGCCGGGGAGTGCGGCGATGAGCCGGAGGAAGCCCAGGCCTGGGGGCGCGCCTCGTCGTCTGCGTCCAGTTCGTCGGCTACGCTGGGCCGCGGCTCAGCCGGGGCCGGTTCAACGGGAGCCGGTTCGCTGGGTGTCGGCTCGGCCGCCAGCGGGCTGGGAGCGTCATCGCGCTGGGCGCTCAATGACATGCCGGCCCAGCGCGGCTCATCGAGCTCAGGACGCAGCGGCGCCTGGTCGGTACCGGCGGCGTCCGCGGCACTGACGGCGCCCGCCCAGGCGGGCTGGCTGCCGCTCGCCGGAGAGCTGTCCGCGACCCGCGCGCTATAGGCCGCCTCGGGGCGTTTAGCGGAGGGCGTCTGTGCCGGCACTTCCCAGGGAATGTCGGTTTTGCCATCGTCGCCGAAGCCGGGCTCACGACGCGCCTCGCCGTGCGCCGACGCCGTATCCAACGCCACGCTGGCAGCACGCCCACCGGGCAGCAGGCGCTGCCACCAGCGGCTCGAGGCTGCGTCGTCCTGCTCATCGGGTTCATCGCGGGAGGCGGTTTCCTCCTCGCTGCGCCGGGCTTGCTCATCGCTGCGCTTGGCATCGCGGGTCTGCTCGCGACGGACCAGCCAGTGATCCTTGGCCCCACCGAGCAGCCCCCAGACCCAGCCGATCAGGCGAAACAGCTGGCGGCCCAGCTCGTCCATTACGGTCAGCCAGGAGAGGCCGGAGAACAGCGGGAAGCCACACAGGATCGATACCATGGCCAGCAGCGTGGTGCCGTGGGCGCCGACCAGCGGGTATAACCCTGCTACCAGCCCTTCACCGAGAATCCCGCCCGAGGCGTAGGGCAGCCCGCTGTAGGGGCTATAGAAGTGCAGTGCGCCGAGGGTGGTGGTGCCGAGCAGCAGCAGCACCAGGCCGGCGGCCTTGACCGCCAGCACGGTGGTGTCCCATTCGAAGCGCACCTGACGCGAGCGCACCAACCACCAGGCGGCAAAACCGAGCATCCCGGGCCACCACAGCGCGCTGGCACCAAACAGCGAGTAGAGCACGTCGGACAGCCAGGCGCCGACCGGTCCCATCCAGTTACCGACCGCCGTCTCGGGTCCGCTGTGCGACCACCCCGGATCACCCGACTGGTAGCTGAACAGCGACAGCAGCAGAAATACGCAGCCGGCCAGCAGCATGATCACCACGCCTTCGCGGCTGGCGCCCTGCAGTTTCAATCCGACGCGACGCGCCTGGTCCTTGGCCTGACTGGCCCTGCCCTTGGCCTGGGTCGCCGTGGTACGGCGACCGCTGGCTCTCTTATTGACACTCAAGCGACCTTCCCCCTTGTACGCCTGTTACGGCGTCTTCCATGGTCTTGCAATGGCGCCATCATACCGAGCCAGCAGGCCGCATCACAGTAGGGAATCGGCGACAGCACCACGCCGGGGATGACCCTCGCCCTGCCCATGGTCAATAATGGCTGCCCGCTTCCGATATAGACCGTGCCTACCGATGCTGCCCTGGCTGCCCCCGACGCCGATTCAGTTTCCGCCGACCGACACAGCCCTCGACGACCCCGATGGCCTGCTGGCCGCTGGCGGCGCGCTGACGCCGGCGTGGCTGCTGGCAGCCTACCGGCGCGGCATCTTCCCCTGGTACAGCGACGACCAGCCGATCCTGTGGTGGAGCCCCGATCCGCGCATGGTGCTGTTTCCCGGGGAGCTCAAGGTGCGCCGCAGCCTCGCCAAGCGGCTGCGCAACGGTGGCTTCTCGACCAGCCTCGACCGCGCCTTCGCTGCGGTCATCGAGGCCTGTGCCGAGACGCGAGCCGCCCACGAGGGCACCTGGATCACCGCCGAGATGCGCCACGCCTACCTGGCCCTGCACCGCCTCGGCCACGCCCATTCGGTGGAGGTATGGCGCGAAGAAGAGCTGGTCGGCGGCCTGTATGGCGTGGCCATTGGTCGGATGTTCTTCGGCGAATCGATGTTCTCGCGGGAGCGCGACGCCTCGAAGATCGCCCTGGTGGCCCTTGCCAGGCACCTCCAGGCCGCTGGCGGCGGGCTGATCGATTGCCAGATGCACACCGCCCACCTGGCTAGCCTTGGTGCACGGGACATCGCCCGAGACAGCTTCCTCGACTATCTTGAGCAGTATGCACGGGCCGCCAAGCCGGCCTTCCACCCGCCAGGAGAGGGCGACAGTGAGCAGTAACACGCCTCAGCAGCCGACGCGGGATCTCCGCTTCTTTCTGACGGTCCCGCATGCCTGCAGCTATCTCGAGAAACGCGAGGCCACCACGCTGTTTCTCGACCCCCAGGAGTCCCCTGGCCAGGGCGTCTACGATGCCCTGGCCCTGCTCGGCTTTCGGCGCAGCGGGCGGCATCTCTACCGCCCCCACTGCGACGCCTGCAATGCCTGCGTCTCGGTGCGCATTCCGGTTGCCGACTTTACCCCCAACCGCAGCCAACGCAAGCTGCTGCGGCGCAACGCCGACCTGACCCTGCACGAGTGCCCGGCGCGCTTCAACGCCGAGCACTACGGCCTCTACTCGCGCTATATTCGCGAGCGCCACGCCGACGGTGACATGTACCCGCCCAGCCACGAGCAATACCGCACCTTCCTGACCCTCGATCACCCCTATGCGCGGCTGCTCGAGTTTCGCCTCGAGGGGCGCCTGGTGGCGGTTGCGGCCATCGACCTGCTGGGCCACGGGATATCGGCGATCTACACCTTCTTCGATCCCGACCCGGCCCTCGAGCGGCGTTCACTGGGCAGCCATGCGGTGCTCAGCCTGGTCGAGCTGGCCCGCCGCCGTGAGCTCCCCCACGTCTACCTGGGCTACTGGATTCGCGAGTGCCGCAAGATGAACTATAAGCGCAGCTTTCAGCCACTGGAGTACTTGCACGGCCGCCACTGGCGTCGCGAGATTCCACTATGAGCGGCTTTTTTGCCTTGAAGGGCGGCTTGCGGCACAATATCGCGCTATCTTGTTGACCAACACCAAGTGCACCATTACGAGGAACCGCCTAATATGGCACGTGAAGACCATATCGAAATGGAAGGCGTCGTCGTCGATACCCTTCCTAATACCATGTTCCGCGTCGAGCTGGAAAACGGCCACGTGGTCACCGCGCACATCTCCGGCAAGATGCGCAAGAACTACATCCGCATCCTGACCGGCGACAAGGTCAAGGTCGAGCTGACGCCCTACGACCTGTCCAAGGGCCGCATCGTCTACCGCTCTCGCTAAGCCCGCGCCGCGCCACCGGCCCCCGAACCGCAGCCCCATAACGCGCGACGCCCCGTCATATGACAGGGCGCCGGTGTGCTAGTGGCTGCGACCGGCATGCACCGGTCGCGTTACGTTCAGGCCAGCTCGGCCTCGGTTTCCAGCCGCAGCTCGTCGTCCCCCTCCTCGACGCTGACGTGGACCACGCCACCGTGTTCGGAGAGCTCACCGAACAGGATCATCTCGGCCAGCGGCTTCTTGAGCTTGTCCTGAATCAGACGCGCCATCGGCCGTGCGCCCATCTCCGGATCATAGCCCTGCTCGGCAAGCCAGCTGCGCGCCGCCTCGTCGACATCGAGCTGCACGCGCTTCTCGTCGAGCTGCGCCTGTAGTTCGACCAGGAACTTGTCGACCACGTTGCGCACCACTTCGGGCACCAGGCCATGGAACTGGATGATGCCGTCGAGACGATTGCGGAACTCGGGGGTGAAGGTCTTGCGAATCACCTCCATGCCGTCGGTGGAGTGGTCCTGGGTCTGGAAGCCGATCGAGCGCCGCGCGATCTGCTCGGCACCGGCATTCGAGGTCATAATCAGGATCACGTGACGGAAGTCCGCCTCGCGGCCGTTGTTGTCGGTCAGGCGGCCATGATCCATGACCTGCAGCAGCAGGTTGAAGACCTCGGGGTGCGCCTTCTCGATCTCGTCGAGCAGCAGCACGCAGTGCGGCTGCTTGGTGATCGCCTCGGTGAGCAGCCCGCCCTGGTCGTAGCCGACGTAGCCGGGAGGTGCGCCGATCAGCCGCGACACGGTGTGACGCTCCATGTACTCGGACATGTCGAAGCGCACCAGCTCAATGCCCATCAGCGAGGCCAGCTGCTTGGCCACCTCGGTCTTGCCGACCCCGGTGGGGCCGGAGAACAGGAAGCTGCCCACCGGCTTGTCCGGCGACTTGAGGCCGGCCCGCGACAGCTTGATCGCCGCCGACAGGCTGGTGATCGCCTCGTCCTGGCCAAACACCAGCATCTTGAGGTCGCGCTCGAGGTTGGAGAGCAGCTTGCGGTCGGAGCTGGAGACGCTCTTCGGCGGAATCCGCGCGATCGAGGCGACTACCGCCTCGACCTGATCGACGTCGATGGCATCGACCCGCACTTCCGGCGGCAGCAGGCGCTGATGGGCGCCGGCCTCGTCGATCACGTCGATGGCCTTGTCGGGCAGGTGGCGATCGTTGATGTAGCGATCCGCCAGGCGCGCAGCGCTCTCCAGCGCGCCGTCGGTGTACTTGAGCTTATGGTGCTCCTCGAAGCGCCCACGCAGGCCCTTGAGAATGCGGATGGTGTCCTCGACCGAGGGCGCCATCACATCGACCTTCTGGAAGCGCCGGGCCAGGGCACGGTCCTTCTCGAAGATGCCGCGGAACTCCTGGAAGGTGGTCGAGCCGATGCAGCGCAGCTCACCCGACGAGAGCAGCGGCTTGAGCAGGTTGGAAGCGTCCATGACGCCACCGGACGCCGCGCCGGCACCGATCACGGTGTGGATCTCGTCGATGAACAGGATCGCGTTGGGCTGCTTCTTGAGCTCCGCCAGCAGGCTCTTGAGGCGCTTCTCGAAGTCGCCGCGGTACTTGGTACCGGCCAGCAGTGCGCCCATGTCCAGCGAGTAGACCACCGCATCGGCGATTACGTCGGGCACTTCCTCCTCGACGACCCGCTTGGCCAGGCCCTCGGCGATGGCGGTCTTGCCGACCCCGGCCTCACCCACCAGCAGCGGATTGTTCTTGCGCCGCCGGGCAAGGATCTGCACGACCCGCTCGAGCTCGTGGTCGCGGCCGATCAGCGGGTCGATCTTGCCCAGTCGCGCCTGCTCGTTGAGATTGGTGGCATAGCCGGTAAGCGGGTGCGCGGCCCCTTCGTTACCGCCCTCCTCGCCCTCTTCGGCATCCGATGACGGTGCCGACGACGGATTCTGGGTGTGCCCGGAAACCTTGGAGATGCCGTGGGCGATGTAGTTGACGGCATCCACTCGCGCCACGTTCTGCTGCTTGAGGAAGTAGACCGCCTGGCTCTCCTGCTCGGAGAAGATCGCCACCAGTACATTGGCGCCGGTGACCTCGCTCTTGCCGGAGGACTGCACGTGGAAGACCGCGCGCTGCAGCACCCGCTGGAAGCCCAGCGTTGGCTGTGTTTCGCGGTCGACCTGATCCTCGGGAATCAGCGGCGTGGTGGAATTGATGAAATCCTGCAGGTCGGAGCGCAGCTTTTCGAGGTTGGCCCCGCAGGCTCTTAGCACGTCTGCCGCAGAGGCGTTGTCCAGCAGAGCCAGCAGCAGGTGCTCAACGGTCATGAACTCGTGGCGCTTGGAGCGGGCCACGGTAAAGGCCGTGTTCAGGGTCAGTTCAAGTTCTTTGCTCAGCATGGCAGTCCCCTTCTCGCCGCCTCGGGCTTACGTCGGCAAATTTCTCGGCCGCATTCTCACCATCGGGCACATTCATGGGTTTCGCAAGCTCGATGTTCCAACGCTTGCCGGTCGTAGCGTGCAAACGACCGATTGCGTATGCACTCAATCCGCCGCATCGATGTCGCACAGCAGCGGGTGCTGGCACTCTCGGGCATACTCGTTGACCTGATGACTCTTGGTCTCGGCGATATCGCGAGTAAAAATCCCGCAGGTCGCCTTGCCCTGAGTATGCACCGCCAGCATCACCTGTACGGCTTTCTCGCTCTCGAAATGAAAAAAAGTCTGCAGCACCTCGACCACGAACTCCATCGGCGTGAAGTCGTCGTTGTGCAGCACCACCTTGTACATCGGCGGCTTGGCCAGTTCCGGGTCGGACGGCTTGACCGCCAGATTGCCGTCATCTTCCTGATCCGGCTCGGGCGGCTTCGTCATGCCCAATACGGGGGCACGGTCGGAGGCACCCATCGCCACGGACTCATCGTGTTCAACCATAACCATTCATGTCCATCGATAGCGTCTGCTCACCGCCGGCGTCACGCTCTTTCGACGCCATTCGCGGCAGCGGGTTCAGTACTAAGTGATAAATGCGTCCCCTGCACGCCTCTTGCAAGGGGCAGGCCAGCAATACAGGCAAAAAAGCCCTCGCCCGCCTGGCGGACGAGGGCCCTGGGTCTCGCAGAGAGCGAAGTGATCAGCCGTTGGCGACCACGTTCAGCGCATCGTTGAGGATCCGGCTGGGACGCATCGCCTCGCGGGTCAGGTCGTGATCCGGGTGATAGTAGCCGCGGATATCGACCGGCTTGCCCTGCACACCGTTGAGTTCATTGAGGATAGCCGCCTCGTTGCTCTTCAGCGACTCGGCCAGGCGCGCGAACAGCGCCTTGAGCTCGGCATCCTCGTCCTGGGCGGCCAGCGCCTCGGCCCAGTACATCGCCAGGTAGAAGTGGCTGCCGCGGTTGTCGATCTCACCGACCTTGCGCGACGGCGACTTGTTGCTGTCGAGGAACTTGCCGTTGGCGCTGTCCAGCGCCTTGGCCAGCAGCGTAGCGCGGACGTTGCCGAAGGTGTTGCCGAGGTGCTCGAGGGACGCGGCCAGGGCCAGGAACTCGCCCAGCGAATCCCAGCGCAGGTGGTTCTCCTCGAGGAACTGCTGGACGTGCTTGGGCGCCGAACCGCCGGCACCGGTCTCGAACAGGCCACCGCCGTTCATCAGCGGCACGATGGAGAGCATCTTGGCGCTGGTGCCAAGCTCCATGATCGGGAACAGGTCGGTCAGGTAGTCGCGCAGCACATTGCCGGTGACCGAGATGGTGTCTTCGCCCTTGCGGATACGCTCCAGCGAGACCTTCATGGCTTCTACCGGTGCCAGAATACGGATATCCAGGCCGCTGGTGTCGTGATCCTTGAGGTAGGTCTCGACCTTGCTGATCAGCTGGGCGTCGTGGGCGCGCTTGGCGTCGAGCCAGAAGATCGCCGGTGCGCCGCTGTCGCGGGCACGGGTCACCGCCAGCTTGACCCAGTCCTGGATCGGCGCGTCCTTGGTTTGGCACATGCGCCAGATGTCGCCGCGCTCGACGCTGTGTTCGAACAGCAGCGCGCCGCTCTCGTCGCTGACCCGCACGGTGCCGTCGGCGGGAATCTCGAAGGTCTTGTCGTGGGAGCCGTACTCCTCGGCCTTCTGCGCCATCAGGCCGACGTTGGGTACGCTGCCCATGGTGGTCGGATCGAAGGCGCCGTTGGCCTTGCAGTCGTCGATCACGGTCTGATAGATGCTGGCGTAGCAGCGGTCCGGGATCACTGCCTTGGCATCATGCAGCTGGTCGTCGGCACCCCACATCTTGCCGGAGTCGCGGATCATCGCCGGCATCGAAGCGTCGACGATCACGTCACTGGGCACGTGGAGGTTGGTGATACCCTTGTGAGAGTTGACCATCGCCAGGCGCGGACGCTCGGCGTAGAGCGCCTCGACGTCGGCCTTGACCGCCTCCTGCTTGGCCTCGGGCAGCTCCTTGATGGTGGCGTAGAGATCGCCGATGCCGCTGTTGGCGTTGAAGCCCACCTTGTCGAGGTCGGCCGCGTGCTTGGCCAGCACGTCGCCGTAGAAGGCCTCCACCGCCACGCCGAAGATGATCGGGTCGGAGACCTTCATCATGGTGGCCTTGAGGTGCAGCGAGAACAGCACGTCCTGCTGCTTGGCATCCTCGATCTGCTCGGCGATGAAGGCGCTCAGCGCACGGCGGCTCATCACCGAGCCGTCGATCACCTCGCCGGCCAGCACCGGGGTCTGCTCCTTGAGCACCTGGGTGCTGCCGTCGGCGGCCACCAGCTCGATCTTGACGTTGCCGGCGGCCTCGATCAGCGCCGATTTCTCGCTGGCGTAGAAATCGCCGTCGCTCATGCTCGCCACGTGGGACTTGGAGTCGGCGCTCCACTCGCCCATGCGGTGCGGGTACTTGCGGGCGAAGCCCTTGACCGACTGCGGCGCACGGCGGTCGGAGTTGCCTTCGCGCAGCACCGGGTTGACCGCGCTGCCCTTGGTCTTGTCGTAGCGCGCCTTGACGTCGTGCTCGACCTGCGAAGAGGGCTCGTCGGGGTAGTTGGGCAGCTTGTAGCCCTGCTGCTGCAGCTCGCGGATAGCCGCCTTGAGCTGCGGCGTCGAAGCGCTGATGTTGGGCAGCTTGATGATGTTGGCTTCCGGCGTCTTGGCCAGGTCGCCGAGCTCGGCCAGGTGGTCGCCGAGCTGCTGCTCGTCACTCAGGTAATCGGGAAACTGGGACAGGATACGCCCGGCCAGCGAGATATCGCGGGTCTCCACTTCGATACCGGCCGGATCGGTGAAGGCATCGATGATCGGCAGCAGCGAGTGAGTGGCGAGGGCAGGCGCTTCGTCGGTAAGCGTGTAGATAATCTTCGGCGTTTTTGACATGTTAGCGGTAGTCTCTCTGGTCTCTCTGGTCACAGCGATTGCAGGAAAGGCGAGCGGGTCGGAACACCAGGCAGGGACAGGACTCGGCGGGTCCGGTTGTGACGACGGCGCTCCCAACGATCGGCTGGGAGTATACCAGCGCGAGGCCTGTTTCGCATGAGCGATGTTCGTATACCCCGCCGCCAGGCGCCGGGCAAGCCGGCAACGGCGCGGCCCGATTTACTCTTGATGACGGAGCCCCATGAGCACCCTGTATCTACTGCACAAGCCCTATCAGGTGCTCTCGCAGTTCACCGATCGCGAGGGCCGTGCGACCCTGGCCGACTACCTCGATGTTCCCGGGGTATACGCCGCCGGCCGCCTCGACTACGACTCAGAGGGCCTGCTGCTACTCTGCGACGACGGTGAGCTGATCCATCGCATCAGCCATCCGCGCCACAAGCAGCCCAAGACCTACCGGGTGCTGGTCGAAGGCGAGCCCGACGACACCGCGCTGCAGGCCCTGCGCCGCGGTGTGCCGCTCAAGGATGGCGTGACCCAGCCGGCCAAGGTGCGCCGCCTGGCAACCAGCGAACTGCCCGAGCGGCAGCCGCCGCTGGACCCCAGGCGCCACCCGCACACCGCCTGGCTCGAGCTGACCATCAGCGAGGGCCGCAACCGCCAGGTGCGGCGCATGACCGCTCATGTCGGCCATCCCACCCTGCGCCTGGTGCGCGTGGCCATCGGCCCCTGGCGGCTCGACGGCCTGGCCCCCGGCGAATGGCGCCGCGAACCCCTGCATGCGCCGGCGCGCCGCGCGGCCAAACCGCACCACTCCCCACAGAGGCGCTCACGATGAAACCTTGGTCTCCCCGCGTCACGGTTGCCACCGTGGTCGAACGCGCCGGGCGCTACCTGCTGGTCGAGGAGGACCGCGGCGGCCCCTTCACCCTGTTCAACCAGCCCGCCGGCCACCTCGAGCCCGATGAACGGCTGCTCGAGGCCGCCGAGCGTGAAGTCCGCGAAGAGACCGCCTGGCGGGTCGGCATCACCGACTACCTGGGGCTCTACGTCTACCACGCCCCGGACGGCGTAACCTTCCACAGCCACGGCTACGTAGGCATGGCGCTGGCCCACCTGGGCAACGAGCTCGACCGCGACGTGCTGGCCATCCACTGGCTGACCTTCGACGAGATCGAGGACCTGGAGCGCGCCGGGCGGCTGAGGAGCCCGCTGGTGATGCGCCGCATCCGCGACGCGCGCAGCGGCCGGGTGTTTCCGATGGACGTGATTCAGGAGCGCTAGCACCCACGCCCCTTAGCTCACCACCTCATCACCAGTCGATAGAGTGACGGGATCACCAGTAGCGTCAGCAGGGTCGAGGCGACGAGCCCGGAGATGATCGCCCAGGCCATCGGCGGCCACAGCGTCGACTGGGTCAGGGTCAGGGGCACCAGGCCGGCAACGGTGGTGGCGGTGGTGAGCAGCACCGGCCGGGTACGCCGGGCGACCGCCCCGATGACCGCATCGTCCAAGGGCATGCCCTGCCGGCGATGGGCATTCATCACGTCGATCAGCACGATGGCATTGTTGACCACGATCCCCACCAGGGCGACGACGCCCAGCATGGCGGTGAAGCCGAACGGCTGCCCGGTCAGCCACAAGCCGGGAATCACACCGATGGCCGCCAGCGGCACGGTGGTCAATACGATGCCCAGCTGGCGAAAGGAGTTGAACTGCGCCAGCAGGAAGACGACCAGCAACAGCACGCCGAACGGCAGGGTCTGGAACAGCGCCGTATTGGCCTCCCCCGCCGACTCGGCCGCCCCACCCACCATGTAGGTCACTCCCTCAGGCAGCTCGAGCTCCGCCAGCCGCGGCAATAGTCCGTCCAGCACCCCGGCATAGGTCTGGCCATCCGCCACCTCGGCCAGCACGGTGGTCATGCGGCGCAGGCCACGATGCTGAATCACCGCCGGCTGCCACGTCGTGCGCAGGGAAGCGACCTCGCCGAGGGGCACCGAGTCGCCGTTGTCCGCGGTCAGGCGCAGCCCTTCGAGCGCGGACAGCGGGAAACGCTCGCCCTCCGGCGAACGAACCAGCAGCGGCGCGGGGTCGCGCTCGGCTCGCCAGGTGCTCACCTCGATGCCGCGACTGGCACCCGCCACCGCCATGGCGACCTCGCGCCGCGACAGGCCGAACTCGCCGGCACGGGCATCGTCCACGTCCAGCCGCAGCGTGGGCAGCCCTTCCCCCAGGGTATGCCGCGCATCCCGCGCCCCCTCGGCACCGCGGACCAGCGCCAGAATGCGCTCTGTGCCTTCGGCTAGCCGGGTGCGCTCCTCGGCGAAGACACGAATCTCGATGGGGGCGGTGACGGGTGGCCCCTGCCCCAGGCGTCGCGCCACCACAGCGGCCTCCGGCAGGCGCTCCAGGGTGACGGCACGCACCCACGCCATCAACGGGGCCAGATCGTCGGCATGCTCCGCCTCGACGACCAGCCGTGCCAGATGCGCCTGACGCGGCTGCTCGACCAGGTTGTAATAGAACCGTGGACCGCTGAAACCGGCAAACAGATGCACCCCTGTCACCGCCGGTCGCTCACGCAGGTCCGCGGCCAGCACGCTCGCCTCATGGGCGGTGTAATCGAGATGCGTGCCCTCGGCGAAGTGCAGGTCAATGACCAGCTGGTTGCGGTCCGTATCGGGGAAGAAGTCATGGTTGAGCAGTGGCAGCATGGCCATCGCCCCCACCAGCAGCGCCACGGCACCGGCAAGTATGCTGCCGGGCCAGCGAACGGCGAAGCGCCCGATCCGCCGACCGGCGCCTGCCAGGCTGCGCCGCTGCGAACTACCGCCGGGCTTGAGGATGGCGGCGGCGAAGACGGGGGTGACGAAGATCGCGTAGAGATAGCTGACCACCAGAGTCAGCATCACCATCACCGGAATCGCCCGGGTGAAGTCGGCGGTATTGCCGCTGGAAAGCAGCAGCGGCACGAAGGCGGCCAGGGTGGTGCCGGTCGCCGCCAGCAGCGGTGCGGCGAGCTCCTGTACCGAGCGCGACACGGCCTCCGCCGCCGAGCGCCCCTGATCGCGATGCCACTGCAGGTTCTCGACCATGACGATGGCATTGTCCACCAGCATACCCAGCGCGATCACCATGCCGGCCACGGCGATCTGGTGCAGGATGCCGCCGCCCATGGCGTAGATGGCCAGGGCCGAAAAGGTCACCAGCGGCACGATCAGTATCACCGCGAACCCCAGCCTCAGGCCCATGGTCAGGAACAGCAGGGCGCCGAGAATGGCAATGCCCAGCAGCAGCGAGACGCCGAGTTCGGCCAGCCGCTGCTCCACCCAGCGGGGCTGATAGAACATCTCCTGAATCTGCAGCGGCGCATAGGCGGGGCGCACCTCGTCGAGCAGGCTGCGCAGGGATTCGCCGAAGCGGACGGCATTGATTCGCTCGTTGGAGAGAATGACGCCCAGCGCCACGGCGGGCTTACCGTCATGCCAGATGCGCTCGGTGGCGGGCTCGCGTGGCGACAGGCGAACGTCGGCCAGTTCGCCCAGCGGCAAGGTGTCCCCCCGCCGGGTGCGAATCGGGGTCGCGGCCAGATCCTCGAGGTTGGCGAACTCCGTCACCGGGTCGAGCACCACCGAGCGCCCGCCGCTGGAGAGGCTGCCTCCCGCAGTCGTCAGGTTGCGGGCAGCCAACTGATCGCCCAGTGCCTGGGCATCGAGCCCGGTCAGTTCGGCTTGCGCATCGTCCCAGCTGACGATGACCTGCTGCCCGGGATCGGCGAGCAGGTCGATGCGCGCAATTCCCTTGAGACGGAACAGATCCCGCCGCAGCCGCTCGGCGGCCTCGCGCAGCTCGAGCAGGTCATCGGTGCCGGTCACCGACAGCACGATGCCGTGGGCGTCGGAGTCCCGATCGCTGATCTCGGCGTCACCCACCCCGTCGGGAAACTGGCGCGCCGCCCGATCGACGGCAATGCGGATCTGCTCCCAGGCGGCATCGGTGTCATAGACATGCTCGTGCATCTCGATGTTGACATGCGCCACCCCCAGCCGCGCCGTGCCGATGAGCTCATTGACCTCCTCGACCTGGGCCAGCTCCTCTTCCAGGGTGTTGAGCACCAGGCGTTCGACCAGCTCCGGCTCGGCCCCGGGATAAGGCACCAGCACCTGGCCGAAGCGATAGGGAAAGAAGGGGTCCTCCTGACGATCCATGGCCAGCCAGGCGGTCAGTCCGATCAGCGCCAGCAGAGTCGTCACGGTCAGCACCAGGCGCTTGACGTGCAGCGTCGCATGCAGCCACTTCATGGCAGCACCCGCACGCTATCGCCCTGCTGGAGGCGCCCCTGGCCAGCAGTGACCACCCGATCGCCGAGAGCGAGCGGGGCCGCAATCGTGACCCAGTCGTTTTCCAGCCGTCCCGGCGCCACCGCCACCCGCCGTATGCTCTCCTCATCAGTGAGGGCGAGGACGTAGGGCGCGTGCCCGCCGGGGTCCTGCACCGCTGCAAGCGGTACCTGCAGCGATGGCTGCGTGGCAACGGAAAGATATACCTGCACCGACTCCCCGGGGACCAGGCGCGGGTCGGGGTCGAGTTCGACCACCACCGGCACCAGCGCCGATCCGGCTCTCCCCACGCTACTGATCCGCCCCTGGAAGCGGCCTTCCTGCAGCGTCGGCGACACCTGAACCGGCATTCCCACGGTCAGCCGGGCGCCGAGCGTCACCGGGACGCGAATTGCCACCTCCACGCCATCGATACCGGAAAGCGCCAGCACCGGCTCGCCGGCGGCCACGAAGTCACCCGGCTCGATGAGCAGGTCGGCCACGTTGGCGGCGAACGGCGCCCTCAGCGTCATCTCCTCGACCTGGGCTGCGGCATCGGCACGGGCAGCCACCGCCTGCTCCCGGACCTGGGCGGTGGCCTGCCGTTCCGCAACCAGCCGATCCAGCTCCTCCTCAGCGACCAGGCTCCGTTCGCGCAGCACCCGAGCCCGCTCGACATCCCTCTCCAGCCTGGCAAGGTGGGCGTCAAGCTCCTTGACCCGCCCCTCGGCACCCGCCAAGGCAGGCTCAAGTGCGGGGTTGTGCAACCGTGCCAGGGGCTCACCCTGCTCGACACGCTGGCCACGCTCCACCAGGCGCTCGCTGAGCACGCCGGCATGCAGGAATGCCGGCGCACCCCGGTCCATAGCCTGCACCACACCGGGGAAGCGCATCCTCTGTTCGGCGGAACCGTTGCGCACCTGGGCGACACGCACCATCGGCCGAGTATCGAGCGTCTCGTCGGCCTCGCCACTCGCGGCCGGCGCCGAGTCGCAGCCTGCAAGTAGCAGCACGATGCCCAGCACCCCCAGCGCCCTCGTGGCAGCCCCTCCTCTTGTCCCCTGTGTCATGTTCCTGCTTCCTCATTTAGCGAACAGGCTTAACAAACTGGCCGACCGGTCAGTAATTGGCGCAAAAAACTCAGTTCTGCGGCGCGACCCCGGCCATGAAAATCGTCAGGAAATCGTCCAGGAAGGCCTCGTCGCTGCCCATGCCCGGCCAGTGTTGATGATGACACTTGGCCTCGAACCATTGCGTGCACGTCATCACGAACAGCGCGATCACATGGGTTGGGTTGATGTCCTTACGCAGCAGGCCACGCATCTGGGCCTGGCGAACCCATTCAGCACCCGCACCGACCAGCTGGTTGTCGAGCTCTCCACAATGACTGTCACCTTCCAGATGGGTCCAGGCGAACAACCGCACGACGCCGGGGTTGTCGCGTAAAAAGTGGAAGTAGGCTTCCACCGAATTCCGCAGCAGCATGGCATCCGGCTCGCCAGCCCCCTCCAGCATGGCCATCTGGCCAGTGTAATAGCGCTCGAAGGCACGATTCTTGACCGCCTCCCACAGCTGTTCCTTGCTGCCGAAATGGTGATGGATCAGGCTCTTGGTCACATCGGCTGAACGCGCCAACGCACTCAGCTTGACGGCGGAGAAGCCCTGCTCCACGAAGAGGGACTCCGCCGCGTCGAGAATGCGGGTGCGGGTCAGTTCAGGATCTCGGGTCTGGGTTTTCTGGCTCATCACCAGACGATAGCCTCGATTGGCCGACCGGTCAATTGAGCGCGCGTTCGTTGGAGCGATGCCCCACGAGATGAAGCACCGCGGCAACATGAGGTATAATCGCCGGCCATTTGAGGCTCCAACCCGAGAGAGTGTATGTCTTCAGCTACCGGCAAGGTGATCGTCGGCATGTCCGGCGGCGTCGACTCCTCCGTTTCCGCCCTGCTGCTGCTGGAGCAGGGCTATCAGGTCGAAGGCCTGTTCATGAAGAACTGGGACGAGGACGACGGCACCGAGTACTGCACCGCCAAGGAGGACCTGGCAGATGCCCAGGCGGTGTGCGACAAGCTCGGCATCACGCTGCATACCGCCAACTTCGCCGCCGAGTACTGGGACAACGTCTTCGAGCACTTCCTCGCCGAGTACCAGGCCGGGCGCACGCCCAATCCCGACATCCTGTGCAACCGCGAGATCAAGTTCAAGGTGTTCCTCGACTATGCCGAGATGCTCGGTGCCGACAAGATCGCCACCGGCCACTATGTGCGCGGCGGCGTCCGCGAGGGTCGCGCACGGCTGCTCAAGGGCATCGATACCAACAAGGACCAGAGCTACTTCCTGCACGCGGTGCCCGAGGCGGCCATTGCCCGCACCCTGTTCCCGGTCGGCGAGCTCGAGAAGCCCGAGGTCCGCGCGCTGGCCGAGCAGCACGGCCTGGTCACCGCGCGCAAGAAGGACTCCACGGGGATCTGCTTTATCGGCGAGCGCCGCTTCAGCGACTTTCTCAAGCAGTACCTGCCGGCCCAGCCCGGCACCATCGAGACCCCCGACGGCGAGGTGATCGGCGAGCACATGGGCCTGATGTACTACACCCTTGGCCAGCGCCAGGGGCTCGGCATCGGCGGCCTGGCCAACCACCCGGACGCGCCCTGGTACGTGGCCGCCAAGGACCTCGATCGCAACGTGCTGGTCGCCGTGCAGGGCAAGCATCACCCGTTGCTCTACAGCGACAGCCTGGCCACCGAGGCCATGGACTGGGTGGCCGGCGAACCGCCTGTCAATGCAGGACGCTTCACCGCCAAGACCCGCTACCGCCAGGAAGACGTGCCCTGCCATATGCACACGCTGCCCGATGGCGGCGTCGAGGTACGCTTCGATGAGCCGCAGCGCGCGGTGACGCCAGGCCAATCGCTGGTGCTCTACGCCGACGACATCTGCCTTGGCGGCGGTGTGATACGCACTACCTGGAACGCCACGGAGGCCGCCGCATGAGCAGTACCCCGATCCACAGTGCCCCGGACAGCCCGATGGCCCGCCAGACCCTGGCACTTGCCGGCGTCTTTCAGGCCGCCGCGGTGGTCGATGAAATGGCGCGCACCGGCCAGGCCGACGAGCGCGCCTGGAGCACCCTGATCCGCGCCACCGTGGACACCGACCCCGAGAGCTTCGAGGCGATCTACGGCGGCCACCCCAACCACCTGCGCCAGGGGCTCGAGGTGCTCGAGGCGGTGGTCGGCCGCAAGCAGGCCAACCCGGTGGTGCTGCGCTACGGCTTCTCGCTGCTGATGCTGATGAACAAGCTGCGCAACAACAGCGAGATGATGGGCACCCTGGGCAGCAAGCTGACCCGCATCCAGGGCCAGGCCGATCACTTCGGCGACACCCACGAGAACGTGGTGGCCAGCCTCGGCGAGCTCTATCAAGAGACGCTCTCGACCTTCAAGTACCGCATCGTGGTGCAGGGCGAACCCAGCCTGCTACAGCAGCGCATGATGCCCGAGCGAGTGCGCGCCGCGCTGCTGGCCGGCGTGCGCTTCGGCCTGCTGTGGCATCAGCAGGGCGGCCGGCGCTGGAAGCTGGTGTTCCAGCGCAGTGCCATGAAGCGCGCCCTCGACCAGATCAACCGCCAGTGACGCGCGACCAGACGGCCCGTCCCAACCTCCAGGAAGACCCGACCATGCAGCTCTCCTCCCTGACCGCCCTCTCCCCCGTCGACGGCCGCTACGGCAGCAAGGCCGCGGCGCTGCGCGAACACTTCAGCGAATTTGGCCTGATCCGCGCCCGGGTCACCGTCGAGGTGCGCTGGCTCGAGGCGCTGGCCGCGCTGCCGGGCATCGCCGAGGTGCCGCCGCTGTCACCGGCCGCCAAGGCCTTTCTCGACGCCCTGGTGGCCGACTTCAGCGAAGCCGACGCCGCGCGCATCAAGGAGATCGAGCGCACCACCAATCACGACGTCAAGGCGGTGGAGTACTTCATCAAGGAGCGCATCGCCGAGCAGCCCGAGCTGCACGCGATCAGCGAATTCGTGCACTTCGCCTGCACCAGCGAGGACATCAACAACCTCTCCCACGGCGTGATGCTGACAGACGGGCTCAAGAGCCTGCTGCCGGTGATGCACGAGGTGGCCGACGCCATCGCCGCGCTCGCCCACGAGCATGCCGCCCAGCCGATGCTGTCGCGCACCCACGGCCAGACCGCCAGCCCCACGACGCTCGGCAAGGAGATGGCCAACGTCGCCTACCGTCTGCGCCGCCAGCTCAAGCAGATCGAGGGCGTCGAGATCCTCGGCAAGATCAACGGCGCGGTGGGCAACTACAACGCCCACCTCACCACCTACCCCGAGGTCGACTGGGAAGCCAATGCCCGCACCTTCGTCGAGGGCCTGGGGCTCTCCTTCAATCCCTACACCACCCAGATCGAGCCCCACGACTACATCGCCGAGCTGTTCGACGCCATCTGCCGTTTCCACACCGTGCTGATCGACTTCGATCGCGACGTCTGGGGCTATATTTCGCTGGGCTACTTCAAGCAGCGCACCGTCGAGGGCGAGATCGGCTCCTCGACCATGCCGCACAAGGTCAACCCCATCGACTTCGAGAACTCCGAGGGCAACCTGGGGCTGGCCAACGCCATCCTCGGCCACCTCGCCCAGAAGCTGCCGATCTCGCGCTGGCAGCGCGACCTCACCGACTCCACGGTGCTGCGCAACCTCGGCGTCGGCCTGGCCTACGGCCTGATCGCCTACCAGGCCTCGCTCAAGGGCATCTCCAAGCTCGAGGCCAACCCCTCGCGCCTTGACGAAGACCTCGACGCCAGCTGGGAAGTGCTCGCCGAGCCAATCCAGACGGTGATGCGCCGCTACGGCATCGAGCAGCCCTACGAGAAGCTCAAGGAACTGACCCGCGGCAAGCGCATCGACCAGGCCGGCTTCGCCGCCTTCATCGACACCCTGGAACTTCCAGAAGACGTCAAAGTGGAGCTGAAGGCACTCAGCCCGGCGACCTATACTGGCAATGCCAGTGAGCAAGCGAGCAGGCTGTAAGCACCCAGCGCCCAGTAAATTCAGCGGCTCCGGGGACAGGCCGTAGAGGGGGTTTTTGCCAGGGACGGCAAAAGGTAGCGTACAGGGACGTATTCACAGCGCCCCCTCGCAAGCCTGTCGCCGGGTCAGCCGCGACACAGGATGAGCGGCGCCGGGGACTGGCCGTAGAGGGGGTTTTTGCCAGGAACGGCAAAAGGTAGCGTACAGGGACGTATTCACAGCGCCCCCTCGCAGGCCTGCCGCCGGGTCAGCCGCGACACAGGATGAGCGGCGCCGGGGACAATCGCGATTCCTGCCCGCAGCTTCAATCTTTGCAACGAGGTACGACGCATGTCCTCCGATTCACCGCTATCGTTACTCGGTGGCCTTACCGCCAGCGAGTTCCTGCGTGACGTCTGGCAGCAGAAACCGCTGCTGATCCGCGGCGCCCTGCCCGACCTCGAATGCCCACTCGACCCAGACGAGCTGGCCGGCCTGGCCTGCGAGGAAGGCATCGAGGCGCGCCTGGTCGATGAGCATGGCCGCGACGGCCCCTGGCAGGTCCAGCACGGCCCCTTCGATGACGCCACCTTTGCCGCCCTGCCCGACGAAAACTGGTCGCTGCTGGTCCAGGCCGTGGACCACTACGTGCCCGAGGTCGCCGCGCTGCTCGAGCACTTCGACTTCCTGCCGCGCTGGCGCCTCGACGACATCATGATCAGCTACGCCCCGCCGGGCGGCAGCGTCGGCCCCCACGTCGACCAGTACGACGTCTTCCTGCTCCAGGCCAGCGGCCAGCGCCGCTGGCAGCTGGGCGGCGCGGTGGCCGATGACGCCCCGATCATCGCCGGCATCGACCTGCGCATCCTCGAGCGCTTCGAGGTGACTCCCGGCGCCGACTGGGTACTCGAGCCCGGCGACATGCTCTACCTGCCGCCCGGCTGGGCCCATCACGGGGTCAGCCAGTCCGACGACTGCATGACGGTCTCGGTGGGCTTCCGCGCCCCCTCCGCCGACGAGGCGGTGACCTCCTATGCCGACTATGTCGGCGAGACGCTACCCGCCTCGAAGCGCTTCGGCGATGCCGGCATGGCAGCACCTGCCGATCCCCATGAGCTCGACGACGACGCAGTCCAACGTGTACGCCAGCTGATCCTCGACAGCCTCGATGACCCCGCCCAGATGGCGCAGTGGTTCGGCCGGGCCATGACCCAGCCCAAGTACGTCGACCAGCTGGTACCCGCCGAACGCCCCATCGAGGTCGAGGAGCTTGTCGCGACACTACACGACGGCGACCAGCTGGTGCGCAGCCTCGGGTCGCGCTTCGCCTGGCGGGCGCTTGACGATGCGCGTGCCACGCTGTTCGTCGACGGCGACGGCCTGACCTGCTCGCTGCCGCTGGCCCGGGCGCTGGCCTCCGACGCCGCGCTGGACGCCACGCTGCTCGAATTCGACGGTGCCGCCGAGCTGCTCGCGCTGCTGCATGATCGCGGTAGCCTCGGCTGGCCACTGGAAGACGACGATGAGGATGACCAATGAGCGACGCCATCAGCATTGAACAGGGTGACTGGGAAGAACTCGGCAGCGAAGCCAGCGAGATACGCCGCATCGTGTTCATCGTCGAGCAGCAGGTGCCCCAGGAGGAGGAGTGGGACGGCCGCGACAGCTTTTGCCTGCACTTCCTGATCCGCCGCGGGGGGCGTGCACTGGGCACCGCCCGACTGCTGCCCGACGGCCACCTGGGGCGCGTGGCGGTTCTCGAGGAGGGACGTGGCCTAGGCCTGGGCCAGCGACTGGTCGAGGCCGCCATCGAGGCGGCTCGCGTCCAGGGCCACGCCCATCTGGAGCTGGCCGCCCAGCTACAGGCGATCCCCTTCTACGAACGTCTCGGCTTCATTGCCTACGGCGATGAATTTCTCGACGCAGGAATTCCGCACCGCAACATGTCCCTTCCCCTAGGTGATTGATTCATCACCTCCTTTCTCGACTGCGGAAAGTTGACTACATAAAGCGAGCCTTTTTTGGCTCGCTTGTAGTCATACTACAACCCCTTCTGCCGCTAAGTAATGATTGTGAGGCCCAGTGTTCATGGGCCATAGTTCAATCACAGGCACGAATTAAAACGATTGTTTAAATGCAGCTTGTAGTCGCTATTAAACATTCGTTTGATGTTGCCGCCTGATACGACCAAGGCAGTACAGACAGCCTTTGAAACCTGGTCAACCCTGAGACTACTTCGCAGGTGCAGCATAAAACGGACCCACACGGCACCCGATGAAGTCGACCAAGCCAAGCAGCGTGACACCGCAGTGCAACAAATGAGAAAGGACGGCCCCATGTCAGCATATCAAGACGACCTAGACACCATCACTCGCTTACGCGACGCCCAGGGCGGCAAGTGGGATGCCATCAACCCCGAGTACGCCGCGCGCATGAAGGCCCAGAACCGCTTCAAGACCGGCCTCGACATCGCCCGCTACACCGCTGGGATCATGCGTCAGGACATGGCCGACTACGACGCCGACACCAGCCAGTACACCCAGTCGCTGGGCTGCTGGCACGGTTTCATCGGCCAGCAGAAGATGATCGCCATCAAGCGCCATCACGGCACCACCAGCAAGCGCTACCTGTACCTCTCGGGCTGGATGATCGCCGCGCTGCGCTCCGAATTCGGCCCGCTGCCCGACCAGTCGATGCACGAAAAGACCTCGGTGCCAGCGCTGATCGAAGAGCTCTATACCTTCCTGCGCCAGGCCGATGCCCGCGAGCTCGGCCACCTGTTCCACGAGCTGGACGAGGCTCAGGCCAAGGGTGACGACATCGCCGCACGCGCCGTACAGAAGCGCATCGACAACTACGAAACCCACGTGGTGCCGATCATCGCCGATATCGACGCCGGCTTCGGCAACGAGGAGGCCACCTACCTGCTGGCCAAGCGCATGATCGAGGCCGGTGCCTGCTGCATCCAGCTCGAGAACCAGGTGTCCGACGTCAAGCAGTGCGGCCACCAGGATGGCAAGGTCACCGTGCCGCATGAGGACTTCCTGGCCAAGATCAACGCCGTGCGCTACGCCTTCCTCGAGCTTGGCGTCGACGACGGCGTGATCGTGGCACGCACCGACTCACTGGGCGCCGGCCTGACCCAGAAGCTGCCGGTGAGCACGGAGCCAGGGGATCTGGCCGCGCAGTACAACAGCTTCCTCTACACCACGCCGATCGATTCCATCGATGACGTCCGCGAGGGCGACAGCGTGATCAAGCTGGACGGCGAGCTGCGCAAGCCACTGCGCCTGGCCAACGGCCTGTATCGCTTTCGCTCGGGCACCGGCGAGGATCGCGTGGTGCTGGACTGCATCACCAGCCTGCAGAACGGTGCCGACCTGCTGTGGATCGAGACCGAGAAGCCCCACGTCGGGCAGATCGCCAGCATGGTCAACCGCATCCGCGAGGTGGTGCCGGACGCCAAGCTGGTCTACAACAATTCGCCGTCGTTCAACTGGACCCTCAACTTCCGCCAGCAGGTGTTCGACGCCTGGCAGGCCGAGGGCAAGGATGTCTCGGCCTACGACCGCGACCAGCTGATGAGCGCCGAGTACGACGCCACTGAACTGGGCACGCTGGCCGACGAGTGGACGCGCAACTTCCAGCGCGACGCAGCCCGCGAGGCAGGTATCTTCCACCACCTGATCACGCTGCCCACCTACCACACCGCGGCACTCTCTACCGACGAGCTGGCCAAGGGCTACTTCGGCGAAGAGGGCATGCTGGCCTACGTCGCCGGGGTCCAGCGCAAGGAGATCCGCAGCGGCCTGGCCTGCGTCAAGCACCAGGACATGGCCGGCTCCAATATCGGCGACGATCACAAGGAGTACTTCTCCGGTGCCGGCGCACTCAAGGCCGGCGGCAAGGACAACACCATGAACCAGTTTGGCTGATTCACGCCAAGACGCGCAGCTCGCATGGCATGACAGTGATTTGGGGAGGCAGCCGCCTCCCCTTTTTTGCGCCTTTCCTTATTGTTTGTCGATTGACGGGCCTACACTGGGGGCACTCGAGCGTAAAGCGCTGGTCGAAGCGGACAAGTGGGATTAAACTCGCTGAAAACACCGTTTCATAATCTGTTTGATCATCGGAGGAGCTCCCATGAAACGTCTTATTCCCGTCGTTGCCCTGGGCATGCTGACATTGGCCGGCTGTGCCAATACCGCGCCCTATGGCGGTGACGTATATCGCGGCAGCCAGGCCCAGACCGGGCAGAGCGTCGCCTACGGCACCATCACCGCGCTGCGCCAGGTGCAGATCCAGGCCGACAGTCCGCAGGGTAACGTGATCGGCACCCTGGGCGGCGGGGTCATCGGTGGCCTGCTCGGTAACCAGGTCGGCGGCGGTTCAGGACGCCAGCTGGCGACCGCCGCCGGCGCCATCGGTGGCGCCATGGCCGGCTCGCGCACCGAGGACGCGGTCAATCGCACCCGCGCCTGGGAGATGGAGGTCCGCCGCGACAATGGCGAAAGCGTGGTCGTGGTGCAGCGCGCCGACCGCGACTTCCAGGTCGGCCAGCGGGTTCGCCTGATCGGCAGCGGCGCCAGCATGAGCGTGGCGCCCTACTGAGCTCCGCCGTATTGATCGAGTGATGAAGGTAACGATAAAGGCTCGCCAGATGGCGAGCCTTTATCGGTTATGGCAATGACTGGCTGGCTCAGTGCGACTTGGCCTTCTTCATGGCCCAGCACAGCAGCCGCTTGGCGACCCAGGCCACCAGGGCGATGACCAGCAGCGTCAGCAGCATATCCACCGGGCGCACCAGGAAGGTCGCCCCCAGGATCGCCAGCGCCGGGCACCATACCCAGCGCTCGTCGGCGTTGCTTTGCAGCGCCTCGGGCAGCGTGCGCGACATAAACGGGCTCAGGCTGGCTTCCCAGCCGCGCAGGCTGAAGAACAGGATGGCGGCAAACCCAATCAGCCAGATAATGGTCACGGTCATTGGCAATCTCCATCATGGTTTAGCGGTTGAAGGTCGAAACGCAGCGGATAAATGATCCTCAGGGTAAAACATGCCGGCGATGAAAAGTACCCGCGATTGGGCGCATGGCGTCTTCTCGTTCAACCTCGCCGTCGGCTGGCTAGCGCCCATGCGGTTCTCTGCGGCGGGGCTTGAGCGCCAGTCATGATGGGCAATCGAAACCTGAAAAAATTCCCTGCGCCCCTGACAGCCCCCCGACCGGCACGTTACCATTAGCCTGACATGCACTCACCGAAAGGTTCATCAATGCAGATTGCGCAGAACTCCGTTGTCGCGTTTCACTACACCCTGACCAACGATGCAGGTGAGGTGCTGGACAGCTCGGAAGGCCGCGACCCGCTAACCTACCTCCACGGCGCCGGCAACATCATTCCGGGTCTGGAAAAGGAACTCGAAGGCCGCGAAAGCGGTGAAAAACTGCAGGTCACCGTTGAGCCGGCCGAAGGCTATGGCGAAACCCAGCCGTCGCTGGTGCAGGAAGTCCCCCGCGATGCCTTCCAGGGCGTCGAGAGCGTCGAGCCGGGCATGCAGTTCCAGGCTCAGACCCAGGGCGGCCCGCTGATGGTCACCGTGACTCAGGTCGAAGGCGACACCGTGACCGTGGATGGCAACCATCCGCTGGCCGGCCAGACGCTGAACTTCGACGTCGAGATCTCCACGGTGCGCGAAGCCAGCCAGGAAGAGCTCGAGCACGGTCACGTGCACGGCGAGGGCGGCGTGGAGCACTAAACGCTCGCCACGCTCGATCCGACACGCGGGGCAGCCATCGGCTGCCCCGCCGTCGTTTCAGGTCTCACCATCAGCCCGCTGGGGCACCAGTACCAGCTGTCCGTGGCGCACGCTGCGCTCGGCGATCACCTCGCTGGCGAACCCCTGTACCTCGCACCCGCGGCCCTTGAGCACCGCCACCTCCAGACAGCTGTGGTGGTCGAGATGCACGTGCAGGGTCGAGACGGTCAGGTGGTGGTGGGCGTGGGAGTGGTGGGTCAGGCGCTTGGCCAGCTCCCGCGCGGCATGATCGTAGACGTACACCAGCGCTCCCACGCAGGGCTGCTCGGCGTCGCCCTCCAGCGTCGTCTCCTTGATTCCCGCCCGCGCCAGGTCGCGGATCGCCTCGGAGCGATTCTGATAGCCACGCTGGGCGATCAATCGGTCCAGGTCCGCCATCAGGGCATCGTCCAAGGTCACCGTTACCCGCTGCATTGCTCCCTCCTCGCTCGCGTGGGTCGCCACGCGAGTATGATGTTATTGACTAGACTTCATACGGCGTCGACTTTAGGGTAAGAAAAAAGCCAAGGATCCGCTCATGTCGCTATCGCGTTGTCGCTGGCTCGTCGCCGCGACGCTGGCCCTCGCCTTCAGCCCGCTGGCCGCCGGAGCCCCCTCGCAGCTGGTGCTGGCCATCGGCGGCGAACCCGATGACGGCTTCGACCCGCTGCTGGGTTGGGGCCACTACGGTCATCCGCTGTTCCAGTCGACGCTGCTGAGTCGCGATGCCGAGCTTGCCAGCCAGCCCGAGCTGGGCCACGACTGGTCGCTATCCGACGACCGCCTGCGCTGGACCCTGCAGCTGCGCGACGACGCCAGGTTCAGCGACGGCACGCCGCTGACCGCCGCGGACGTGGCCTTCACCTTCAACGCTGCCGCCCGGGCCGGGGGACGCGCCGACCTCAGCGTACTGGCCAGCGCCGAGGCCCTCGACGACCACCGCGTACGGCTGACCCTGACAGAGCCACGCATCACCTTCGTCGAGACCCTCCACACCCTGGGCATCGTGCCCGACGCCGACCGCGACAACGGCTACCACGACGGCTACGCTCGCGCGCCGCTGGGCTCCGGCCCCTACCGACTGGTCGAGTGGCAGGAGGGCGAGCAGCTGATCGTCGAACGCAACCCCCACTACCATGGCGACACACCGCCCTTCGAACGGCTGGTGTTCCGCTTCACCGGCGAGGATACCACGCTGGCCGCCGCCAATGCCGGCGACCTGCAGCTGGCTGCGATTGCGCCGGCGCTGGCCGCCCAGCCGCCCACCGGCATGCATCGGGTCGCCATGCAGAGCGTCGACAACCGCGGCATCCTGTTCCCCATGCGGCGCGCCAGCGGTGATACCAGTGCAAGCGGCGCGCCGATCGGCAACGACGTCACCGCCGACCCGGCAATCCGCCAGGCGATCAACCTGGCCCTCGACCGCGAGCTGCTGGTGGAGGTCGCCCTGCACGGCTTCGGCCAGCCGGCCTACGGCCCCGCCGACGGCCTGCCGTGGAGCGATCCCGCCGAGCGCGTCGACGACGGCGACCTGCAGGCCGCCGCCGAGCGACTCGACGCCGCGGGCTGGCAGCTGCAGGACGATGGCCTGCGCCGGCGCGACGGCCAGGCGGCGCGCTTCCACCTCACCTACCCCGCCGGCGACACTACCCGCCAGCTGCTCGCCGAGAGCGTTGCCGAACTGCTGCGCCCGCTGGGTATCGCGGTCGAGCCGATGGGCCGCCACTGGGACGAGATCCGCCGCGAGGCGCTGCATCAAGATGCCATCCTGTTCGGCTGGGGTAGCCACAGCCCGCAGGAGATCTACTACCTCTATCACAGCCAGCACGCCGGGCAGGATTACTACAACAGCGGCTTCTATGCCAACCCGGCCGTCGACGCCCACCTCGAGGCGGCCCAGAACGCCGCGAGCTTCGACGCCTCGCTGCCCCATTGGCGAGCGGCCCAGTGGGACGGCGCACAGGGCTACGGCGTACGCGGCGACGCCGCCTGGGCCTGGCTGGTCAACCTCGAGCACCTCTACTTCGTCGACGACTGCCTCGACCTCGGTGAGCTGGGCGTCGCCCCCCACGGCCACGGCTGGCCGATCACCGCCAACCTGCTCGACTGGCAGTGGCAGTGCGAGGGATGACCTGCCTGATCGCCGCGCTAGGCCGGCGACTGCTGCGCCTGATCGCGGTGCTCGGGATCGTCGCACTGGCCGCCTTCGGCCTGATGCAGGCCTCGCCGGTGGACCCGGTAGACGCCTACCTCGGCGCGCAGCTGGCCCAGGTCAGCCCCGAGCAGCGGGCGCTGATAGCCGAGCGCTGGGGCGTCGACCAGCCGGCAGTGCAGCAGTTTCGGCTGTGGCTGGGCAACCTGCTGCGCGGCGAACTGGGCTGGAGCCGGGTCTACAACGCCCCGGTCGGCGAAGTGATCGGCACCCGCTTCCTGGCCTCGCTGCCGCTGCTGGCCAGTGCCTGGCTGGGTGCCACCCTGTTCGGCTTCATCCTCGGCGTAGTGGCCGGCACCCGCGAAGACGGCTGGGCCGACCGCTGGATCCGCCGCTACGCCTACACCCTCGCCTCCACGCCGACCTTCTGGCTGGCGATCCTGGCGCTGCTGCTGTTCTCGGTGGCGCTGGGCTGGACCCCGGTATGCTGTGCCGGACCTGCCGGGGTAACCCGCGATGAACTGGGCCTGGCCACCCGCCTCCACCATCTACTGCTGCCGGCGCTGACCCTGTCGCTGCTCGGCGTGGCCCAGATCACCCTGCACACCCGGGCGCGGATGCTCGAGCTGATGCGTTCCGAGATCGCCCTGCACGCCTTCGCCCAGGGCGCCAGCCGCCGCGAGGTGGCGTGGCGCCACGGCGCCCGTCACGCCTGCCTGCCGGCACTGACGCTGGCGTTTGCCTCACTGGGTGAGCTGTTCGGCGGAGCCATCCTGGTCGAGCAGGTGTTCGCCTACCCCGGCCTGGGCCGCGCCACGGTAGAGGCCGGCCTGCGCAGCGACGTGCCGCTGCTGCTGGCCATTGCGCTGTTCACCGCGCTGTTCGTCAGCCTCGGCAATGCCCTGGCCGACGGCCTCTATCGGCTGGTCGACCCGCGCCTGCGCGAGGCATACCAGTGAGCGGCGCAGCGCAGGCCAAGGCATCGCAACGGGTCCTGCGCGGCAATCCGCGGCTGGGCCTGGCGCTGGGGGCGCTGGCACTGCTGGTGGCCCTCATCGCACTGCTGATCGCCCAGCCCACGCTCGCCGAGCGGGCCGCCGCCAGCGACTTCCAGGCCCGCCTGCTGGCCCCCGGCGGCGAGCACTGGTTTGGTACCGATGTACTCGGCCGCGATCTCCTGGCGCGCACCCTGCAGGGCCTTACCCTGAGCCTGTGGGTGGGTGCCGCGGCGGCACTGCTCGGCACCCTGATCGCGCTGGGCCTGGCGGCCCTGGCGTGTCACGGGCCGCGCACCGATGTCGCCGTGGGGCTGCTGGTCGACAGCGTGCTTGGGCTGCCGCATCTGATCCTGCTGATCCTGATCGCCTTCGCCATGGGCGGCGGCACCCAGGCGGTGATCATCGCCGTGGCGCTGACCCACTGGCCGAGCCTGACCCGGGTACTACGCGCCGAGCTGCTGCAGCTGAGGCAGGCCGACTACGTGCGCCTGTCGCGCCGCTTCGGCAAGTCCCGCGGCTACATCATCCGCCATCATCTGCTGCCGGCGCTGCTGCCCCACTGCCTGGTCGGCGGCCTGCTGCTGTTTCCCCATGCGATCCTCCATGAAGCGGCGCTGACCTTTCTCGGCTTCGGCCTCTCGCCGGGCCAGCCCGCCATCGGCGTGCTGCTCGCCGAATCGCTGCGCTATCTCAGTGCCGGCTACTGGTGGCTGGGCGTCTTCCCGGGGCTCGGCCTGCTGCTGCTGGTGCTGGCCTTCGACCGTCTGGGCAACGCCCTGCGGCGGCTGCTCACCCCCCGCGAGGCCCAGCAATGACCCCAACCTCGTCAAGCGGAGCCTGACCATGCTCGAGATCCGCCAACTCGCCCTCGACTTTTTGCGCTACCGCGGCCTGTGGCGCCGCGAGACGGTTACCTGCCTGCGCGACGTATCGCTGACCCTGGCCCGCGGTGAGCTCCACGCGGTGGTGGGCGCCTCGGGGGCCGGCAAGAGCCTGATGGCCCAGGCCCTGATCGGTCTACTGCCCGGCAACACCCGGCGCCGCGGTGAACTGTGGCTCGACGGCGAGCCGCTGGACGCGGCACGCCAGGCGGCGCTGCGCGGCAAGCGCCTGGCGCTGATTCCGCAATCGCTGGCGGCGCTGGACCCGCTGGTGCGCAGCCATCGTCAGGTCGCCTGGGCGGCACAGCGTGGCGGTGCCGCCGCGCCGCGGGCGGCGGCCGAGCGCGCCATGGCGCAACTCGGCCTGGTCGGCGACAGCGCGCGACGCTACCCCCATCAGCTCTCCGGCGGCATGGCGCGGCGGGTACTGCTGGCGATGGCCACCGCCGGCAACGCCGAGTGGCTGATCGCCGATGAACCCAGCGTAGGCCTCGACCCGCAACAGCGCGACGGCGTGCTCGACCAGCTGCGCCGGGTGGCCGACACCGGCAAGGGCGTGCTGCTGATCACCCACGATCTGCGCCATGCGCTGCGCGTGGCCGACCGGGTCACGGTGTTCCACGCCGGCACCACCCTGGAAACCGCGCCGGCCACGGCCTTCCACGGCCGCGGCGAGGCGCTGGCCAGCGACTACGCCCGGGCCCTGTGGCGGGCCCTGCCCGACAACGACTTCGCCCGCCCCGCTGCCCGGGAGGCCACCCAGCTTGCTTGAAGCCTGCGACGTCACGGTCGGCTATCGGCGCGGCGAGAGCGTGCTGCGCGGGATCTCGCTGCAGCTGGCAGCCGGCGAGTGGCTCGGACTCAGCGGCGCCTCGGGGTCCGGCAAGTCGACCCTCGGCCGAGTACTGGCCGGGCATCTCGCCCCCCGCCGCGGCAGCCTGCGGCTCGACGGCACAGCGCTGCCGCGGCGCGGCCTGCACCCTGTGCAGTGGCTACCCCAGGTGCCGGAGCTGGCGGTCAATCCGCGCTGGCGCATCGGCCGCGTGCTGAATGAGGCCTGGTCGCCGAGCGCCGCGCAGCGCCGGCGCTTCGGCATCGACGACGCCTGGCTCGAGCGCTACCCCCACGAGCTGTCCGGCGGAGAGCTGCAGCGGGTGGTGGTGCTGCGCGGCCTGGCGCCCGGGGTACGCTACCTTATCGCCGACGAGATCACCTCGATGCTCGACGCCATCACCCAGGCGGCGCTATGGCAAGCGCTGGGCGAGGAGGCCCAAGCGCGACGCCTGGGAGTACTGGTGATCGGCCACGATCCGGCGCTGCTGCAGCGGCTCTGCCAGCACCGAGTGCGGCTGGAGCAGGGTCAGCTGTTCGCCTCGTCCTGAGACGCTTGGGCACGCAGGGTGTGATAGCCGCCCCACAGTCGGGTCGCGGTGGTGATCAGACAGGCCACCGCGAACAGCGTGGCCAGCAGCGCAAAGTGCTGGGGAAACAGACAGAAGAGCACGAAGGCGAACAGCGTCTCGGTGCCCTCGGTGAGCCCGTGCAAGTAATAGAAGGCCTTGGACTCGAAGCGCGGCCGCTCCAGACGGTGCTTGGCGGCCATGATCGCGAAGGCCAGGAACGAGGTGCCGGTGCCAATGAAGGCGAACAGCAGCAGCGCCGCGGCCAGGGCGTTGGCCGCCGGGTCGGCCAGCGCAAAGCCCAGCACCACCGCGGCGTAGAAGACGAAATCGAGGCCGATATCGAGAAAGCCGCCGGCATCGCTGGCACGCTGGGTGTGCCGCGCCAGGGCACCGTCAAGGCCATCGCCGAGGCGGTTGAGCAGGATCGCCACCAGCGCCGGCAGGTACCACTCCAGCGCCAGCAGCGGCAGCGCCAGCATGCCCACCGCGAAGGCCGCCACGCTGACCTGATCCGGCCGCACGCCGCGCCGTGCCAGCGCTGCAGCCATCCATCCAAGCGGCGCCTGGGTCAACGGCATGGTCCAGCGATCGAGCATCAGCTGCGCTCCTCACGGGCATCGATCAGAAGCGGCTTGCCGCTGCGCCGCCGCCAGCGGAAATAGCGCGCCAGCCAGTCGAGCACACGCTCGGGCTTGTGGGCATTCTTCCACACACCGGCGCTGGCCTTGGCCGCCTCCGAATAGCTTGGGTAGGGATGAATCGTCGCCAACAATTTGTTGAGGCCGATATTGCGAGTCATCGCCAGGGTGAAGGTGGCGAGCAGCTCGCCGGCGCCGTGGCCGACCACGCAGGCACCGAGGATACGATCCTTGCCGGGCACCGTCAGCACCTTGACGAAACCGCGGTCGTGGCCGTCGGCGATGGCGCGGTCCAGCTCGCCGAGTTCGTAGCGGGTCAGCTCGTACTCCACCCCGCGCGCCTCGGCCTCGCGCTCACTGAGCCCGACCCGTGCCACCTCGGGGTCGCTGAAGGTCACCGCCGGCAGCGCCCGGTAGCTGACCGCGAAGCGCTTGACCTCGCCGAACAGGGCGTTGACCGTGGCGTGCCACGCCTGGTGGGCGCTGGCGTGGGTCAGCTGGTAGGGGCCCACGACGTCGCCGCAGGCCCAGATATTGGGGTGCACGCTGCGCAGGGTCTCGTCGACATCGAGGGTGCCGTTGGCACGGGTGGCAATCCCCAGCGCCTCCAGTCCCAATCCGGTCACGTTGGCCTCGCGCCCCACCGCCATCAGCAGGCGGTCGAAGACGAGGCGTGCCTGACTGCCGTCGCCGCGCTCGATGACCAGCACCTTGCCGCGGTCGGCGTGACTGGGGCCAGGCTCCACCGCCACCGCGCGACAGCCCAGATGCAGTGCCACGCCCTCCTCGCGCAGCCCGGCCTCGAGCGCCTCGGCGACGTCGCGATCCTCCCGCGGCAGCAGTTGGGCGGCGCCTTCGACCAGGTTTACCCGGCTACCCAGCCGCGCGAAGCTCTGGCCCAGTTCGCAGCCGATCGGCCCACCGCCGATCACCACCAGCCGCTCGGGCAGCCGTTCGAGCTGCCACAGGTTGTCGGAGGTCAGTATCTCGTCGGCGGCGATGCCCGGCAGCGGCAGCACCCGCGGACGCGCACCGCTGGCGATGATCACATGGCGGCTGGTCAGCACCCGCTCGCCAACGCGCACCTCCCAAGGCGTCTGCAGGTGCGCCTCGCCGTGCACCACATCCACGCCCAGACTGCTATAGCGGGCCGGGCTGTCATGGGGCGCGACCTTGGCGACGGCCTCGTGGACGTGGGCCATGACGCCGTGAAAATCGATGTCGGGCTCACCGAGGTGGACCCCGAAGCGCTTGGCCTGGCGCGCCTCATGGGCGACACGCGCGGCACGAATCAGCGCCTTGGAGGGCACGCAGCCGGTATTCAGGCAGTCGCCGCCCATGGCCTCGCGTTCGACCAGCGCTACCCGCGCCTTGACCGCCGCGGCGATATAGCTCGCCACCAACCCCGCCGAGCCGGCACCGATCACCACGATGTCGTAGTCGAAGCTGCGCGGCCGGTGGTAGGCCTTGGCCAGCCGACGACGCTTGATAGCCTCCACCGTGAAGCGTGCCAGCAGCGGAAACAGCCCGATCAGCACGAAGGATGCGATCAGCGTCGGCGACAGGATGCCGCCCAGCGAGTCGAGGCTGCCGAGCTCGCGGCCGGCGTTCACGAACACCGCCGTGCCCGGCAGCATGCCCAGCTGGCTGACCCAGTAGAAGGTCGCCACCTTCATTCGCGTAAGCCCCATCACCAGATTGATGACGAAGAACGGGAACAGCGGAATCAAGCGCAGGGTGAACAGATACAGCGCACCTTCGCGCTGGATGCCGCGGTTGATGCTATCGAGCTGGGTGGCGAAGCGCCGCTCCAGCGGGCCGCGGGCCAGGGTCCGCGCGATCAGGAAAGCCAGGGTCGCGCCCAGGCTGCTGGCGAAGGAGATGATCAACAGCCCCCAGCCGAAGCCGAACAGCGCCCCGCCGAGCAGCGTCAGCAGCGTCGCCCCGGGCAGCGACAGCCCGGCCATCAGCATGTAGATCAGGAAGAACCCACCGCCGACCAGCAGCGGCCGCTCGCCGAACCAGCGCTGGAACTCGGCCTGATTGGCCCTTAGGTTGTCGAGGGTCAGCCACTGGTGCGCGCCGCTGATAAAGAATGCCGCCACTACCAGCGTGATGCCGGCCAGGATCCACAGTCGTCGTTGTGCCAAGCTCGTCTCTCCATGATCAGGGTACCTGCCTGGGCCTCAGGTTACGCACGCCCCCCCGGCGTCCTATTCTTAGAGGAAACTGCGCATTCAGGTTGGCGCTAAGTCGCGTTGGGGCCTCGCTTCCTTACAGCGGCGGCCGCAGGTAACTCGGGAACCCCTATGCCATGAGGCCATCAAAGCAGGCATCGTCCCGCAACCGGTCAATTACCATGCCACCGATTCGTCCGCTTCGCTACGCCCTGCTCGCCCTGCTGCCACTCGCTGCCCACGCCGAGGAGGCCAACCAGTCGTCCGCCGAGGCGGTCTTCGCCGGTGGCTGCTTCTGGTGCGTGGAGGAGTTCTTCGACGCCGTCGACGGCGTACTCGCCACCACCTCCGGCTTCAGCGGCGGTGACGTCGAGAACCCCAGCTACGAGCAGGTAGTGGCCGGCGGCACCGGGCATGCCGAGGTGGTCAAGGTCGAGTACGACCCGTCGCAGGTCGACTATGAGACGCTGTTGCACGTGTTCTGGCGCAACATCGACCCCTTCGTTGAAGACCGTCAGTTCTGCGACGCCGGCGAGGCCTATCGTAGCGCGATCTTCACCGCCAGCGACGAGGAGCGCGCCCTTGCCGAGGCCAGCCGCGATGCCGTAGCCGAGCGCTTCGACCAGCCCATCGCGACCCGGATCTATGACTTCGAGACCTTCTACCCGGCCGAGGACTACCACCAGAACTACTACCAGGAGAACCCGCTGCGCTACCGCTTCTACAAGTCGGCCTGCGGCCGTGAAGAGCGCCTCGAGGAGATCTGGGGTGATGAAGCCGGCGGCTTGTAGCCTAGGCTTCGTCTGAAAAGTCGACGAGCGAAGGTCAGACAAGGCAAAAATCAGAGAAAAGACGGAGTTTACGGGGTGTAAATGAGTACTTTGAGCTGATTTTTAACGCCGTATGACCAAGCGCAGGCACTTTTCGGACAAAGCCTAACCTCAGCCCGCCAGGCGGCGCTCCTGGCGGCCTAGCCATGCCGCCAACGCCAGGGTCGCCGCCAGCACCAGCCACGAGGCCAGCGCCACGCCCCACCAGTGGGCCAGTTGCCAGAACGGCTCCAGGTAGAAGCCGCCTAGGCTGGCGCCGACATAGTAGAACACCAGGTAGAGCGCCGAGGCGCTGCCGCGGGCCGTCCTGGCCTGGCGCCCTACCCAGCTCGAGGCCGTCGAGTGGGCGAAGAAGAAGCCGAAGGCGTTGACCGTCAGCCCGATGACGATCGCCGCCAGCGAGCCGGCCAGGGTCAGCAGGGTGCCGGCGGCAAATATCGCGATACCCAGCATCATGCAGCGCGGCTGCGACAGCCGCTGGGCGGCCCGCCCCGACAGCGAGGCGCCCAGGGTACCCCCCAGGTAGGTAACGAAGATCATTCCCAGCCACTGGGTCGTGAGGCCGAAGGGCGCCTCGCTGAGGCGGAAGGTGATATAGCTGTACTGGTTGATGAAGACCATGAAGTTGAGCCCGCCGAGCAGGTAGGCGCCCAGCAGCAGCGGATTGCGCAGGTGGCCGGCGATGGAGCCCAGCGCCACCGTCAGGCGGAACGGCTGCGGCTCGAAGTGACGCGACCTGGGCAGCAGCTTCCAGAACAGCGCCACGCATACCACGCTGACTGCCCCCACGGTAGCGAAGCTGGCCTGCCAGCCGCCCAGATCGGCGGCAAAGCCACCCATTACCCGGCCGCCGATGCCACCCAGGGTATTGGCGCTGATATATAGCCCGACCGCCAGCATCAGCGCGCGCCTGTCGAACTCGTCGCCCATCCAGGCGATCGCTACCGCCGGCAGGCCGCCCAGCACGAAGCCCTGAACGGCACGCAGCCACAGCAGGGTGTGGTAGTCCGGCGCCAGCGCCAGCCCCAGGCTGCACAGCGTGGTCAGCAGCAAGGTCACCAGCATGATGCCGCGCCGACCGATGGCATCGGAGAGCGTGCCGAATACCAGCAGCGCCAGCGCCAGGGTCAGCGTCGACACCGACATCACCAGCCCCGCGGCCAGGGTCGAGATACCGAACACCTGGCGCAGTTCGGGCAGCAGCGGCTGCGGCGCATAGAGATTGATGAATACCGTGAAGGATCCCAGGCAGAGGGCCAGGGTAGCACGCCACCAGGCGCGACTATGGGCTTCGATCATGGACGTCTCCGAGTGGGAAGGGCATGATCAATGCCTTGTATCAATAAGCCAAACAGCAACTTTTGATAGCCGCCATCGGATTTGCTTATGCGCCTGCCTTTCGATCTACGCGCCCTGCAGTGCTTCGTCAGCGTCGCCGACCAGCGCGGCTTCAGCGCCGCCGCCCGTGAACTGCACGTCGCTCAGTCGGCGATCAGCCAGACCGTCGCCAATCTCGAGAAGCGCCTCGAGCTCAACCTGTTCCATCGCCACGAGCGGCGCATCAGCCTCACCGCCGAGGGCGAGGCGCTCTACGCCCACGCCAAGGCACTGCTCGAGCGCGCCGAGGCCGCTCACCTGGCGATGCGCGAGCTGCACGGCCTGGTCAAGGGCGAGGTGCGTATCGGCATCCCGTCGATGCTCGGCTCCTACTATTTTCCGCCGCTGCTGATGGGCTTCAAGGCGCGCCACCCGGGCATCCGCCTGACGGTGGTCGAGGCCGGCACGCGTCGCCTGCAGCACATGATCAACGCAGGCGAGCTGGATCTGGGCGTGGTGATCGACGATGCCACCAGCCAGGGGCTGGAACGGCGTCGTTTCCTGCGCGAGGAGATGGTGGTGTGCGTGCCGGAGGACCACCCTTTCGCGGGGCGCGCCAGCGTTTCACCGGCGGACTTCTTCAGCGAGCCGCTGGTGCTGTTTCAGGACGGCTATTTCCACCGCGAATTCGTCGATGCCCTGGCCGAAACCGGCGGACACCATGCCGACGTAGCATTTCAGTCGAACCTGATCCCGCTGACCAAGGCCATCGTTCGCCAGGGCTTCGGCATTACCACCTTCCTGCGCCGGGTGATCGATGAGCCGGGGCTTGCCGCGGTGTCATTCGCCCCCAAGGCATGGTTAGCGCTGTCCCTGGCCTGGGCCCGTGGCAGCGGCCTGTCGCGGGCCGAGCAGGCCTTCGTCGACTTCGTGCTCGAGCATCCCGATCAGCCGCGCTGACGCCAGGCCGCGCGCTGGGCCAGCTGGGTCTGCTCCATGGGCCGCCGCGACTGCCAGTAGTGGCGCTGCCAGTAGACGTTGTCGATCTCGGAGAGAATCACCCCCTGGGACGTGGAGGCGTGCAGGAAGTAGCCGTCGCCGACATATACCCCTACGTGGTTGTAGGGCCCCGGCGGGCGGAAGAACACCAGGTCACCGGGGCGCAGTTCGCTGCGCTCGATACGGCTGCCCTGCAGGGCCTGGGACTCGGTGGTGCGCGGCAGGTCCATGCGGAAGCTGTCGTTGAAGACGTGCTGCATCAGTGCCGAGCAGTCGATGCCGGCCTGGCCCTCGCCGCCGAGGCGATAGGGGGTGCCCACCCAGCGCTCGTGCTGAGCCAGCAGCGCCTGGCGCACTAGCGCCGGTGACGGGCGCTGGAAACTGCGCAGTTCGCGGTTCGGGTTGTCGACCGGCGACATCAGTGGGTCATGGTCGAGAGACGGCAGGGATGTACCGAAGTAATCGGCGGGGGGCTCTTCTTGGGGCGTTCCAGCACAGCCAGCCACGATAGCAACAAGCAGACATACGCCAGCAATACGCAACATTCCAGCGACCTCGTTCACGAATACGCGAACCGCGCTTCGCCTCCATCACGCATTAGCAGCATGTGGGGGGGCGATATGACATCGCTGTGGAAGTGGTGCCAAGGGCGTTTGCCCGACGTACCACGTCCATAGCGGCCTGTCAGCGGTCCGATGCCAAGAAAGATCAAGCGCCTGACAGGAAGCGCCTGTTGACAATAACCTGATGAATATAATCCATGTTATGGCGTCTGGCGACAGCCGGGAAGGTAACGTTTCGTTAATGAAGGGTACGCGCATCCCCCGGGAGAGTATCAATATGCATCGGCGCCCAGTGCCGCGGGCGCGCACCGGGGAAGTCGAGGCTCGCCCAGGCGCCGGCCAGCGGCGGCGCTCCGGTCAGCCAGGCCACCAGCGCCTCGCGGAAGCTGGCCAGGAAGTCCGCCCGCTCTGCGGTCTCGCCCATGAAGAACGAGAAACCGGCGTAGAGGCCGCGGGCGTAGGCCGACCAGCCGCCGTAGTGCTCGCCGGCCAGCCGCATGGCGCGCTCCAGCGCGGCGGCGAAAGCCGCCTCGTCGAGCCAGTTCAACTGGCGTGCGGCGATCGCCAGATCCACCGCCTGGGCCACGTCCCAGGCGGTCATGTCGATGTCGTTGCAGCCATCCTCGTTGTCGCGCACCCGAGCCAGCCGCAGCAGATGGTTGCGCTCCTCCTCGCCGCAGTCGTCGGATTCCAGGGTGGCGATCTCGGAGGCCAGCCGCGCCGCGTTGAGGGTGTAGGGGGCGTAGTTGATCTGGTACTCCTGGCGGTCGCCGGAACCGAGCAGAAAGTCGAGGAACTCGGCCACGCTTTCGGGACCATGCAGGCCGTAGTGGCTGTCGAGCCACTCGCGGATCGCCTCGCACTCGCGGGGGCTCTCGGGCAACGGTTCGCTCCAAGCGCTGGTGTTGAGCGGGCCGACCAGGGCCAGCGCGGTGAAGCGCGGCAGGCTGGGGCGATCGCCGGGCTCGTGCCAGGCGCCCGGCGTCCAGTCCAGCCAATGGAAGGGGCTGCCGGGATCGTCGCGGTGCCAGCAGATTTCATGGCTCAGCAGCGGCCCGTCGCCGTCGGGCAGTACGCTCTCCCAGGCGGCCCAGGCGCTCAGCAAGCGTCGCGCATCGGGATAGAAGCGGCACAGCACGCCGCGCAGCGACTCGGCTTGATCGGCAAGCGCCGCGGCGTCGAATTCGTCGCTATCCAGGGTCATCTGCAGGTAGAAGGCGTACTTTTCGGCCATATGAATGGTTGCCGCGTGGCGGCTGCAGGCGGCCAGGGCGTTGCGCTGGGCCACTGCCGCTGGCTGCGGTTCGCCGAACGGGGTGTGGGTTCTGGGCAGCGCCGAATGGCTGGCATCGGCAGCCAGCTGATTGAGGTGATGGGCCTGGGCCGGCAACCAGTAGCGGCGCAGCCCGTCGGCGCCGTCATCGGGAAACAACCCCAGGGTCTCGCGCAGGTAGCCGCGGGCATCGTCGCGTCGTGCGGCACTCGGCGGCGGCGCGATACCCTGGCGGAAGAGCAGGTCCGGCTCGCGGATCGAGGCCAGTGCCAGCACCCAGTGACGCGGCTCGCGGCGCCAGGCGCGCATCGCCGCGCGGCTGCGTTCGCGCAGCGGCTCATCGAGCAGGCCGGCCAGCGGCTCGCGCCACGGACTTTCCGGCGACTGCAGCAGCAGCGCCCAATCGCGCGTCACTTCGCCGCTCAGGTCGCGCCCGTCGAACAGGCTGCGCCCGCGCTGGTAGGCATTGGCCAGCGCCAGCCAGTCGCTATAGCGCCGCGACAACAGATCCAGGGCGTGGCCGGCAAAGTCCTCGGCCTCCTGCTGGCTTAGCCACTCCAGGCACCAGCCGGCATAGGCCAGTTCGACCAGTCGCAGCCAGTCCCAGGCCGCCCACTCCAGTGGCTCGCCGCGCGCCACGAAGGTCAGTAGCACATGGCCGTAGGGCTTGGCATCCTGCAGACCGGCCAGCCACGCCTGGCGCTGGTCGGGGTCCTGCTCGAGCAGGCGGCTGGCATCGAGGTCCCAGCCATAGCGGTCGCCCTGCCCGGCCAGCCAGAGCATCAGGCGGATCAGCTCGTCGCGGTCATGTACCTGCCACACCTCGCCGAGCCAGGTGGCGACATCGGGCCAGTCGAGCCCCGGGCTCGGCGGCAGCGCCAGGGTCGGAGCGAAGGCCGCGCGCAGCCGCCACACCGACTCCCCCGGAGCGCTCGGCCACAGCGCTGCCAGCGACTCGCGACGCGCCAGGCGGGCGGCCAGCATTTCCCAGGTCACGCCATCGCCGTCCTGCTCTAGGCGCGCCAGGGCCTCGCAGGCCTCGTAAAAGCCATCGTCGCCGCGCACCCAGCCCTCGCCGCTGCGTGCCGCCAGCAGCGCCTTGAGCCAGTCGTCGAGGTCGCGATGGTGGGTACAGATCTCCTCACCCAGCCGCTTGACCCAGGCGCGCACCTGCTCGGTGGGCAGCCAGCCCGCCGCTGCCGCCAGGGCCAGCAGCTCCAGGGCGTCTAGCTGGCACAGCGGGTTGGGCTGGCCGGGAGTGAACGCCTCGAGCAGCCGCCAGCCCAGCTCGCTGCGCTCCTCGACCCCGAGGTGCACCAGCCGCTCGCTGGCCAGCTCCGCCGACACGGCCGTCGGGTCAGGCTCGAAGGCCCAACCACACAGCACCAGTTGTTGCGCCCACCAGGCATTCAGGGGATCGACCAAGGCTCACCTCGATATGACGAAAGACGGCAATGCATAAATCGGCGCCTAGTGTAGCCGAAAGCGCACAGGGCGCCGATGGTTCGAGGTCAATTGAATATTGAGCGTTTTATATATTGCACAGCACGTCAATTATGATAACAATCGTCGAGATCTACCCTCCAGGAGGCTCCATGCCCATATCGTCTCTTCCCGATCTGATGATCGACAAGGCATTCATCGCCGGTGACTGGCGCGACGCCGAGCGGCGCTTCGCAGTGACCAACCCGGCCAACGGCGACGTGCTCGCCGAAGTACCCGACCTCGATGCCGAGGACGCGCGCGACGCGGTGGCCGCCGCCGAGGCGGCCTGGCCGGCGTGGCGCAAGACCCCGGCCAAGCAGCGCAGTGCGCTGCTGCGCGCCTGGTTCGAGGCGATCATGGCCCACCAGGAGGATCTGGCGCGGCTGATGACCCTGGAGCAGGGCAAGCCGCTCGCCGAGTCCCGCGGCGAAGTCGCCTACGGCGCCAGCTTCATCGAGTTCTACGCCGAACAGGCCAAGCGCATGGCCGGCGAGACGCTGCCCAGCCACGGCGCCGACAAGCGCTTGCTGGTGCTGCGCGAGCCGATCGGCGTGGTCGCGGCCATCACCCCGTGGAACTTCCCGCTGGCGATGATCACCCGCAAGTGCGCCCCGGCGCTGGCCGCCGGCTGCCCGGTGGTGATCAAGCCCGCCGAGGCCACGCCGCTGACCGCCCTGGCCCTGGCGCGCCTGGCCGAGCAGGTCGGCTTTCCCGCCGGCCTGCTCAACGTGGTCACCGCCGAGAAACCGGCCGCCATCGGCGAGGTGCTGACCAGCGACCCGCGGGTGCGCAAGGTCTCCTTCACCGGCTCGACGCCAGTCGGCAAGAGGCTGCTGGCGCAGTGCGCCACTACGGTCAAGAAGGCCTCCATGGAGCTGGGCGGCAATGCGCCGTTCATCGTCTTCGACGACGCCGACCTCGACGCCGCGGTGGAGGGCGCCATCGCCTCCAAGTTCCGCAACGCCGGGCAGACCTGCGTATGCACCAACCGTTTCCTGGTCCAGGACGGCGTCTATGACGCCTTCCTCGAAAAGCTCGCTGCCCGGGTCGCCGAGCTCCAGGTCGGCGACGGCCTCGATGAGGGCGTGATGCAGGGTCCGCTGATCAATGCCGCGGCAGTGGACAAGGTCCAGTCGCATATCCACGATGCCCTGGAGAAAGGCGCGCGGCTGGTGTGTGGCGGCGAACCGCACGCCCTGGGCGGCACCTTCTTCCAGCCCACCGTGGTCGCCGACGTCACCGCCGAGATGCGCGTGGCCCGCGAGGAGACCTTCGGCCCGCTGGCACCGGTGTTCCGCTTCGACACCGACGAACAGGCCATCGCCATGGCCAACGCTACCGAGTTCGGCCTCGCCGCCTACTTCTATGCCCGCGACTATCGGCGCATCTGGCATGTCATGGAGGGCCTCGAGTATGGCATGGTAGCAGTCAATGAAGGTCTGCTTTCCACCGAACTTGCGCCGTTTGGCGGCGTCAAGGAATCGGGCCTGGGCCGTGAAGGGTCGCACCACGGCCTGGATGACTTCACTGAGCTAAAGTATGTGTGTATCGGCGGCCTGTGAGCGCCCCCTACCAACGATCCAAGGAGTAGATGATGACTAACGCAGAGCTCAACGACCTCAAGCAGCGCTATGTGGCCAACGGCGCCGCCAGCCCCGCCACGGCCTTCGCCGACCGCGCCGAGAACGCCCAGGTGTGGGACGCCGACGGCAACCGCTTCGTCGACTTCGCCGGCGGCATCGGCGTGCTCAATATCGGCCACCGCCATCCCAAGGTGGTCGCGGCGGTCAAGGCCCAGCTGGACAAGGTGATGCACACCTGCCAGACCGTGATGCCCTACGAGGGCTACGTGAAGGTGGCCGAGAAGCTCAGCCAGATCACCCCGGTACGCGGCCACGCCAAGGTAATGCTGGCCAACTCCGGCGCCGAGGCACTGGAAAACGCCGTCAAGGTCGCCCGCGCCGCCACCGGCAAGAACAACGTGATCTGCTTCGACGGCGGCTATCACGGCCGTACCTTCATGACCATGGCCATGAACGGCAAGGTCGCGCCCTACCAGACCGACTTCGGCAGCATGCCCGGCAACGTCTTCCGTGCGCCCTTCCCGGTGCCCTACCACGGTGTCAGCGAAGACGAAGCCCTGCGTGGCTTGAAGATGGCGCTCAAGACCGATGCCAACCCCAAGGACACCGCAGCCATCGTGCTCGAGCCGGTGCTCGGCGAGGGCGGCTTCTATCCGGCGCCGACCAGCTTCCTCAAGGCGATCCGCGAGATCTGCGACGAGCACGGCATCCTGATGATCATCGACGAGGTGCAGTCGGGCTTCGGGCGCACCGGCAAGATGTTCGCCATCGAGCACAGCGGCGTCGAGCCCGATATCATGACCATGGCCAAGAGCATGGCCGACGGCATGCCGATCTCCGCGGTGGTCGGCACCGACAAGGTGATGGACGCTTCCGGCGGCAACTCGCTGGGCGGCACCTACACCGGTAGTCCGGTCTCCTGCGCCGCGACCCTGGCGGTACTCGAGGTCTTCGAGGAGGAGAACATCCTCGCCAAGAGCAACGCCCTGGGCGACAAGCTGGCCAAGCGCTTCGCCACCTGGCAGCAGGACTTCGACTGCATCGACAACGGCCGCAACATGGGTGCCATGGCGGCCTTCGACCTGGTCTCCGACAAGGCCAACCACACCCCGGACGCCGAGCTGGCAGCGGCGCTGTGCAAGAAGGCCCGTGACAATGGCCTGATCCTGCTCTCCTGCGGCATGTACGGCAACACCATCCGCTTCCTGATGCCGGTCACCATCGAGGACGACATCCTCGAAGAGGGCCTTGGCATCCTCGAGTCGTGCCTCAAGGAACTGGTCGGCCAGAAGGCAAGTGCCACCGCCTGAGTCAGCCCCTCCCGTTACGCTTCATGCCCGGTGGCGATCCACCGGGCATGCGACCTGCCCCCTACCGAAAAAGCAAAGCACAACCCTAAAGTTCTCGAGATCAATGTCGATATACATTTTGTCACAAAGACATCTTGGGAACGGCTTCTATGACCTGGCTCGCATATGGCATCGCCTCGCGTAAGATCGATGCGATCAAGAACAGCATGGCTTATATCGAATTTTCGCCAAGCGGCGAGATTCATTTTGCTAATGACTTGTTTCTCGATACCCTGGATTACACATTAGGTGAGATCAAGGGTAAGCATCACCGCATCTTTTGCACCGAGCAGACCCAGCGAAGTCACGCGTACCAGAATTTCTGGCGCGCTCTCGCGTCAGGCATCCAGCAGAGCGGCACCTTTGAAAGGCTCGGCAAGAGCGGCCGGAGCGTCTGGCTCGAGGCAACGTATTTTCCAGTAAAAAATGCCCACGGCCATGTCATTAAAGTCATCAAGATCGCCACTGACATAACCCAGAAACATTATGCTTCGCAATCACAGCACGCCGTGCTCAGCGCGCTGGACAACTCCATGGCGACCATTGAGTTCACGCCACAGGGGGTGATTGTCAAAGCCAACCAGAATTTCCTCGACACCGTGGGTTACACCCACGAGGAAATCGTCGGCCAACACCACCGCTTGTTCTGCAGTGATGCATTTTACAAGCAAAACCCGCATTTCTGGGATGACCTCGGCGATGGCAAACTCAACGCCGGACAGTTCGAGCGCTTTACCTCTAGCGGCCGCCGGATTTGGCTAGAGGCGACCTACAACCCCATCCTGGATAACCAGGGCAGGGTCGAGCGAATCATCAAGTTCGCGACAGATATCACCGCACGAGTAGAGAAAGACGAGGCGGCACGGCAAGCCGTCGAGTCTGCCAGCAGCGTGGCTGGCCAAACGGAAAAGATAGCCATCAGCGGCTTGGAAAAGCTCGGAGAGGCCGTGAACCACTCCCAGCAAGCCAACACTGACATTGCCGACCTCGAGGCCCTCATCAACACGCTCAGTGAGAAATCCAACAGCATCGATCAGATAACAGGGACCATTTCACGCATTGCAGAGCAGACCAACCTGCTATCGCTCAATGCCGCCATCGAGGCCGCGCGTGCCGGCGAGCATGGCAAAGGGTTTTCGGTAGTAGCCAACGAAGTGCGCCAGCTGGCCCGGCGGGCCGGGGAAGCCGCGAGCAATATATCGCTGGTACTCAATGAAAACACAGCACTGACGCAGGCAGCGTCAGTAAAGATGACCACTGCCTCAAGTCAAAGCCATGAAACACAGCAAGCACTTGCCGATGTGTCACTAGTGGTCAACGAGATGCTGGAAGGCGCGAGGCAGGTGTCCCGCGCGGTAGATGATCTCTCTCGCTGACGTGTACACGCCTCGCACAGCATCACGCAATGGTGTTAGATTCCTGATTATTGTGACCAATGGTAGATCCCTCGCCTCATGCTTCGCACCCTCTCGCTGCTGCGCTCGCTGCACGGCGCCCACCACTCGCTGGCGGACGCCCGCACCACCGTCCAGCGCGCCTGTGACTACCGCTGGCTGCGCGCTGCCATGGCCGGCGGCCATGTCAGCGAGTCATCGCGACCGCTGGCCGATGGCACGCCCTGCATAGCGCTCACCCAGCTGTTTTCGGCCACCGCCGGGCGACTGAGCGGAGGTAACTGGCCGGCCGACGCCGAAGCCCGCGAGCGCTGCCGGGTCGAGGGCGCCCACGCCTGCCGCGCCGCCGGGGCGCCGGCCTATCGCACCCTGGAGAGCCTCTCCCAGGGGCTGGTACACGGCGCCATGTCGGTGCTCAAGGATGCCGCCCGGCTCGACTACCTGCTCGAACAGCAGGCGCTGTGGCTGACCTGGCGCCGCCCCCAGCACCTCGAGGGCGCACTCGCACAGCTGGCCGCCCGCCGGCTTGGCCAGGCGCCCCAGGGCGTCTTCGTGCTCAGCTTGAGAGTGCCCGGGCGCGAGCTGAACCATGCCACTGACGGCGAATGGCTCGACCGGCAACTGGATCGCTATCGCAAGCTGCTGCCGGCAAAGCGCGGCTGACCCCTTGTAGGACACGCCGTGACTCTCCTAGGCTGGTAGCGACGCAAGATGCGACGCAACCCGCACAAGGAGAGACGTGTGAACAATACCGACCTTGGCGTCCTTGACGCCGCACAGCTAGCCGAGCGCTACCGACGCCGCGACTGCTCGCCGCTGGAAGCCACCCGCGCCGCCCTCGAGCGCATCGAGCGCTTCAACCCTGCCGTCAACGCCTATGTCCACGTCGATCGCGAGGGTGCCGAGCAGGCTGCCCACGCCTCGGCGCGGCGCTGGGGAAAGGGTGAGCCGCTGAGCGCCATCGACGGCGTGCCGGTGTCGCTCAAGGATCTCACCGAGGTAGCCGGCATGCCCTCGCGGGAGGGCTCGCTGACCACCAGCGACGCCCCCCGCGAGCGCGACTCGCCGCCGGCCAGAAAGCTGCGCGAGGCTGGCGCGATCCTGCTCGGCAAGACCAATACGCCGGAGTTCGGCTGGAAGGGCGTGACCGACAATCTCGTCCACGGCGCCACCCGCAACCCCTGGGATACCCGGCTGACCCCGGGCGGCTCATCCGGCGGCGCGGCTGCCGCGGCAGCGCTCAATATGGGCGTGCTGCATCAGGGCGGTGACTCCGGCGGTTCGATCCGCATTCCCGCCGCCTTCACCGGCATTTTCGGCTTCAAGCCGTCGTTCGGCTGGGTGCCCCAGTGGCCGCCCTCCCAGGAGCCCACCCTTTCACACCTCGGCCCGATGACGCGTACCGTGCGCGATGCCGCCATGCTGCTCAACGTGATCGGCCGCTACGATTACCACGATCCCTATGCCATCCGCGGCCAGCCCGACGACTGGGGCGACGATATCGGCCAGGGCATCGAGGGGCTGCGTATCGCCTACTCCGCCGACCTGGGCTATGCCCAGGTCGACCCGCAGATAGCGCAGCGTGTCAGGGAGGCCGCCGACAAGCTCGCGGCACTCGGCGCCGAGGTCATCGAGATCGACCCCGGCTTCGCCTCACCGCTTGCGACCTTCCAGACTATCTGGCACACCGCCTCGCTGGACATGTACCTGCAGTTGAGCGCAAGCCAGCGCGATCGGCTCGACCCGGGGCTGGTCTCCAACGCGCTGCGCGCCGAGTCGCTGTCGTCGGTGGACCTGTTCCGCGCGCTGAGCCAGCGGGCACGGTTGACCCAAAGCCTGGAGCACTTCAATCGCGACTATCACCTGCTGATGACCCCCTCGGTGTCCGTCGAAGCCTTTGCCGTCAATCACGAGGTACCACCGGGCAGCGGTATGCAGGACTGGGTGGACTGGGCCCCCTTCTCGTACCCCTTCAACCTCAGCCAGCAACCCGCCGCCTCGGTGCCCTGCGGCTTTACCGACAAGGGCCTGCCGGTAGGCTTTCAACTGGCTGGCGGCAAATTTGACGACGTGCGCGTGCTGCGCGCCTGCCATGCGTTCATGGAGCAGCACCCGCCGCGCTTTCCGACCATGCCCAACCCCATTCAGCAGGCCTGAACGCACACCGCCCGGCAAGTGCCGGGCGGTGTTTGCCTCTCAAGATGGCCAGCTCAGCCGCTGCGCACCTTGGAGATCACCCATAGCAGCACCACGGCGCCCACCGTGGCGGTCACCAGCGAGCCGATGAAGCCACCGGACTGCAGCCCCAGCAGACTGAACAGGAAACCACCGATTACCGCCCCGACGATCCCCACGCCGATGTTGCCGAGGATACCGAAGCCGCCGCCACGCATGATGTTGCCGGCAATCCAGCCCGCCAGACCACCAATGATCAACCACAGAATCAATCCCATCGTGTGTCTCCTTCATCCATTGAATCGTGCCGCATGCGCTCGCCCGCGGCGTGAGTGGCTCAGAACGACGAGCCAGGCTGTTCGAGAAAGGCCAGCTCCGCCGCCGTGGAGTCGCGCCCCAGTATGGCATTGCGATGGGGGTAGCGGCCAAACCTGGCGATGACGTCGCGGTGACGATGCTCGAAGCGCAGATTCTCCTCGAGGCCTGGCTGGTCGAACAGCCGCAGCGCCTGGTCGTGCACCTTGAGCGACTCGCTGTGCATATAGGGCATATACAGGAAGGCGCGCCAGGCGACGTCGAGATGGCGGTCGCTGCCCTGGGTCACGGCTTCCTGGGCCAGCACCAGGGCCATGCCGTCATTGGCGAAGGCCGCCGGCGTATCGCGATGCACGTTGCGCGAGAACTGGTCGAGCACGATGATCTCGGCCAGCCGACCGCGCGCCGACAGCCGCCACTCCCACAGCTCACCGCTGCCCGCCGCCTCGAGCAGTGCGCCAAAACGCCCGGCGATGGCCGCGTCTAGCGCGGCGTCCTTGCTGAACCACTGTGCAGGGGCCAGCTCATCGAACCAGAATGCCAGTATTTCATCTGCCTCGCCCATAGCCACTCCTGTTATGCAGCGTATCCCTTTGTCGCCGACACCCCGCTGCAGTCGCAGGGGGCAATTGCTATCATCAGAGCCCGCCACTCTTCGGGGGTTCCCCTGGACGCTCATAGCCCAAGCCTACGTCAAGGAGTCACGATGGCTACCCAGGAGCTGCTGGAAATGTCGCTGTTCGTTTTCAACCTGGTCGGACTGGTGGTATGCCTCGTCGGCCTCAGCCTGGCGCGACGGCGCCGACGCCGCCCGCTGGGCTACGGCATCGCCGTGCTGGGTTTCCTGATTGCCGCGATCCCCATGTTGGCACAGCTCTTCGGCAATCGCTAAGCAAACAGCGCGAGCGCGAAATTTTTGTAAACTTAGCAAATAAAATCGCCAACATGCGACTAAAGGCGAATTTGAGAATCGTGTCACCTAACTAAAATCACGTCACCAGAAATGTCTCGCATTTACTTCGGCGATCTCGACGAGCATGCGTCGGAACATTCACGCCAACCGCAAGGTGACCCATCATGCACGCCCTGACCCTGGCCTCCTTCCTGTTCTTCACGGGACTGGTCGCCTTCATCACCTGGCGCATCACGCGTCGCGATGACCACAAGAGCACCAGCGGCTACTTCCTTGCCGGCCGCACCCTGACCTTTCCGCTGATCGCCGGGTCGCTGCTGATGACCAACCTCTCCACCGAGCAGATGGTGGGCCTCAACGGCGCCGCCTTCAGCGACGGCCTGAGCGTGATGGCCTGGGAAGTGGTGGCGGTGATCGCGCTGGTGGCGCTGGCACTGTTCTTCCTGCCGCGCTTTCTGCGCAGCGGCATCGCCACCCTGCCGCAGCTGCTGTCGATCCGCTTCGACGCCGGCACCCAGCTGATCACCAACGTCATCTTCCTGATCGCCTATGCGGTGATCCTGCTGCCGATCATTCTCTACTCCGGGGCCATGGGCCTGCAGGGCATGCTCGACCTGCAGGGTCTGACCGGTATCCAGTCGTCGACCGCTCTGCTGTGGCTGACGGTATGGATCGTCGGCATCATCGGTGCCATCTATGCGCTGTTCGGCGGGCTGCGTACCGTCGCCGTGTCCGACACCCTCAACGGCGTCGGCCTGCTGATCGGCGGCTTCGTGATCGTCTACTTCGGCCTGCAGGCGGTCAGCGGCGGTGACGGCATCTTCGAAGGCTGGAGCATCCTCAAGGAGAGCGACCCCGAGAAGCTCAACTCGATCGGCGGCTCCGACCAGCAGGTGCCGTTCTTCACCCTGTTTACCGGGGTGTTCCTGATCAACCTGTTCTACTGGACCACCAACCAGCAGATCATCCAGCGCACCTTCGCCGCCAAGAACCTCGCCGAAGGCCAGAAGGGCGTGCTGCTGACCGGCTTCTTCAAGCTGCTGGGCCCGCTCTACCTGGTGCTGCCGGGCATCATCGCCTATCACCTCTACGCCGAGCAGGGCGTGCGCGCCGACGAGGCCTACGGCCACCTGGTATTCAACGTGCTGCCGCCCTACCTCACTGGCTTCTTCGCCGCGGTGATGGTCGGCGCCATCCTGTCGTCGTTCAACTCGGCGCTCAACAGCACCACCACCATCTTCAGCCTGGGCATCTATAAGGGCGTGCTCAACAAGGACGCCAGCGAAGAGCAGGTGGTCAAGTCGGGCAAGGTGTTCGGCTGGATCATGGCCTTTGCCACCATGACCATCGCCCCGCTGCTGGCTGGCCAGGAGAGCCTGTTCGGCTACCTGCAGCGCATGAACGCCATCTACTTCATCCCCATCCTGGCCGTGGTCATCGTCGGCCTGCTGACCAAGCGGGTGCCGCCGATGGCGGCCAAGATCGCCCTGGTGGGCGGCTGCCTGCTGATCGCCGCCGGCTACTTCGTGCCGCCGTTCAACCAGCTGCCGGTGGTGATGCACGAGTTCCACTTCGTGGCCAGCGTGTTCGTGCTGCTGGTGGTGGTGATGCTGGTAATCGGCAAGCTGCGCCCGCGGGAGACCGAGTGGGTCCACGAGCACAGCGGCGACGTCGACCTGACGCCGTGGAAAGGCGCCGTGCCCACCGGCATCGTACTGATCGTGCTGGTGATCATCATGTACGCCGCCTTCGCCGGCGTCTGAGCGACCCGCGACACGAGGTAGACACCTATACAGCCCCGCCTCGGCGGGGCTGCGGCCTTTCTGGCGGCATGTCCGAATCGGTGGGTATATGGTCCTTGCCGACCTTCTTGCCAACACCGACACTGCAAGGGTCTAGCTGCCGGAGAAAGATCGTGACCCGCCGCATCGCCCTGCTCGCCTACCCCGACTGCCAACTGCTCGATGTCAGCGGCCCCTGGCAGGTCTTCGCCAGTGCCAATGAGATCAGTGCCTCAGCGCTGTATCAGCTGCATCTGGTAGCGCCTGCGCCAGGGCTGGTCATGACCAATGGTGGCCTGGCGCTGGACGCATCCCATGGTTACCGCGAGTTGCGTTCGCTGATGCCGCTCGACACCCTGCTGGTAGCCGGCGGCCGGGGGGTAATGCAGCAGCGTGACGATCTCGATCTGCTGGCCATGTTGCAGGCGCTGGCCCCGCAGCTGCGACGGATGGGGTCGATCTGCTCCGGCGCCTTCCTGCTCGCCGCCGCCGGGCTGCTCGATGGCCACCGCGCCACCACCCACTGGCGTCACGCCGCGCGCCTGGCCGAGCGCTACCCCAAGATACGGGTGGAGGCCGACGCCCTGTATGTCGAGAGTGAGGGGCGTTATACCAGTGCCGGGGTCACCGCCGGCATTGATCTCGCCCTGTCGCTGCTGGAAGCCGACCATGGCGCCGCCCTGGCCGGTCGGGTAGCCCGCGAGCTGGTGATGTTCCTGCATCGCCCCGGCGGCCAATCCCAGTTCAGTGAAGCGCTGCGCCACCAGCAGGACAGCGGCCCGCTACGCGCCCTGCTCGACTGCCTGCATGACGACCCCGGTGGCGATCACGATATCGAGAGCATGGCCGCGCAGATGGCCGTATCGCCACGCCACCTGACACGCCTGTTCCGCCGCTATCTGGATACCAGCCCCGGGGCCTATCTGACCCGGCTGCGTCTCGAGCGGGCGCGCATGGCGCTCCTCGACAACCGCCAGTCGACCTCGCTGTCGCGTCTCGCCGAGCGCTGGCGACTGGGCAGCGCCGAGCAGCTGCGCCGCCAGTTTCAGCGCCACTACGGCGTGTCACCTTCTGTCTACCGCCAGCGCTTCGCCACGACGTCATCGAGCGCCGCCTGAGAGGGTGTTTACAAATGTCACGAGCGACGGCCAGGCAAGGCGAAATCAGCCGAAATAGCGGAGTTTACTGGGTGTTAAATGAGCATTTTGAGGCTGATTTCAACGCCGCATGACCTAGCGCAGTAGTTTGTAAGCACCCTCTGACCCCTACCGGAGAATCCACCATGCCCGTTACCGTCACCCTGCTGTCGCTGTGCCAGGCCCTGCTGGTCAGCGGCAATATCCTGCTGATCGCGGTCTCGCCGCTGATCGGTGCCAGCCTGGCGCCCAGCGCCAACTGGTCCACTGCGCCGGTGGCCACCCAGTGGCTGGGGCTGATGTGCGCGACCATCCCGGCTTCGCTGATCATGGCCAGGCTGGGTCGCAAACGCGGCTTCGTGCTGGGCAACCTGCTGGGGCTCGTCGGCGTGGCAGTGGCGATACAGGCGCTACGCAACCAGCACTTCACGCTGTTCCTGCTGGCCACATGGCTGATCGGTATCGGCATCGGCTTCGGTCAGCTGTATCGTTTCGCCGCGGTGGAGGCCGCCCCGGCGCCGCTGCGTGACCGCGCTATCGGCCTGGTGATGGGCGGCGGCGTGCTGGCAGCCTTCTTCGGTCCGTGGCTGGCCCGAGTCAGCCGCGAGCTCGGCGAAATCCCCTTCCTGGGCAGCTTCGTCGGGCTCGGCGCGCTCTACCTGGTGGCCCTGCTGATCCTTGCCGTCACGCGGCTGCCACCGGCGACCCGCACCCACGGCGAGGGCACGCCACGACCGCTGGGCGAGATCCTGCGCCAGCCGACCTTTATCGTCGCCGTCAGCGCCGCGCTGATCGGCTACGGAGTGATGAACCTGGCCATGACCGCCACGCCGCTGGCGATGGCTAGCGTCGGGCACCACTTCGACCACGTCGCCGCGACCATCCAGTGGCACGTCGTGGCGATGTTCCTGCCGTCGTTCTTTACCGGTCATCTGACCGCCCGTTTCGGCGCCAGTCGCATGATCGTCGCCGGCTGCGTGCTGCTGGTGGCCAGCGCCCTGGCCGCGCAGATCGAGGCCGGGGTAATGGGCTTTCACGTTGCGCTGGTGCTGCTCGGACTGGGCTGGAACTTCACCTTCCTGCCCGCCACCGGGCTGCTCACCGAGACCTATCGGCCGGTGGAGAAGGCTCGCACCCAGGCCGCCAACGAGTTCCTGGTGTTCTCCACCGTGGCGCTCACCGCGCTGCTCGCCGGCCCGCTGGTCAGCCAGCTCGGCTGGGCCACCCTCAACGCGCTGCTGATCCCGCTGTCGCTGCTGCCGATCGCGATCCTGGCCTGGCAACGACTTGCCAAGGCGCCTGCCCGCCCGCACATTAGTGACTGAATTCACACCACGAGTCGTCCTGCATGCCGCAACCCCTGGCACGCGAACTGGGTAATCTCATCGAACGCGGTCGCGACCGCCAGCTGCGGCTGGCGGTCACCGGCCTGTCGCGGGCCGGCAAGACCGCCTTTCTCACCTCGCTGGTCCATCAGCTGCGCCATGCCGGCCTCGAGGCGCGTCTCGACCTGCTGCCGGCGGCCCGCGACGGCCGCCTGCTCGGCGCCAGCCGGGTCAGCCAGCGCGACCTCGGCGTGCCGCGCTTCCCCTACGACCAGGCACTGGCGGCGCTCGACGAGACCCCACCGCGCTGGCCCGAGCCGACCCGCGGCATCAGCGAACTGCGCCTGGTGATTCGCTACCGCCCGGCCAAACGCGGCCTGCTCGGCGGCGAGAGCCGCGAGCTGACCCTCGACCTGTTCGACTACCCCGGCGAGTGGCTGCTCGACCTGCCGCTGCTCGACCACGACTACCTGAGCTGGAGCGAATCCCAGGATGCGCGACTGACCCACGGCCAGGCGCGCCACGCCATGTTCGCCGAGTGGCGCGCTGCGGTGGCCGACCTCGACCCCGCCGCTGACGCCGACGAGGCACAGCTGGCGGCGATTGCCGAACGCTATGCCGAAGGACTGCGCGCCGCCCGCGAGGCCGGCTTCGCCGACCTTCAGCCGGGACGCTTCCTGCTCCCGGGCGATCTCGACGGCGCACCGGTACTGCAGTTCTTCCCGCTCCCGGGGCTCGCCGAGGCCCAGCGCAAGTCCCTCGAGGCGCTGCCCGAGGAGAGCGTCTATCGCACCCTGGCGACACGCTACGCCCACTACCGCCGCCACATCGTCAAACCCTTCTACCAGCAGCATTTTCGGCGTTTCGACCGGCAGATCGTGCTGGTCGACGTGCTCGGCGCCCTCAACGCCGGCCCCGAACGCTTCGAGGACCTTTCCCGGGCGCTCTCCACGCTGATGCAGAGCTTCGCCTACGGCAAGCGCAGCCTGGTCTCGCGGCTGTTCGCACCGCGCATCGACCGCCTGGCGATCGCCGCCACCAAGGCCGACCATGTCACCCCCGAGCAGCACGGCCACCTGGTCAGCCTGCTCGAGGCGCTGCTGGCCGAGCCGCTCAAGGACCTGCGCTTCGCCGACGTGCCGGTGCGGGCGCTGTCGCTGGCGTCGATCCGTGCCACCCGCCCACGCGAGGTCGAGCAGCGCGGCAAGCGCACCCCGGCGCTGGCCGGCACCACCCTCGACGGTGACGAGGTACTGCTGTTTCCCGGCGAGGTGCCGCCGCGGCTGCCGGATGCCGGCTTCTGGGCCCGCCAGGGGTTCGACTTTCACGCCTTTCGGCCGCTGCCTCGCGACGCCGGCGCCCTGCCCCATATCCGCCTCGACGCGGCCCTCGACTGGCTGATCGGAGACAAGCTGCAATGAACGATCCCCGCCCCGGCCAGCGCTTCGCACTCGATGATCCACCCCCTGCGCCCGGCGATCCGCGCCCGGCCCAGGCCTTCGACCCGACCACCGAGAGCCGCGACTGGCAGCCCGAGGCCGAGCCCCAGGCCCCCGGCGAAGCGGCATTGGTGGCGAGCCTGGCGCGCCCGCGCAGGCGCCGCTGGGGCCTGCTGACGCTGCTCGGCGGTGCCCTCGGCCTGGGCGCCGTGGAAGCCGGCTCGACGCTGTATGCGGCGAGCCTCGGCGGCGACTGGTTGGCCGGCGCCTGGAGCGTGCTGCTGCTGCTGGCGCTGGGGCTGGGCGGCCGCGCCCTGCTGCGCGAGCTGTGGCGACTGCGGCGGCTGCGCCGTCACGGCCGCCTGCGCGAGGCGCTGGCCGGCCTCGACCAGGCCAGCCCGCGTGAGGCACTGGCGCTGGCGCAGCGGCTGCGCGAGCAGCTCGGCCTGGATGCCGACCACCCACACTGGCAGGGCTTCGTCACCGCCCACCAGCCCCACCACGACGGCGGCGAGACCCGCGCGCTGCTGGCCCACCATCTGCTCGCGCCCCGCGACCGCGAGGCGCGCCGGCTGATCTCGCGGATGTCCGGCGACACCGCGGTGCTGGTGGCGGTCAGCCCGCTGACGCTGGTCGACATGGCACTGGTGGCGTGGCGCAACCTGGCGCTGATCGACCGCCTGGCGCGCCTCTACGGGCTCGAACTCGGCTACGCCAGCCGTCTGCGGCTGTTTCGCGCGGTGCTCTACAACATGGCCTTCGCCGGCGCCAGCGAGATTGCCTCCGAGGCGAGCATGGAGATCCTCTCGATGAACCTCGCCGGACGCCTCTCGACCCGCGCCGGCCAGGGACTCGGCGTGGGCCTGCTCAGTGCCCGCCTGGGGCTGCGTACCGCCCGGCTGACGCGCCCGCTGGCCTTCGCCGACGACGAGGCACCGCGCATGAAGGACCTGCGCGGTGAGGTGTGGCAGCGGCTGCGCCGCCTCGAGGAAGAGCGCTGAGACTTGCTTGACCGGGATCAATGCAGCGCCGCTGTGATCGGCTAGGCTGAGGGGGAAACATCCCTGACGGAGACAGCCATGTTCAAATCAGTACTCATCGCCGTGGACGGCTCAGAGCACGCCAAGAAAGCCCTCGAGGTCGCCTGCCAGCTGGTCAGCAAGGAGGATGCGACCCTGCATATCCTGCACATCCCCGAGGCGCTGACCCATGAGACCACGCTGGTATGGGGGATCGGCGCCATCGCCATCGAGTCCTCCCGCGAGGTGCTCGAGGAGGCCGGCAAGTCGGTCATCGAGCGCGCCAGCGAGGCGGCCCGCAGCATGGGCGCCAGCCACGTCGAGACCCACCTCAGCAAGGGCGACCCGGCGCGCAACATCCTGCGCCACGCCGAAAAGCTCGGCGTCGAGGCCATCGTGATGGGCAGCCGCGGCCTGGGCGACTTCGCCGGGCTGATGATGGGCAGCGTCTCGCACAAGGTCACCAACAGCGCCAAGTGCACGGTGATCAGCGTGCGCTGACCCTTGCCCCGTACCCGGCCGCCTATTGGCCGGGGCCGGGCCCCGACGGGTCAAGCCAGGCGCTTCTCCGTCTCGCTGTCGAACAGCACCGCACGGGCCATGTCGATGCGCAGCGCGAGGCGTTCGCCTGCCGCTACCCGGCACTTGGGGCCGACACGCGCCGTGGCCTCGCCCTCGCCCAGCTGCAGCTGAACCAGGATATCGGCGCCGGTGGGCTCGACCACGGTGATGCGTGGTGTGAGCAGCACGCCCTCGTCGTAGTCACTCAGCCGCGCATCGTCCTCGGCGAAGTGCTCGGGGCGCAGCCCGAGAATGACCGGCTGGCCGACCCGCTCGACCATGGCCGGGGTTTCCCGCTCACGCGGCCAGGGGAGCCACAGAGATTCCTCCTGCGGTGTCTCCACGCGCAGCCAATAAGAGCCCGCCTCACTCTCCAGCGTCGCGGCAATGAAGTTCATCGACGGCGAGCCCATGAAACCGGCCACGAAGATGTCTACCGGATTGTTGTAGACCTCATCGGGCGAGCCGAGCTGGAGGATACGGCCGTCGCGCATCACTGCGATGCAATCGGCGAGCGTCATGGCCTCGATCTGGTCGTGGGTGACGTAGACGATGGTGGTTCCAAGGCGCTGATGGAGCTTCTTGATCTCGGTGCGCATCTCGACGCGCAGCTTGGCATCCAGGTTGGAGAGCGGCTCGTCGAACAGATAGACCTTGGGCTCGCGGGCCAGCGCCCGGCCCATCGCCACCCGCTGGCGCTGGCCACCGGAGAGCTGCGACGGCTTGCGCTCGAGCAGGTGCGACATCTGCAGCAGGTTGGCGACCCGCTCCACGGCGGCGTCGCGCTCGGCCTTGGGCACCTTGCGCATCTCCAGGCCGAAGCTGATGTTGCCGCGCACCGTCATGCTCGGATAGAGCGCGTAGGACTGAAACACCATGGCGATATCACGCTCCGCCGGGGTCTGCCAGGTGACGTCCTCGCCGGCGATGCGGATCTCGCCTGACGTGACCGGCTCGAGTCCTGCGATGGCGTTGATCAGCGTCGACTTGCCGCAGCCGGAAGGCCCGACCAGGATCAGGAACTCTCCCGAATCGATCGCCAGGCTCACCTCCTTGAGCACCTGCTCGCTGCCGAAGTTTTTGCAGACATTATTGATTTCAAGTGCTGCCATCTTGAAAACCTCTTTGTTGTTCGGTTACTCAGCCCTTGACCGAGCCTGCCGTGAGCCCACGCACGAAGTACTTACCCGCCAGGACGTAGACGACCAGGGTCGGCAGGGCGGCGATCATCGCCGCTGCCATGTCGACGTTGTACTCCTTGGCCCCGGTCGAGGTATTGACCAGATTGTTGAGCGCTACCGTCACCGGTTGGGTGTTGTGGGCCGAGAAAGCCACGCCGAACAGAAAGTCGTTCCAGATCTGGGTGAACTGCCAGATCACCGAGACCACGATGATCGGCGCCGATACCGGCAGCAGGATGCGCCAGAAGATACGCAAGAAGCCGGCACCATCGAGCTTGGCCGCGGAGACCAACTCGGTGGGCACCGCCACGTAGAAGTTGCGGAAGAACAGCGTGGTAAAGGCGATGCCGAAGACCACGTGCACCAGGATCAGCCCCGCCCGGGAGGTTGATAGCCCCAGCCAGCCCAGGGTCTGCGCCATTGGCAGCAGCACCACCTGGAACGGGATGAAGCAGCCGAACAGCATCAGCGCAAAGACCAGCTCCGAGCCCTTGAAGCGCCACTTGGTCAGCACATAGCCGTTGAGCGCACCGATGGCGGTGGAGATAAGCACGGCAGGTACCACGATGGCGATGGAGTTGAAGAAATAGCCCCCCACCCCTTCGCAGCGCATGCCGGTGCAGGCCTCACCCCAGGCCTTGCCCCAGGGCGCCAGCGTTGGCTCGCGGGGCAGCGACAGCAGCGTGCCGGGGGTGATCTCGGCCAGCGGCTTGACCGAGGTGATCAGCATCACCACCAGTGGCAGCAGGTAGAACAGCGCCGCCATGATCAACACGGCATACAGCAAAACACGCGCGATACGTGCGCCCAGCGTGCGTCGGCGGATCACATTATCCATGGCGGCGGTTCCTCAGCTCGGAGTAGAGGTAGGGCACCAGGATCGCCAGCACACCGCCCAGCATCAGCATGGCGCTGGCCGACCCCAGGCCGATCTGCGCGCGGGTAAAGGCGTGGGCGTACATGAAGGTGGCCGGCAGGTCGGAAGCGTAGCCTGGCCCGCCACCGGTGAGCGCTACGACCAAATCGAAGCTCTTGATGGCGATGTGCGAGAGGATCATCACCGCGCTGAACACCACCGGGCGCAGGCAGGGGATCACCACCCGCCAGTAGACACGCGGCAGGCTGGCACCATCGAGCTGGGCAGCCTTGAGGATGCTGTCGTCGATGCCGCGCAGCCCGGCCAGGAACAGTGCCATGACGAAGCCGGAGGCCTGCCACACCGCGGCGATCACCAGGGTATAGATGGCCATGTCGGGGTTGACCAGCCAGTCGAAGCGAAACTCCTCGAAGCCCCAGCCGCGCACCATGGCCTGGATGCCCAGCCCGGGATTGAGCAGCCACTTCCAGACCACCCCGGTGACGATAAAGGACAGCGCCATGGGGTAGAGATAGAGAGTGCGCAGCACGCCCTCCTGACGGATACGCTGGTCGAGCAGGATGGCGAGCACCACCCCGATGACCAGGCAGATCGTCACGAACAGGCCGCCGAAGATCACCAGATTGGTGGACGCTACCCACCAGCGGTCGTTGGTCATCAGCCGCGCATACTGGGCGAAGCCGACGAATTCATAGCTTGGCAACATCCGCGAACTGGTCAGCGAGAGGATGAACGTCCAGAGCATAAAGCCGTAGACGAAGAACAGGGTGATGGCGACGGAGGGCGCCAGCACCAGCCGCGGCAGCCAATCCTGCAAGCGTGCCGTCAGCGAAGGCCGGCCAGCGCGCGGGATGGGCACGCCGGAACGCGCCGCAGATGTCGATGCGGGTTTCATGCGAGTCACCTCAACAGCGGGAGACGAAGAGCCGGCAGCCCGCCCGGGAGACGGGCTGCACGGCGTGGCGTGTCAGCGCCTCAGCCAGCGGCGCTGGCGGCCCGCGCCAGCCGCTCTGCGGCCTGCTCTGCGGTCATGCTCGCGGCGTTGAAGTAATTGGTGATGATGTCGAAGAAGGCCCCCTGCACATCGCTGTTCATGGCCATGCGGTGTGCCATGCTGGGTACTAGGGTGTCGCCATCGCGGGCTTGCTCGAAATCCTCCAGCGACTGCTGGGCGCAGCTATCGAATTCGCCCATGTCGAGATCGGGGCGTGCCGGAATCGAGCCCTTGACCTTGTTGAAAGCCGCCTGGAACTCGGGTTCGAGCACCAGGCGGGCCAGCGTTTGCTGCGCCTCCTGATTCTCCGGCTCGGTCACCCGGAACATCGCGAAGCTGTCGATATTGAAGATGAAATCCGTCTCGGTGCCCGGCACCGGCGAACAGAGGTAATCGACCCCCGCCTCCATGCCGGCAGCGCTGAATTCGCCCTTAGCCCAGTCGCCCATCAGCTGCATGGCCGCATCGCCGTTGATGACCATCGACGTGGTGAGGTTCCAGTCACGCCCCGGCATGCCTTCGTCCATCAGTTCGCGTAGCCGCTTGAAGGTCTCGAGCACCTCGATCATGGTATCGCTCTCGATCGCCTCGATATCGAGATCGACGAAGACTTGGCGATAAAAATCGCTGCCTCCATAACTCAGCACCAGGCTTTCGAAAACGGTCGCATCCTGCCAGGGCTGACCGCCGTGGGCGAGCGGCACATAGCCGGCTTCGCGCAGCTGCTCTCCGGCATCGAACAGCTCATCCCAACTGGTAGGCAGCGCGACCCCGGCATCTTCGAGCACCTGCGGATTGGCCCACAGCCAGTTGACCCGGTGCACGTTGACCGGTACCGCCACGTAGTTACCCTCGTAGCGCATCATGTCGGCAACCACATCGGGCAGCAGCGCGTCCCAGTCGCCCTGCTCCGCCACCTCATCAAGGTTACCGAGCAGCCCCAACTCCCCCCACTCCTGAATTTCCGGACCGTTGATCTGCGCCGCCGACGGAGGATTGCCGGACATGGCGCGGGACTTGAGCACCGTCATGGCGCTATCGCCAGCCCCCCCGGCCACCGCGAAATCCTCCCAGGAGTGGCCTTCCGCCTCGACCAGGTCCTTGAGCACGCCGACAGCCTGGGCTTCACCGCCGGAGGTCCACCAGTGCAGCACCTCTACTTCACCGGCCTGGGTCGTGGACATGGCAGCCGCCGCTACGGTCAAGCCGAGCAGCGTCTTGCGAAACAGCGGAAATCGGGTGAATGGGCGCATAGGGCGTGTCTCCGGATATTGTTAGAATGTTACCGACCGTGATGGAGCCGGCTACACACCAAGCTAACGCATTCGCCTCCAGCGCAGGGTTACTTAGTAATGGATAGTGTTGCCGGCTCATTGCACGCTTGAAACATTCCTCAGGGTCGCGATGACGTCATAGCAGGCCCCCATGGTGTGGTAGTCGACCTTGCCCGCCGGGCTCTTCTCGTCGGAGTAGCGCCGGTTATCCGGCGTCAGAATGCGATACCAGGCGCCGTGGTGGTGATCGATCATATGCTGCCAGCAGAACGCCCATAGCCGCTCATACCACTGCCAGTATTCCGGCTCAGCGGTGCGCTGGCCAAGCATTGCCGCACAGGCCAGGCTCTCGGCCTGGACCCAGAAGTACTTATCCGCGTCAAAGATATTGCCTTCCAGATCAAGGCCATACACCAACCCGCCGTGCTCTGGGTGCCAGCCAGCCTCCACGCTGGTCAGGAACAGTCGGCTGGCGGTGGGCAGCAGCCAGGCCTCGGGGGAGCGCCGCTCCAGCAACAGTAGCAACTTGGCCCACTCGGTCTGGTGGCCTACCTGGTAGCCCCAGGGCCGGAATAGATGGCGTGGGTTGTCACGGTGGTAATCCAGGTCGCGCCGCCACTGCCGATCGTAATGCTCCCAGATCCAGCCCCCCTGCTCGGGCTTGTCTGAGCTTGCCGGGTCATACTGCGACGGCGCCAGGCAGAAGGCGCGGGCAAGCTGCAGTGCACGCTCGAGAAAATCTCGGTCGCCGGTCGCGTCGTAAGCGGCGATCAGCGCCTCGCAGCTGTGCATATTGGCGTTCTGCCCTCGGTAATCCGACACTCGCCAGTGGCGGTCCGCCTCATCGGCATAACGCTGCCACTGCGCCTCCCAGAAACGCCTCGTCTGCAGGTCATGTACGCGATACAGGCCCTGACGGGCCTCCTCGATGCCGGCCTTGAGCGCCGTCGCATGAGCCAGAAGCACGAAGGCCAGGCCATAGCAGTGATTGGTGTCGTCCTCGACCCGTCCATCATCCAGCGTCCAGGCGTAGCCCTGGTAGTCGGGCTGGAAATGCACCTGCTCGAGGAAGTGCAGCGCGTGGCGCGCGCCCTCCAGGTACTCCGGGCGCTGGAAGTGCTCAGCATAGCGGGCATAGGTGAAGACGTAGCGGGCGCTGGACACCAGATGACGGTGGCGCCGATCGTAGATCTCGCCATCGTCGCGCAGATAGTGGAAGAAACCGCCCTGGGGATCGATGGCCCGCGGGTGATAAAACGCCATGGTCTTGCGAACATGAGCTTCGAGAGACGCGATATCGTAGACGTCCATGAGCGTGTCCTTGAGAGCGATGAACCCCCTAACCTAACCGATCGCGCCAACCGCGCCATGTTTCCTAATGCTGCAAAGTATTGCTTGGGTCCCGGCGCGGGATGCTCAGGGTGACGAGCAAGCCGCCTTGGGGATGGTTGGCTAGCGTGATCTCGCCGCCTAGCGCGCGGGCGATATGCCGGGCGATGCCCAGTCCCAGGCCACTCCCCCCCGTATTGCGGCTGCGCGAGGGCTCGAGGCGTACGAAGGGCGCGAACACCCGCTCGCGCTGAGCCTCGGGAATGCCCGGACCGTGATCGCGGATCGCGATGGACAGCCGCTGCGCCGAGTCGTCCAGCGCCACCTCGGCGCGCCTGCCGTAGAACACCGCATTCTCCACCAGGTTTGCCAGGCAACGCTTGAAGGCCAGCGGCTTGACCGTCAGCGGTGCGGCGTGTCCCGCAAGGGTCACCTCGCCGCCCTGAAGCGCCAGCTCGCCGGCCAGCTCCTCGAGCACCGCGCGCGGATCGACCGCCTGCATCGCCTCGTGCAGGTCGAACCCCTTGACCGACGCCAGCGCCCCCTTGACCAGCAGATCGAGTTCATCGAGTGAGGCACAGAAGCGCTCGCGCTGCAGCGGATCGTCGAGCATCTCGGCACGCAGGCGCATGCGAGTAATCGGCGTCTTGAGGTCATGGGAGACCGCCGAGAACAACCGCTCGCGCTCGTCTACCTGCTCGCAGATGCGCTCCTGCATGCGGTTGAACGCCACCGCCGTGGCCGCCACCTCGCGCGGCCCCGTCTCGCGCAACGGCGGCGCGTCGAGGTCGTCGCCCAGCTGTCGCGCCGCCCTGGCCATGCGGGCAAGCGGGCGAGTCACGCTGCGGATGCCAAGCAGCGAAAGGCCGATGACGGTGAGCAACACCATCAAACCGGCCAGCAGGCGCTCGCCCGACATCCAGCGACTCTCGTTGAACAGGTCCGCTACCGGCAGCAGCGTCGCCACGTAGAGCCAGGTCTCGGGGCCGAGCTCCATCTGCACCACCAGAATCGGCGGCGACAGCGGCTCCATCAGTAGGCTGTGCTGTCCCCAGCGCGGCGGCAGGTCGTGCAGCAGCACTTCGTTGTTGTACATGCGCAGCGTCTCGGGGCGTGAGAACTCCACCAGCACGTCGCTGATGCTCAGCTCGCGGGCCAGGATCTCGCGGAAGTTGTCGACCACCAGCGCCTTCTCGGGCCCCGAGCCGATGTCCTGCACCGGGATGCGCCGCTCATTGACGCTGACGAAGAAGCGCGTACCGCCCATGTTGCGCAGCTGATCGAGCACGATATGGCGGTACTCATAGGGCAACGAACGAAAGAAGCGCATGGTCGAGGCCACGCTGTAGGCGATGTTCTGCGAGAGTTCGTCGAGCTGCTCGAGCTGGCTCGATCGCACCTGGGAGGTCCAGATGGTATAGCTGGCCAGCTGGGCGGTGAGCACGCCGACGATCATGATCAGCACGAAACGTCCGCGCAAGGTGCGTGGCAAGCCCCGCACCAGGCGGCGGCGGCAGCGTTGCCAACGCGCCGCCATCACGGCAGCGCTTCGACCCGAGCGGTGAGCACGTAGCCCGCCCCTCTCACGGTGCGGATCAGTTGATGGTAATGGGCGTCCTCACCGAGTCGCTGGCGCAAGCGGCAGACATGCACGTCGATGGAGCGATCCAGCGGCGGCGCCGGCCGGCCACGGGTCAGCTCGAACAGCGCATTCCGGGAGAGCACCTGCTCGGGGTGTTCGAGAAACACCTGCAACAGCTGGAAATCGGCACCGGAAAGCGGGATACGCTGCTCCTGCCGGTCGATCAGTTCACGGGTCATGCGATCCAGCCGCCAGCCACCGAAGCTGACCAGCCGTGCACGTGCGGGATGCTGCAGCTGCTGGTCGCCGCGGGCACGGCGCAGCACCGCCTTGATGCGCGCCAGCAGCTCACGGGGGTTGAACGGCTTGCTCAGGTAGTCGTCGGCGCCAAGCTCCAGCCCCAGGATACGGTCGGTCTCGTCGGCACTGGCGGTAAGCATGATGATCGGTACGTCGCTGCCGCGGCGAATGTCTCGACAGAGGGTGAAACCGTCGTCACCGGGCAGCATGATATCGACGATCAGCAGGTCGGGAGACTCGACGGCCAGCAGACGATGGAGTGACACGCCATCTTCGGCGGCCAGGGCTCGGTAGCCGTGGCGCTCCAGGTAGTCGACGAGCAGTTCGCAGATCTCGGGATCGTCGTCGACCACGATCAGGGTAGCGGGCGGTGTGGTCATCGTGGTCCGATGGCAGGGGCCTTGTTTCGGCAGCGCCGGTGGGGCATTACCAGATGCACTAGATGATGGGCAAGCCCGGCGGGCACGACAAGAGCTCCTAGACCATGGTCGACAAGCGCTAGAGCGCGAAGCGGTCTCGCAGGAGCCTGGCCACGGCGGTATCGGCATGGTGGCCGATCACCCTGGCGCCGTGGACACGCCCGGCGAGTCCAGGATGGGCATTGGCCATGACGTGGGCCTCGCCGGCCACCGACAGCATTTCGGTGTCGTTGAGGTTGTCGCCGAAGGCCAGGCAGGCCTCGGGGGCAACGCCCAGGCGCTCGAGCAGTGCCAGGAGCGCCTGGCCCTTGTTGACCCCGCCGGCCATCACCTCCAGAGAGTTGGCCATCGAGTAGGTGACGTGCAGTTGGTCGCCAATTCGCGCGGCGATGCCGGCCTCGAGCTCGGCCAGGTGCGCTGGATCACCGATGTAGAGCACCTTGCCCACCCCCTGGCCATCGAGCAGGGCCGGCTCCACCACCCGGTAGCCGAAGCCGGTATGCGCGTGCAGCGCCAGCAGCCCCGGTGCCGGGGCGTCGATCAGCCACTCATCGTCTTGATAGAGATTGAGGCGCACTTCGGCCGGGCGCTCCAGGGCGATCAGTTGGCGAGCGTGCTCCGCCGCCAGGTGTCGAGCATGCAACAGCTGATCGTCCGGGGCGTGCAGATAGGCGCCGTTGGTGCTGATCAGATGCACCGGCACACCGAGCCGCTCGCGAAACGCCAGCATGTCGCGATAGTGGCGGCCCGAGGCGAAAGCCAGGTGGTGGCCCCGCTCGGCCAGGGCGCGCAGGGTGTCGACGGTGTCGGGGTGAAGGTCGTGGTCGGCGCCCAGCAGGGTACCGTCGAGATCAGAAACGATCAGGTGTGGCGGCATGCAGCGTCCTCGATGGAATCGTGTCACCCCGACTAACGTATAGCCGAACGGCCTGCGACCACAAGCGTCGAACGCGTATGCTGGACGCCTCATACCGTGTCACAGGAGACGCCATGAAGACGCTCGTGATCGGCGCCAACGGCCAGATAGGCCGCCAATTCTGCGAACTCGCCAGCCGCGGCGGCATGTCGCTGCGCGCCATGATCCGCCACTCCGGCCAGCAGCCGTGGTTCCACGAACGCGGCATCGATACCGTGATCGGGGACCTGGAAGGCGACTTCCATCAGGCCTTCAACGGCTGCGACCAGGTCGTCTTCAGCGCCGGTTCGGGCCCGCATACCGGCCCCGACAAGACGCTGCTGATCGACCTCTACGGCGCGATCCGCGCCGTCGATCTGGCGGTCGAGCGCGGCTTGGAGCGGTTCCTCATGGTCAGCGCACTGCGCGCCAGCGACCCCATGGCCGCCCCCGCCAAGCTGCGGCCCTATATGGCGGCCAAGTTTGCCGCCGATGCCTATCTACGCAGCGCCCGCATTTCCCACGTGATCCTCAAGCCCGGCAAGCTCACCGATGCGCCCGCCAGCCGACTGGTCAGTGCCTCAGCCGCGCATGCCGACGGGCTCGAGGTCTCGCGCGGCAACGTCGCCTACGCGCTGCTACACCTGAGCCAGGCGCGCATGCTCAAGAACCGCGAGTTCGACCTGCTCGACGGCGACTCGAGCATTGCCATGGCCCTGCTGTAGATTGGCGGGGCCGACGGGAATCCGTATAGTGGCTGCCTACCCCCGCCAAGCTAAAGTGTCCGATGCTGCAGAATAACGCCCTGCTTGCCCAGCTCAAGCAACAGATTCGCTCTACCACGCCTCGCGTAGAGGGCGTGATCAAGGCCACCGACAAGGGATTCGGTTTTCTCGAGACCGACGACGGCGAGTCCTACTTCGTGCCGCCGCCGGCCATGAAGCAGGTCCTCCACGGTGATCGCGTCGCAGCCGTTGTCCACGAGGAGGGCGACAAGCGCTCCGTGGAGCCGGACACGCTCATCGAGCAGGGTCTGACGCGCTTCGTCGCTCGCGTGCAGAAGCGCGAGGGGCGGCTGGCCGTGGTGCCCGACCACCCGTCGATCAAGAATGTCCTCAAGTCGCGGATCAAGAACAGTCTCGACGAGGAGAGCATCGGCGACGGCGACTGGATCGTGGCCCGCCTGGTACGCCATCCGCTCAAGGAGAACGACCGCGGTTTCTTCGCCCAGATCGACGAGCTGGTGGTCAAGGCCGATGACCCGGCAGTGCCGTGGCGCGTGACCCTGGCCCGCCATGCCCTGGAACAGGCCTCTCCCGAGGCCGGTGACGAGTGGCCGCTGCGCGACGAGGGCCTTGCGCGGGAAGACCTCACCGCCGAGCCGTTCTTCACCATCGACGGCGAGAAGACCCGCGACATGGACGATGCGCTGCGCGTCGAGCCCCGCGACGGCGGCGGCTGGCGGCTCAGCGTGGCCATCGCCGACCCCACCGCCTACGTCGACGAACAGCACGCCGCCGATCTCGAGGCGCGCACCCGGGCCTTCACCGTCTATCTGCCGGGACAGAACGTCACCATGCTGCCGGAAGTGCTGGCCGACGACCTGTGCTCGCTGTGGGAAGGCCGTGAGCGGCCGGTGCTGGCCTGCCAGCTCGAGGTCAATGCCGACGGCAGCCTCGGCGACTACCGCTTCTTCGCCGCCACCGCCACGTCGCATGCCAAGCTCGCCTATGACCGGGTCTCCGACTGGCTCGAGGGCCAAGGCGAGTGGGCACCCGACGCGGCGATCGCCCCTCAGCTCGAGGCGCTACGCGACCTGACCGAGGCGCGCAGCGCCTGGCGCGCCGAGCATGCGCTGGTCTTCAAGGATCGTCCCGACTACGAGTTCGACCTCGACGAGGCCGGCAATGTCCTTGGCATCCGCACCGAGCAGCGGCGCATCGCCAATCGCATGATCGAAGAGTCGATGATCGCCGCCAATGCCTGCTGCGCCGATCTGCTCGCCGACAAGGTCGGCCACGGCATCTTCAACGTGCACCGCGCCTTCGATCCGGACAAGGCCGAGGCCGCTCACGAGTTCCTCAGCGCCCAGCAGATCGAGGTCGAGCGCGAGGCGCTCACCGAGCTGCCGCGCTACCGTGAGCTCAAGCGCGCGCTGGAGAGCCGCGAGGACGCCTGGCTGGACATCCGCCTGCGGCGTTTCCAGGGCTTCACCAGCATGTCGGCGCTGCCCGGGCCGCACTTCGGCCTGGGGCTTGCCGCCTACGCCACCTGGACCTCGCCGATCCGCAAGTATGGCGATATGGTCAATCACCGCCTGATCAAGCAGGTGCTCAAGGGCGAGAGCGCCTCGGCGGAGGCCAGCCAGCAGCTCACCGAGCAGCTCACCGAGCGCCGCCGCCTCAACCGCATGGCCGAGCGCGACGTCAAGGACTGGCTCTACGTACGCTTCCTGACACCGGCCGCCAAGGCCCAGGAAACCTTCGAGGCGGAGATCATGGCCATCAACCGTGGCGGCATGCGCGTACGCCTGACCGCCAACGGTGCCACCGCCTTCGTTCCCGCGCCGATGATGCACAGCGACCGCGACAAGGTCGTCATCGACGACAAGGAAGGCCGCATCCAGGTGGAAGGCGAAGAGCGCTACAAGCTCGGCGATGCGATTCGCGTGGCGCTGGTCGAGGCCCGCGAGGAGACTCGCTCGCTGGTGGCCCGCCCCGCCGAGTGAGTGCTATCCAGCCCGCGACACGGCCCCGCCAGGCTCGCTCTGGCGGGGCCGTGTTATGTGGGCAAGGTGATCGTAGTTCATGGATAGCGCAAGATAGCGCCCAGGGATGGGTTATAGCGCCTCCTCGCAGGGCTGTCGACGGATCAGTCCCGAGCGGTGCTACCTATCTGCGATGGCCCTGGCTATGTGGAGGAGTAACTCGCGTGTAAGAAAGGTTTATGCCAAGGTAACGCAAAAGGACGACAATGGTGGGTGAGTTGATCCATCAAGGAAGCTGATGCGATGGCAACACACCTCGGACTACGTGGTAAGTCGATCGCGACCTTGCTGCTGGCCTTCCTGCTGGCACTGGTCCCGGCGGTGTTGATCGGCTGGATGGCCGTCGAGGAGGTACGTCGCCACTTCGCCACCGCCTATGCCGAACAGTACACCCTGCTGCAGATGCAGCGGATTACCGCGCCGGTGTCGAGGGAGTTGGCGCTATCGCGGCGTTTTGCCAACTCGGTCGTTACCCGCGAGTGGCTTCGCCAGCCCGAGGATCCCGAACGCCGCGCCAGGTTCTCGGCCGAGGCCGAAGGTTTCCGCCAGCAGTTCGGCAGCAATGCCTACTTCATCATCGATCACGCCACCCGAGACTACTACTTCGCCGATCAACGCAGCGACGCACTGACCCCACGCTATCGCCTCGACGCGCAAGAGCCGCAAGATGCCTGGTACTTCTCCACCATGGCCAGTACCTCGACCTACAACATCCAGGTCAGTCACGATCGTGCGCTGGAGCGCACCATGCTGTGGGTCAACGTCAAGGTGCGCGACAGCGGCGAGCTGCTTGGCCTGGCGGGCGGCGCCCTGGATCTCGAGGAGTTCCTCTCCAGCGTCATCCGCACCGAGGCGCCGGGGCTGACCTCGATGATCGTCGACCCGCGCGGCGTCCTCCAGGCCCACCCCGATCAGTCGCGCCTGGCACTGGGCGCGATCAACAATCCCCTGGATGCCGATAGCCAACAGCGCATCCAGTCGTCGATTGCCGATGCCCAACAGCGTGAAGCGCTCAGGCAGGCGATGCAGGCAGTGATACGACGCCCAGGCGACATTCGCGCCATCGATGTCGAGATCGATGGCGCACCGAGGCTGCTGACGGTGGGCTACATCCCGGAGCTCCAGTGGCTGTTGGTCACTACCCTGGACATGCAGACCGCAGCGATCGTCGAAGGCCGCTGGCTGTGGCCACTGCTTGGCACCCTGATCCTGGTGCTGGGCATTCTCACCGCGGCCTTCGCCTTCGCTACCCACCGGCTGATACTGGCGCCGCTCCAGCACCTGACGCTGTCGGCCCGCACCATCGCGAGCGGCGACTACCGTCCTCGGCTCCCCACCCAGCGCCACGATGAGATCGGTGAGCTGTCCCAGGCCTTCTCGCACATGGCGCGCCAAGTCGCCGACCACACGCGCAACCTCGAAGCGCAAGTCCACGAGCGAACTCGCGAACTGGAGAACGCCAATGCGGCGATGGCCGCCGCGCACCAGCAGCTCGACGACTCCATCCAGTACGCCAGCATCATCCAGCGCGCCATCCTGCCCGACATGCAGCTCCGCGAGCATCTGGCGGCGCATCACGCCGTGCTATGGAAACCGAGGGATACCGTTGGCGGCGACTTCTATGTCTTCCGCGCCACCCCGCACGGCTATCTGATCGGCGTGGTCGACTGTGCCGGTCACGGCGTTCCCGGTGCCATGATGACCATGCTGGCGCGCGCCATCATCGACCACGCCATCGCCCAGCAGGGTGCCGACGACCCCGCCGCCCTCCTCAACGAGATCGATCGCCAGTCGCGTCAGCTGCTTCCCGAAGCGCAGCTGCCCTCGTCCATCGCCACCAATATGGATATCGGCCTCGCCTGGGTCGAGACAGCACGCCAGCGACTCACCTATGCCGGAGCCAAGCTCGACCTCTATGCCAGCGACGGCCACCAGCTCGAACATCTCAAGGGGCACAAGCGTGCCCTGGGGCATCGACGCCCGGCGCATTACACCAACCAGCAGCTGCCGCTTCACCCCGGTTGGCGCTATTATCTGTGTAGCGACGGGTTTCTCGACCAGGCCGGTGGCGGACACGGCTTCGGCTTCGGCAACCGCCGTCTAGAGGCACTGATACGAAGCCAGGCGGCGGCGCCACTCGATGCCCAGCTTGCCGCCTTCAAGCAGGCGCTCAACGAGTATCAAGGCCCACACAGTCAGCGTGACGACATCACCCTGCTGATCTTCTGCACGGAGTCGGAAGTCACCGAGTCCGTTCTCCATCGTCCACCCAGCCCCTCCCAGGGCTGACCCATTGCCAGCCAAGGAACTGCCATGGATCTACTGAGCATGCGAGAGAGCTATCTACATGATCGCATCATGCTGTGCTTCAATGGCCCCATATCACGCAGCCTGATCGAGGAGATCGGCAAGGCGCTACGCAACTACCTGGACACTCAGCAAGCCGCACCGTCCGCGGCCATGGATGTCTTTGCCGTCTATATCGAGATGACCCAGAACATCCGCCACTACGCTCGCCGCCAGGGCTATGACGATGAGCTTGCCGCGGCCACGGTGGCCGTGGCGCGCAGCGACCAGGGCCACTATCAGGTGAGCGCAGGCAATCTGGTCGAGCGGGCCGACGGCGAGCGGCTGGTGGCTGCCGTCGAGGCGCTCGCCCTGCTCGACAAGCCAGCCCTGAAGCAGGCCTACAAGCAGCAGCTGCGCCGGCCGCGTGATGCCGAGACACCCAGCGGAGCCGGCCTGGGCCTGATCGACATGGCCCGCAAGTCCAGCCGCCCCCTGCACGCCTCGCTGCAGCCATTGTCGAATCAGCGAAGTTTCTTTAGCCTTACAGCCACGATTTGAGCTGACCATGACAACCATGATTTCCGATCTCGACATTCCCGCCAGCCAGTCGGCGCCGGCGATTCAAAGCGACTGGCAGGCGGGACGTCTGGCCATGCAGGGCGACTCCTACCCGGAGAACTCCTACGAGCTCTTCGACCAGGTGATCCACTGGGTGCGCCTCTTCCTTGCCAACGAGCAGCGGCCACTGCACCTCGAGCTGGCCCTGGTGTACCTCAACACCAGCTCGGTGAAGGCGATGATGGATATCTTCGACCTGCTCGAGGAGGCTTTCGAAACGGGCCGCGAGGTATCGGTGACCTGGCAGTACGACGTGCGCAACGAACGCATCGCCGAACTGGCCGATGAATTTCGCGAGGACTGCAGCTACCCTTTCGCGATCACTCCCGTGTCGGTCGAGTCATGAAAGACCATGACGAAGAGACGTTGCTGGCAGAAGTTGCCGCCCTGCTCGACCTGCCCGAGCACATCGGCCACCCGCTGCATGGCGCCCTGCAACGCCTCTATCGTCAGCACCGCGATCAACGCCAGCAGGTCGAGCGCCTGATCAGCATTTCCGACCGCTATCAGCTGTTGGCCATCGAGGCCCGGCAAGTGACACAGCAGCGCTACGAACGCACCCTGCGGCGCCAGCGCAAGTTGTCACGCATCTCCGACGGCTACCAGGCGCTGATGCGCGAGCGCAACCAGGCACTGCAGCAGGCCTCGACCCACGATCCGCTCACCGGACTCCCCAACCGCCGGCTGGTCGGTGAGCGCCTGGAACAACTCATCAGCGAACGCCGCCGCTTCACGCTGGCACTGCTCGATATCGATCACTTCAAGCTGATCAATGATCGCCATGGTCACGACATCGGCGACCGGCTGCTGGTGGCCATCACTCAGGAGCTGAGCGCGACGCTGCGCCACTATGATCTCTGCGGTCGCTGGGGCGGTGAAGAGTTCCTGCTGCTTTTGGCCGACACCGATCTCGACGAGGCGCAGACCATCGTCGAACGCCTGCGTCACCGCCTTGCCGACGTCACGATCCACGACGACGGTCAGCCGCTGTCGGTCACCGTCAGCGCCGGCTTGAGCCAGCACCGCCGCGGCGAGCCCCATCAGCACACCCTCAAGCGCGCCGATGAGGCACTGCTCAAGGCCAAACGCGACGGCCGCAACCGCAGCCTGAGCGCAACGCGTTAGACCGTTCCCTGATGGCAATTGAAGAAGCGCAGCATCTCCTGAGCCGCATCGGGCCCTTTGGCATCCGTATGCGATCCCCTGGCATCGCCCCCTGACCAGGCATGGCCGGCCCCGTGGATGACCCACTGCTCGAGGTATAACTGGCCACCCGCATCATGATGACGGGTCCGTGTATAGGCGTGGCCATTGGCGACCTGCCCCCGCTCCACCGACTTGCTGGCCCCTCGTGAGACGGCGTACTGCGCGGCAACTCGATCCGCATTGGTGGGGTGCACCGTGGCGTCACGATCACCGTGAAATACTACGGCTGGCACCGTCGATGCCCAGGTGGAAGCGCCGGCCGATGAGGTGGCCGCCATGGGGCGTCCCCCCTGCATCGCCGCCAAGGCATCGGGGAGGCTCTGGGCCACCGCGTGAGGCAGCCCGGAGTGCACGCCCACCGCCGCATAGAGGTCCGGGTAGGTCATCGCCAGTGTGGTTGCCATGGCGCCACCTGCCGATAGGCCCGCGACATAGACTCGGCTCGCATCGAGCGCGTGGGTGTCGATGATCTGACGGGTCATGCCGGCGAGGATCGCCGGCTCGCCGCCGTCACGCTGCTGGTCCACGGCCTTGAACCAGTTCCAGCATTTGGAACTGTTGGCGGTCATCGGCTGAGCAGGATAGAGCACGCAGAACTGCTGCTCTTCGGCCAGCCGGTTCATGCGGGTCCCGGCGGCGAAGTCATCCGGGTCCTGGGTGCAGCCATGCAGCATGACTACCAGCGGCAGTGCCTGGCCGTGATAGCCGCTGGGTAGATAGAGTTTGTATTCACGGGTGCCGGCAGGATGGCTAAAGCGACCGGCAGTGAACGCCCCGGGCTGTGCCGGCTGCGGGGTGCGTTGCGTCTGCTCGGGCTTGGCCATGGGGTCGCGCAACAAGCGCCACGTGTCGCGCCACGTCGAAGCCATGCCGATGTCATCGCTGGCGGCAGTTGCCTGGCGGGCCTGACGAGACCCAGAGAATGGCGCCGCGCCCCCTGACGGCTCAGCGGTCGAGTGCCTCTCGGCAGACGCCGACGACACTTCCTCGTCAACGACTTCGCAGGTCCCGGTGAAGGTACTGCCCGTAGAGTAGGGCTCATCTGGCGTGTGTTCGCTGCTGCCCGCACTCTTCCCGTCAGGCATGGCGCCCTGCAGGATAGCCATGGCCTCGTGCAGCTGCCCGGCGCGGGTGAGCCGCGTCGCTTCTTGCATTCGCTGTGCGTCGATCATCTTCGATGTCCCTATTCGGTGCGTCAGTGGATTCGATCCGCCAGGGCCGCCTTGACCGCCTTGCTGGCATGCAGGGCTCCCAGCACGACCACCGATTCGATGGTGGCGCGGGCAAGCTCCGCTGATACGTCGTCGGCAATGCTGGCCATTCCCAGCACCTGAATCTGCAACATCTCTCCCGCTGCCTGCAGCGCCTCCAGGTCGCTGCGGCTGTAATGCTCGAGCCCCAACACGAAGGCCTTGCGCGTCACGGTGTCCCTGACCACTTCGGCATGGGTCGCCAGCTGGTTGCGGATAGCGGTACGGATCAGGTCGGTGCGATTGGAGTAGAAGCCTTCCTGGACCAGCAGGTCGATCTGCCCCAGGTCGACGACCCCCAGGTTGATGGTGATCTTCTCGCTCGAGTCGCCGCCCTTGCGGCGAAGTTCGTGCACGCTCATGTGCGTTACCTCGTTATCCATACAGCAGGCTCCGCGCCTGCCATCCAAATGGAAGTTATTTGGAGTCCATATACCATCCATATGGATGGCATAATAGGCCTTCTGGGCTGGTAGTCAATGTGCGGGCAAAAAGAAGGCCCGCCGATGACGGGCCACTCTACGCTGCGCAAGCAGGATGAGTTACAGGCCGCGCTGACGCTTCTCCTGCGCCCAGTCGATGGCGGGGCCGCGCATGCCGTGGCCGCCGCGATAGGGGGCATACTGCGGCGGCTGCCAGCCCTTGAGCAGGGCCGGATCGAGGCGATACACCTCGACGCCGATCGGCTGGCAGGTCGACAGGGGATCTTTCGCATCGGGCCCCCACAGGTCCAGCGATAGGTCGCCGCCGGGGCAGCACGACAGCGCGCAGAGCAGGTCGATCTCGGCGAAGAACTCGATGTAGTCGCCTTCGCGTGCCGGGCAGGCCTTCATGAAGTACTGGTCCTCTTCGTTGAGGCCGGTGCACTGGAAGACGTTGAGCACGTCGTGAACGTCGAACTCGGTGAGCCCGAATGGCGCCACCGCCCGCACCAGGTTCGAGTGGCAGTGATGGTCGAAGTCCTCGCCGGTGAGCAGCTTGTTGACGTAGGGGTCGCAGCGCGTGCCGAGCAGGTCGTGGACGCGGCCACCGTCGTCATCGACGCCGTAGCCCTCCAGCGTATCGGCAATGATGGTCGCCATCGGCCGCAGGTAGGGTAGCGTCGACCACAGCCGGTCGAAGGTCGAGACGTGGGCGCGCTGCAGCTGACGCGTCCGCGAGGCCCAGAAGCGCTCGCGGGGGTTGTGCAGGCTCCAGAGATTGAAGTCGCCGACCTGCGGGCCGTGTAGCGTCGACAGGCGCAGCACGTGCCCGGCCGGCACCGTCCAGGCCAGGCCGTCGCGCAGCGGCACCACGTGCTGTGCGATGCGTTCACGGTCGGCGGGATCGCGTAGCCGCGAGTAGAAGTCGCGGTCCACGTCGAGCACCGACCCCCGGCTTGCCTGATAGGCGGCGGGTACCTTAGCCATGCGTTTTCTCCAGGTCGGGTATATGCCTACATCTGATCGGGGTGTGGTGGCGTGCCGACCTTGACCTTGCTGATGCGCTCGGCGGAAAGCCCACGAAACAGCGCGAAGATCATGGCAAACACCATGATGAAGATCGGCAAGCCGATCACCGTGATCACCTGCTGCAGCGCCTCGAGCCCCGCCTCGCCGGCGAGCACGATCAGCATCGCTGCCACGGCGCCCTCGGACACCCCCCAGAACACACGCTGGCGCGCCGGCCCCTGGCCCGCGTCGCCGGTGCACAGCATGTCGACCACCAGCGACGCCGAATCCGACGAAGTGGCGAAGAAGATCGCCACGATCACCACCGCCAGCCCCTGAATCAGGGTAGTGGCCGGGAAGTGCTCGAAGAAGGCGAACATCGCCAGCGGCACGCTCTCGGCCACCGCCGCCGACATCACCCCGGCCTGGTCGCCCAGCGCCTCGCGGGCGGCGCTGCCGATACCGTCGATCTCCATCGCCGACCAGCCGAAGATGGCGAACCACACCAGGGTAAACAGCGAAGGCGCGAACAGTACGCCGAGCACGAACTCGCGAATGGTGCGGCCCTTGGAGATACGCGCCACGAAGATGCCGATGAACGGCGACCAGGTCACCGTCCAGGCCCAGTAGAACACCGTCCAGTTGCCCTGCCAGCCCCAGTTGCCGTCTTCCTGGGTATATTGCGCCAGGGTATCGTTCCAGAACGCCATGGGCACGATGTTGGAGACGTAGATGCCCAGCGTCTCGACGATGCCGCGCAGCAGGAACACCGTGGAGCCGGTCACCAGCACGAACAGCATCAGGCCGGTGGCCATGCCGATGTTGATGTTGGAGAGCACCTTCACGCCCTTGTCGAGGCCTGCCACGATCGACGCCACCGCCACCGCGGTCAGCGCGATGATGATCAGGACCTTGACGGTGACGTTGTCCGGCACGCCCATCAGCTCGGATAGCCCGGCATTGATCTGCGAGGTGCCAAGGCCGATCGACACCGCCACACCGAACAGGGTGCCGAGCACCGCGAAGATATCGATGGTCTTGCCCAGCGGGCCGTAGACCCGCTCCTTGAGCAGCGGGTAGAACACCGAGCTGACCCGCATCGGCAGGCCGTGGCGATGGATGAAATAGGCGAAGGCCAGCCCCGGCAGGGTGAAGATGGTCCAGGTATGCAGGCCCAGGTGGTAGAGCGAGAAGCCGATCGCCTCCTGGGAGGCCTCCACCGAGTGCGGCTCGATATCACCGTGGGGCGGATTGGAGAAGTGGAAGATCGGCTCGGCCACCCCCCAGAACATCAGCACCGTGCCGATACCGCCGGCAAACAGCATGGTGAACCAGGAGATGTTGCCATATTCCGGCTTTTCATCCTCGCGGCCGAGACGAATCTGGCCGTAGCGGCTGATCGCCACCCACAGCAGGAACAGCAGCCAGGCGTTCACCCCCATGATGAAGAACCAGCCGAGATTGGTGACGACCCACTCGCGGCCGTCGGCGAACACGTCCCTGATCGTCTCCGGGGCGATCAGCAGTGCTATCAGAAACGCCACCATCAAGCCTGCCGAGGTAAAGAAGATGGTCGGTTCGGTGCGCAACCCGAGTCGTCTGGCCAGCTCGTCCATATCGCCCCCTGCTCCCTGCTGTGGTGGGATGTCGCGCATCCCCATGGCTTTACGCCATTCAGCCTAGCAGTTCCTCGCCATCTCACCGGCGTGGCCCCATCAACGGACATGAAAAAGGGCACCCGAAGGTGCCCTTTGGCGTCTTGCGACTGAAACGGCCTGCGACTTACCAGCCGGTTACCTGCTTCAGGGCATCGCCGATCTCGGCCAGCGAACGCACGGTCTTGACGCCGGCATCCTCGAGGGCGGCGAACTTCTCGTCCGCAGTGCCCTTGCCGCCGGAGATGATCGCACCGGCGTGGCCCATGCGCTTGCCCGGAGGGGCGGTAACACCGGCGATGTAGGAAACCACCGGCTTGGAAACGTTGGCCTTGATGTAGGCCGCGGCCTCTTCCTCGGCGGTGCCGCCGATCTCGCCGATCATCACGATCGCCTCGGTCTGCGGATCCTTCTCGAACATCTCCAGGATGTCGATGAAGTTGGAGCCCGGGATCGGGTCGCCGCCGATGCCCACGCAGGTCGACTGGCCGAAGCCGTGGTCGGTGGTCTGCTTGACCGCTTCATAGGTCAGGGTACCGGAGCGCGACACGATGCCGACACGGCCAGGCTTGTGGATATGGCCCGGCATGATGCCGATCTTGCACTCGCCCGGGGTGATCACGCCGGGGCAGTTGGGGCCGATCAGGCGCACGCCCAGCTCGTCACACTTGACCTTGGCGTCGAGCATGTCGAGGGTCGCGATGCCTTCGGTGATGCACACGATCAGCTTGATGCCGGCGTTGGCGGCTTCGAGGATCGAGTCCTTGCAGAACGGCGCCGGCACGTAGATCACGCTGGCTTCGGCACCGGTCTGCTCGACCGCTTCCTTGACGGTGTTGAACACCGGCAGGCCGAGATGCTCCTGGCCGCCCTTGCCCGGGGTCACGCCGCCGACCATCTGGGTACCGTAGGCGATCGCCTGTTCGGAGTGGAAGGTCCCCTGGCCGCCAGTGAAGCCCTGGCAGATGACCTTGGTGTTCTTATCGATCAGGATGCTCATTACTTGCCCTCCGCCGCGTTGACGACCTGCTGAGCCGCGTCGGTCAGACTGGTAGCAGCGATGATGTTGAGACCGCTGGAGGCCAGCTTCTCGGCACCCAGCTCGGCGTTGTTACCCTCGAGACGCACCACGACCGGTACGTTGACGCCGACCTGCTCGACCGCGCCGATGATGCCTTCGGCAATCATGTCGCAGCGCACGATGCCGCCGAAGATGTTGACCAGTACCGCCTTGACGTTGTCGTCGGAGAGGATGATCTTGAACGCCTCGGCCACGCGCTCCTTGGTGGCGCCGCCGCCAACGTCGAGGAAGTTGGCCGGCTTGCCGCCGCTCAGGTTGACGATGTCCATGGTGCCCATGGCCAGGCCAGCGCCGTTGACCATGCAACCGATGTTGCCGTCCAGCGCCACGTAGTTGAGTTCCCACTTGGCGGCGTCGGCTTCACGCTGGTCTTCCTGAGACGGGTCGCGCATCGCCTGCAGGTCCGGGTGACGGTACAGCGCGTTGCTGTCCAGCCCCAGCTTGGCGTCGAGGCAGTGCAGGTTGCCTTCGTCGGTCACGACCAGCGGGTTGATCTCGAGCAGCGCCAGATCCTTGTCATGGAACAGCTTGGACAGACCCAGGAAGATCTTGGTGAACTGCTTGATCTGGTCGCCCTTGAGACCCAGCGCAAAGGCCAGCTCACGGGCCTGGTACGGCTGCGCACCGACCAGCGGATCGATCTCGGCCTTGAGGATCTTCTCGGGAGTCTCCTCGGCGACCTTCTCGATCTCCACGCCACCTTCGGTGGAGGCCATGAACACCACGCGGCGGGTGGTGCGATCAACCACCGCGCCCAGATACAGCTCATCGGCGATATCGGTGCAGGTCTCGACCAGGATCTTGGCCACCGGCTGACCGTGTTCGTCGGTCTGGAAGGTGACCAGGTTCTTGCCCAGCCACTGCTCGGCGAAGGCCTTGGCCTCGGCGGGATCCTTGATCAGCTTGACGCCGCCGGCCTTGCCACGGCCACCAGCGTGGACCTGAGCCTTGACGACCCACATGTCGCCGCCGATCTTTTTACATGCTTCAGCGGCTTCTTCGGGTGTGTCCACGGCGAAACCCTTGGACACTGGCAGACCATAGTCGGCAAACAGCTGCTTGCCTTGATATTCGTGAAGGTTCATCGATTCATGCCATTGGTTGCATGTGACTCGAACGATGACCGCGGACACTCAGTGCGTTCCCGGGTCACCCCCGTCTGCTTCCGGTACGTCGCCGGAAGCACTGCGCCGCCCGTAGGCGGCGCTTGTTGTCTTACTTGCGCTTCTTGCGATTGGCCATATGGATGGCATGACCATCCACTGCCAGAGCCGCCTCATGGACGGCTTCCGCGGTAGTCGGATGCGCATAGCAGGTCAGCGCCAGATCCTCGGCGCTGGAGCCGAACTCCATGGCGATCACGCCCTGGGCAATCAGTTCGCCAGCGTGCTGGCCAACGATATGCATGCCCAGGATGCGGTCGGTCTCGGCATCGGCGATGATCTTAGCCATCCCTTCCGATGCATGATTAGCCAGTGCACGACCGTTGGCCGAAAACGGGAAGCTGCCGGTCTTAATCTCGATGCCGGCGGCCTTGGCGTCCTGCTCGGTGATGCCGACCCAGGCGACTTCCGGCGACGTGTAGATCACGCTGGGAATGGCGTCGTAGTTCATCTCGGCTTTATGACCGGCGATGATATCGGCGACCATCACCCCCTCTTCCGAGGCCTTGTGCGCCAGCATCGGGCCGCGCACGCAGTCGCCGATGGCGTAGACGCCCGGCACGCTGGTGCGGCACTGGTCGTCGACGAAGATGAAGCCGCGCTCGTCGAGCTTGACTCCAGCGTCGTCGCCCAGCAGGCCCTGGGTGTAGGGACGGCGGCCGACGCACACGATCAGCTTGTCGAACACCTGCTCCTGCTCGCCCTTGGCGTCGGTGTACTTGACGGTGACTTCCTTGCCGTTGGTCTCTGAGCCGGTGACGCGGGCGCCCATCTTGATGTCCAGGCCCTGCTTCTTGAGCAGTTTTTGGGTCTCCTTGGCGATGGCCGAGTCGACCATCGGCAGGAAGGAGTCCATGGCCTCGAGCACCGTCACCTCGGAGCCCAGGCGGCTCCACACGCTGCCCAGCTCCAGGCCGATGACGCCGGCACCGATCACGCCCAGGCGCTTGGGCGTCTCGTCGAACTCCAGCGCGCCGGTGGAGTCGACGATCAGGCCTTCGGTGAGCGGGGTCGGCGGGATCTCGACCGGCACCGAGCCGGAGGCGATGACGATGTGCTCGGCCTCATAGACGGCCTTGTCACCATCCTTGCTGACCTCGACCTGCTTGCTGGAGAGCACCTTGCCGGCGCCTTCCAGAGCGGTCACACCGTTGGCCTTGAACAGAGCGCTGATACCGCCAACGTTCTTGGCAATGACCTGATTCTTGAACTCGAGCATCTTGGGGATATCAGCGCTGACGTCACCAACGTTGATACCCACTTCGGCGAAATGATCGCGTGCCTCAACGAACTTGTGTGAGGACTCGAGCAGCGCCTTGGACGGGATGCAGCCCACGTTGAGGCAGGTGCCGCCGTGTACCGTCTTGCCTTCCTTGTTAACCCACTTCTCGACGCAGGCGGTCTTCAGGCCCAGCTGGGCGGCACGGATGGCGGCCACGTAGCCGCCGGGGCCCGCACCAATCACGATCACATCGAATTTATCGGCCATGAATACGTTTCCTGTATAGGTTGCGCGTTAGTCGTTGGCAGTCGCGTTATACGTCCAGCAGCAGGCGTGCCGGATCCTCGAGCAGTTCCTTGATGGTGACCAGGAACTGCACCGCGTCCTTGCCATCGATCATGCGGTGGTCGTAGGAGACCGCCAGATACATCATCGGGCGGATCTCGACCTTGCCATTGACCGCCATGGGGCGCTCCTGGATCTTGTGCATGCCCAGGATGGCGGTCTGCGGCGGGTTGATGATCGGCGTCGACATCAGCGAGCCGAAGATGCCGCCGTTGGTGATGGTGAAGGTGCCGCCCTGCATCTCGTCGATGCCCAGCTTGCCGTCGCGGGCGCGCTTGCCGAAGTCGACGATGGTCTTCTCGACGTCGGCGATCTTCATGCTGTCGGTATCACGCAGCACCGGCACCACCAGGCCACGGTCGGTGGAGACCGCCACACCGATATCCTGGTAACCGTGATAGACGATATCGCTGCCGTCGATGGAGGCATTGACGTCGGGGAAGCGCTTGAGCGCCTCGGAGGCCGCCTTGACGAAGAAGCCCATGAAGCCGAGCTTGGTGTCGTGGGCCTTGAGGAAGGTCTCCTTGTACTGTGCGCGCAGCTCCATCACCGCACCCATGTCGACCTCATTGTAGGTGGTCAGCATGGCGGCGGTCTGCTGGGCCTGGACCAGGCGCTTGGCGATGGTCTGGCGCAGACGGCTCATCGGCACGCGCTTCTCGGGGCGCTCGCCCTCGACGACCGGTGCGGCGGCGGCCTGCTTGGGCGCGCTGGCCGGCTTGGAGGCCTTCTTCGCGGAGCCCTCCTTCACGGCCTTCTGGACGTCCTCCTTGAGGATACGGCCGCCCTTGCCGGTGCCCTCGATCTTGCTGACATCGAGGTCATGCTCGGCGACCAGCTTGCGCGCCGCCGGGGCGAGGATCTTGTCGCCGACTTTCTCGTCGTCGCCGGCATCGGACTTGGCGCTTTCGGCAGGAGCCGCCTCACTGCCAGCGCTATCGCCACCGGCGCCTTCGCTGAAGATCGCCAGCACCTCTTCGGAGGCGACCTGGCTGCCCTCTTCGGCCTTGATCTCGGCGAGTGCACCGTCGGCCGGCGCCACGACTTCGAGCACCACCTTGTCGGTTTCGATCTCGGCCAGCACCTCGTCACGCTTTACCGCCTCGCCAACCTGCTTGTTCCAGCTGGCCACGGTGCCTTCCTGGATCGACTCGGGGAAGGTCGGCGCCTTGACGTCGTGCTGCTTGCCGCCCGCGGCGGGCTTGGCGTCAGACGCAGGAGCCTCGGCCTTGGCGTCCTCGGACTTTTCACCCTTGTCGGCCGCCTTGGGCTTGTCGCCCGCCGCGCCAAGAATGCCCAGCACCTGCTCGGACTGCACGGTATCGCCTTCCTCGGCGTTGATTTCGCTCAGGGTGCCGGCTTCCGGCGCCACCACTTCGAGCACCACCTTGTCGGTCTCGATTTCGACGATCAATTCGTCGCGCTCAACGCTATCGCCAGGCTTCTTGTGCCAGGCCGCCACGCTGCCTTCGGCAACGGACTCTGGAAAGGTTGGCGCTTTGATCTCGGTAGCCATGTCGTTTCCTTGTGTGTTCTCTCTCGTCCGGCAGGACGCCTCATGCATTGAAGGCGTCGTCTACCAGTTGGCGCTGCTGTTCGACGTGTACGGACATATAGCCCGCGGCGGGGGCAGCCGATGCCGGGCGGCCAGCGAACTTGAGCTCGCGCCCCAGGCCGTTGTGCAGCATGTCGGCAACTACCCGCATATGGTGCTGGCTCTGGTACCAGGCGCCCTGGTTGAGCGGCTCTTCCTGACACCACACGATCTGTTCGAGGTTGGTGTAGCCCTTGAGCGCTTCATAGAGCTCCTCCTTGGGGAAGGGGTAGAGCTGCTCGAGGCGCACCACTGCGGTGTCTTCGCGCTCATGCTCGCTGCGGTAGGCGGCCAGGTCGTAGTAGACCTTGCCGGCGCACAGCACCACGCGCTTGACCTTCTCGGCGTCGAGCTTGCCCTGGTCCGCCAGCACCATGTGGAACTTGCCGTGGGCCAGCTCCTCGAGGGTCGAGGTCGCCTCCTTGTGACGCAGCAGGCTCTTGGGCGACATCACCACCAGCGGCTTGCGTAGCGGCCGGATGACCTGGCGACGCAGCAGATGATAGATCTGTGCCGGTGTGGTCGGCACGCAGACCTGCATGTTGTGCTCGGCGCACATCTGCAGGAAGCGCTCCAGGCGCGCCGAGGAGTGCTCGGGGCCCTGCCCTTCGTAGCCGTGGGGCAGCAGCATGGTCAGACCGCACAGCCGGCCCCACTTGGTCTCGCCGGAGGAGATGAACTGGTCGACCACCACCTGGGCACCGTTGAAGAAGTCGCCGAACTGCGCCTCCCAGACCACCAGGTGGTTGGGTGCCGTCGTCGAATAGCCATACTCGAACGCCAGCACCGCCTCTTCCGAAAGGAAGGAGTCGTGAATGGTGAAGCGCGGCTGGCCGTCGGCCATGTGCTGCAGCGGCACATAGGTGCTGCCGTCCTTCTGGTTGTGCACCACCGCATGGCGGTGGGAGAAGGTGCCGCGCCCAGAGTCCTGGCCGGTAATGCGGATCGGGTGCCCCTGGTCGAGCAGGGTGGCGTAGGCCAGGGTCTCGGCAAAGCCCCAGTTGAGTCCCATGCCGCCGGCCTGCATCTTGCGACGATCTTCGTAGATCTTGGCCACCTGACGCTGCACCTGAACGCCGTCGGGCACCTCGCACATCTTGGCGGCGAGCTGCTGCATGCGCTTCATGTCGAAGGTGGTATCGGCATCGCCGGTCCACTCATGGCCCAGGTAGGGTCCCCAGTCGACGAACAGCTCGGTGTTGGGCTCCTTGACCAGGGCGTTGGCCACATGGTTGCCGGCCATCAGGTCTTCGCGATAGGTCTCGCCCATCGCCTTGGCGTCATCCTCGGAGAGCACCCCCTCCTCGACCAGCCGCTTGGCATACAGCGCCCGCGCCGAAGGGTGGTTCTTGATCTTCGAGTACATCATCGGCTGGGTGCCGGACGGCTCGTCGGCCTCGTTGTGGCCACGACGGCGGTAGCAGACCAGATCGATGACCACGTCGCGCTTGAACTGCTGGCGATAGTCGATGGCCACCTGGGTGGCGTGCAGTACCGCATCCGGGTCGTCGCCGTTGACGTGGAAGATCGGCGCCTGGACCATCTTGGCGATATCGGTGCAGTACTCGGTGGAGCGGGTGTCGTCGGGATGCGAGGTGGTGAAGCCGACCTGGTTGTTGATCACGATGTGCAGCGTGCCGCCGGTCTTGTAGGCACGGGTCTGCGACATCTGGAAGGTCTCCATGACCACGCCCTGACCGGCGAAGGCGGCATCGCCGTGAATGTTGATCGGCAGTACCTTGTCGCCTGCCGGATCATCGCGACGATCCTGACGGGCGCGCACCGAACCCTCTACCACCGGCGCCACGATTTCCAGGTGCGACGGGTTGAACGCCAGTGCCAGGTGGACTTCGCCCCCCGGGGTCATGACGTTGGAGCTGAAGCCCTGGTGATACTTGACGTCGCCGGAGCCGCGCTCGATGACCTTCTTGCCGTCGAACTCCTCGATCAGCTCGGAGGGGCTCTTGCCAAGGATGTTGACCAGCAGGTTGAGGCGGCCGCGGTGGGCCATGCCGATCACGACTTCCTTGGTGCCATAGCCGCCGGCGCGCTGAATGATCTCGTCCATCATCGGGATGAAGGACTCGCCGCCCTCGAGACCGAAACGCTTGGTCCCCGGGTACTTCGAGGCCAGGTAGTTCTCGAGCCCTTCCGCGGCGCTGAGCCGCTCCAGCACGTGCTTGCGCACCTCGGGGCTGAACTTGGGCTTCGAACGCACCGACTCGAAGCGCTGCTGCAGCCAGCGCTTCTCCTCGGTATCGACGATATGCATGATCTCGCAGCCGATCGACCGGCAGTAGGTCTCATCCAGCGCCTGGACGATCTCCTTGAGCGGCGCCTTGTCCTTGCCCAGGAAGAACGAGCCGGTCTGGAACTCGGTGTCCAGGTCGGCATTGGTCAACTGGTGGAAGGAGAGGTCGAGATCGGGAACCGGCACCGGGCTACGCAGGTCTAGCGGATCGATATCGGCCTTCTGGTGCCCACGGAAGCGGTAGGCGTTGATCAGCTGAAGCACCTTGACCTGTTTCTTGTTCTCACCGCTGTCGGCGGCGCTGACGGCCTGGGTGCTGCGGCGTGACTTGCCGAGCTGATAGAACTGGTCGCGAATCGGGCTTAGCGGAACATCGTGGGAGGTACTGCCTTCAGGACGCGGCAACTGGTCGAAGTAGTTGCGCCATTCGTCGGGGACAGCATTGGGATCAACGAGGTACTGCTCGTAGAGCGCTTCTACGTAGTGGGCATTGCCACCACTCACGTGAGAAGTACGCCACATCAACTCCATTATGCCTTCTTGCATCTCTCGGTCACCCTGCACTGATGGGGTGTTGTCGGCGCCTGATACGACGTCGCCGCATCGGCGTTTCTGGTGCCCTGCCGGCGGGGCAGTCATGCTGTCCGGCATGCCTGGACAGGCAGCGTCGCCTGGGTCTAGGCCTGGCCAATGATCGTCGAAAGCCGGTGCCACGGGCACCGGCTCTCTGCGATCAGGGCCGAGATGGACTGCGACACTCGGTCACAGCCCAAAACCGGGCTACATGATAGCAAGCCTGAGGCCACGATTTAAGTGGCATTGGCCAACAGCATCTCGCGGATCTTGCCAATCGCCCGGGTCGGGTTGAGGCCCTTGGGGCATACCGACACGCAGTTCATGATCCCGCGGCAGCGGAATACGCTGAACGGATCCTCGAGATCGGCCAGTCGCGCCTGGGTCGCTTCGTCACGCGAATCGGCCAGGAAGCGGTAGGACTGCAGCAGGCCGGCAGGGCCGACGAACTTGTCCGGGTTCCACCAGAACGACGGGCACGAGGTCGAACAGCAGGCGCACAGGATGCACTCGTAGAGGCCGTCGAGCTTGTCGCGCTCTTCCGGCGACTGCAGGCGCTCGATGGCCGGTGCCGGGGTGTCGTTCTGCAGATACGGCTGGATGCGCTCGTACTGCTTGTAGAAGATCCCCATGTCGACCACCAGGTCGCGGATCACCGGCAGGCCGGGCAGCGGACGCAGCACCAGCTTGTTGTGCTTGACCACTTCGGAGAGCGGCGTGATGCAGGCCAGGCCGTTCTTGCCGTTCATGTTCATGCCATCGGAGCCGCACACCCCTTCACGGCAGCTGCGGCGATAGGCCATGGAGCTGTCCTGCTCCTTGGTCAGGTGCAGTACGTCGAGCACCATCAGGTCGCGCCCCTTGGTGTCGACCTGGAACTCCTGCATATAGGGTGCGGAGTCGGTTTCCGGGTTGTAGCGGTAAATGGATACCTGAAGCGTGGACATCGTGACCCCCTTAATAAGTACGGACTTTCGGCTCGAAGGTATCGACGGTCTTCGGCGTGAAGTTGACGTCGCGCTTGCCCAGTGTCTTGTCAGCGGGGAAGTAGAGCGAGTGCTTCAGCCAGTTGACGTCGTCACGATCCGGATAGTCGTAGCGGGAGTGCGCGCCGCGACTCTCCTTGCGCTCCAGTGCCGAGATCGCGGTGGCCTCGGCCACTTCCATCAGGTTATCGAGCTCCAGCGCTTCGACACGCGCGGTGTTGAAGGCGTTGGACTTGTCACCCAGGCTGGCATTGGCGATCCGCTCGCGCAGGTCGGCGAGCTTCTTGACGCCCTCCTGCATGTTGTCTTCCTGGCGGAACACGCCGAAGGCGTTCTGCATGATGTCCTGCAGCTCGGCCTTGAGCTCGGGCACACTCTCGCCGCCGCTCGACTCGTTCCAACGGCTCATGCGCTTCATCGCCGCATCGACGTCGGATTCGGAGGCGTCGAGGTAGTCGATGCCCTCGTTGAGCGCACCCTCGATGAACATCCCGGCCGCACGACCGAACACCACCAGGTCGAGCAGCGAATTGCCGCCCAGGCGGTTGGCGCCGTGCACCGACACGCAGGCCGCCTCGCCGCAGGCGAACAGGCCGTTGACGATCTGGTCGTTGCCGTCGGCGTCCTGCATGATCGCCTGGCCGTGCACGTTGGTGGGGATCCCGCCCATCATGTAGTGGCAGGTCGGCACCACCGGGATCGGCTCCTTGGCCGGATCGGCGTGGGCAAAGGTCTTGGACAGTTCGACGATGCCCGGCAGGCGCTTGCCCAGCACCTCTTCGCCGAGATGGTCGAGCTTGAGGAAGACGTGGTCGCCCTTCTCGCCGCAGCCGCGCCCCTCGAGGATCTCCATGACCATCGAGCGCGCCACCACGTCGCGACCGGCCAGGTCCTTGGCGTTGGGCGCATAGCGCTCCATGAAACGCTCGCCGTCCTTGTTGACCAGGTAGCCGCCCTCACCGCGGCAGCCCTCGGTGACCAGGGTGCCGGCGCCGTAGATGCCGGTAGGGTGGAACTGCCACATCTCCATGTCCTGCATCGGGAAGCCGGCGCGCAGCGCCATGCCGATGCCGTCCCCGGTGTTGATCAGGGCATTGGTGGTCGAGGCGTAGATGCGCCCGGCACCGCCGGTGGCCAGCACCGTGGCCTTGGACTTGACGTGCACCACTTCGCCGGTCTCGATATCGAGGGCGATGCAGCCCACCACGTCGCCGTTGGCGTTCTTGACCAGGTCCACCGCATACCACTCGTTAAGGAAGGTGGTATTGTTCTTCAGGTTGTTCTGGTAAAGGGTGTGCAGCAGGGCGTGGCCGGTACGGTCGGCCGCGGCACAGGTGCGCGCCGCCTGGCCGCCCTCACCGAAGTTCTTGGACTGGCCGCCGAACGGACGCTGATAGATGCGGCCGTTGTCGAAACGCGAGAACGGCAGACCCATGTGCTCGAGCTCGAAGACCGCCTTGGGGCCCTCGGAGCACATGTACTCGGCAGCGTCCTGGTCGGCGATATAGTCGCCGCCCTTGACGGTGTCATACATGTGCCAGCGCCAGTCGTCGTTGGGATCGGCCGAAGCGATGGCACAGGTGATACCGCCCTGGGCAGAGACGGTGTGCGAGCGGGTCGGGAAGACCTTGGAGAGCACCGCGGTCTTCTTGCCGGACTTGGCCAGCTCGAGCGCGGCACGCAGGCCGGAGCCACCCCCGCCGATGATGATGGCGTCGAAGGACAGGCTACGCATGTTGGACATGGATCAGGCTCCCCACAGAATTTGAATGCCCCAGACCAGGAACACGAAGATGGCCAGGATGATGGCGCTCTGCACCGCCAGGCGAATGCCGGTCGGCTTGAGATAGTCGGTGGTCACGGTCCATAGCCCGATCCAGGCGTGGGCGGCAATCGAGACGAACGCCAGCAGCGAGAAGATGCGCATCCAGGTCTGGGCGAACAGGCCGCTCCAGGTGGCGTAGTCGAGGCCCGGGTTGAGCAGCAGGTAGGCAACGATGAAGAGCGTGTAGAGCGCCAGGATGACCGCCGAGAAGCGCTGGATCAGCCAGTCGGACAGGCCGCTGCGACCGAAGTTCGTAATATTGGTTACCATACCCAGACTCCTGCGAGAATCACCAGAACCGCACTGACCACCACGGTGATCTGTGCCTTGCGCATGCCGCTTTCGAGGGTCACGCCGATGTTGAGATCCATAAGCAGGTGCTTGATGCCGGCGACGAAGTGGAAGGCCAGTGCCGACAGCAGCCCCCAGGCGACCAGCTTGGCCAGCAGGTTGTTGGCCAGGGCATCCTGCACCGCGTAGAAGCCCGCCGGGGACGACAGCGACTTGTCCAGCGCCCAGAAGGCAAAAATCAGGCCGACGAACAGGATGATGCCGGTAATACGGTGAGTGATCGACGTCAGGGCGGGTAGCGGTAGCTTGATGGTGGAGATATCGAGATTAACGGGTCGTTTGCTATTCACGGCTCTATACACACTCTCTTGGCCCGCTCTGTGCTTCGGGCATGGCCCGAGCGGGCGGTGGTTTTGAGGAAGGGCTCGGCCGTCTGCCAAGTTCGGCACGACCTCCAGTTCCTGCCAGTCGCGCGGGGTGGATTATAGGGACTGGGGCCCACCATGACAAATTGTCGACGACCCTTTGCAACCATGGTGTAGGCCTTGACCCCTCGCCACCAGCGCGGACAATGGTGCAAAGCACCAATAACTATACAAGACCTGTATGAATATCGAAAGTTCGCACAACAGAGCGTCTCCATGGGCTAATTGACAATCCCCGGTACGCTTCTATAGTGGGCGGACCTTTTTCGCCGGCTTGGCAAGCGGGACAACGACTTATCGTCTGACGACAAAACTGGAGAGGAGGCCGACATGGCTGACAGAAAAGCAAGACTGACCGTAGACGGGCTCGACAAGACGATCGAATTTCCGGTCTATTCTGGCAGCATGGGCCCGGATGTCATCGACGTGCGCACGCTGGGTGCCGAGGGGCTGTTCACCCACGACCCGGGATTCATGGCCACCTCCTCCACCGAGTCGGCGATCACTTTCATCGACGGCGGCAAGGGCGTACTGCTGCACCGCGGCTACCCCATCGGCCAGCTGGCCGAGAACTCCAACTTCGTCGAGCTGAGCTACGCCCTGCTGTTTGGCGAGCTGCCCAACGACGAGGAGTTCAACAAGTTCGAGAGCACCATCCGCAATCACACCATGGTGCACGAGCAGCTGGCCAACTTCTTCAAGGGCTTCCGCCGTGACGCCCACCCCATGTCGATCCTGTGCGGCGTGGTAGGTGGCCTGGCAGCCTTCTATCACGACCATCTCGACATTACCAAGGAGGAGGATCGGACCATCAGCGCGATCCGCCTGATCGCCAAGATGCCGACCCTGGCGTCGATGTGCTACAAGTACAACATCGGCCAGCCGTTCAACTATCCGCGCAACGACCTGAGCTACGCCGAGAACTTCCTCTACATGATGTTCAGCAACCCCTGCGAGGAGTTCAAGGTCAACCCGGTGTTCGCCAAGGCCATGGATCGCATCTTCATGCTCCACGCCGACCACGAGCAGAACGCCTCCACCTCCACGGTGCGCCTGGCCGGCTCCACCGGCGCCAACCCCTTCGCCTGTATCAGTGCCGGCATTGCAGCACTGTGGGGACCGGCCCACGGCGGCGCCAACGAGGCGGTGCTGAGCATGCTCGACGAGATCGGCGACGAGTCCGAGGAGAATATCCAGCGCTTCGTCGACCGCGCCAAGGACAAAAGCGACCCGTTCAAGCTGATGGGCTTCGGCCACCGGGTGTATCGCAACTTCGACCCGCGCGCCAAGGTCATGAAGGAGACCTGCGACGAAGTGCTGGCCGAGCTGGGCATGGCCGATGATCCGCAGCTAAAGATCGCCAAGCGGCTCGAGCAGATCGCGCTCGAGGACGAGTACTTCATCGAGCGCAAGCTCTACCCCAACGTCGACTTCTACTCCGGCATCATCCTCAAGGCGATCGGCATTCCCACCAACATGTTCACCGTGGTCTTCGCCGTGTCGCGCACCATCGGCTGGATCTCGCACTGGAACGAGATGATCAGCAGCAACTACAAGATCAGTCGCCCGCGCCAGCTCTATACCGGCCACACCGAGCGCGACTACCCGACCAAGTAACCCGACCGGCATCACCGCCTGTCACTACGCGGGCCACCCTCAGGGTGGCCCGCTGTGTTTCTTGCCTGCACGCCGCCATCGATTACAGCCCTTGTACAAGCCACTTCCGCCGCTGACAGCAGCAGGCAGCGGCTGTGGGCAGCATGCTGCACCACGGCGAACCCCGACGACGACTCGCCTCCCGGGGAGCCGCCACGGGTTTTCCACACAATCTGTGGATAACACTGTGCGCAACCTCGAGATAAGCCTCACAAGCCACCATGACAAGCGGGCTACAGTTAGATTGCTCAAATTTTGAGCAATTTTATGTCGTTGATTTATAACGATTAAACGAAGTTTTTCCGAACAACCCCAGCTTACATCAGGGTTGTGCACAAGCAGTAACCGCCGCACGGCGCCCGTGGACAACTCAGGGGATATGTCAAGCCTGGAAGGCCCATTTATGGCTCATACGTAAGGGGCAGAAAAGCAGACAACGCCATGTGCTTGGGCGTCATATCGCAGTGCGGGCGCACTAACGAAAAGAGACGCCGCATGGGCGTCTCTTCGTAAAGGAGGTGGCGTCCCATAGGGGGTTCGAACCCCTGTTACCGCCGTGAAAGGGCGGTGTCCTGGACCACTAGACGAATGGGACGCATGGTTCCGAGATGGTGGAGCCTAGCGGGATCGAACCGCTGACCTCAACACTGCCAGTGTTGCGCTCTCCCAGCTGAGCTAAGGCCCCGTCTCTCAAGAACGAGGCGTATACTACCCGGCGCCTCGCACTTCGTCAACCGCTTTTCGCGCCGCGTCTCACAGCTCGCGAAATTCCTTCTCGAAACGCTTGGCCTGCTTCTTGGACACGCCGCCGAGCACCTCGATGGCATGGCGCAGGCGTGCGCGGGTCATGTCGGAGCCGAGGATCACCATGGCATCCATCACCGAGGTGGAGGTGGCCGAACCGGTCACGGCGATGAATACCGGCGCCAGCAGGGCCTTCATCTTGAGCTCGAAGTGTTCGCCCAGTGCCTTGACCTCGACCAGCAGCGCCTCCTTGTCCCAGCGCGACACGCCTTCCAGGCGCCAGACCAGGAACTGCAGCAGCTTGAGCAGCGTCTCGCGCTCGAGCTTGACCTCGGCGAAGCTCTCTTCGTCGATGGCCGGCAAGCCGGAGAAGAAGTGCCCAGCCAGCGGCGCGACCTGGGACAGGGTATCCACCCGCGGGCGTACCTGGGGCAGGATCTGGTTGACGTAGGCTTCGTTGAAGGCCCAGTCGCGCAGCGCCTGGAGAAACGCCGCGTCGTCGAGATCCTCGCGGATATAGACGCCGTTGAGCCAGGTCAGCTTGTCCAGGTCGAACACCGGCCCGCCCAGCGACACGCGCTGGATATCGAAACTGGCCATCATCTCGTCGAGGGAGAACTTCTCGCGGTCGTCGGGCATCGACCAGCCCATGCGGCCCAGGTAGTTGGTCACCGCCTGGGGCAGGAACCCCATGCGCCGGTAGTAGTTGATCGAGGTCGGGTTCTTGCGCTTGGAGAGCTTGGACTTGTCCGGGTTGCGCAGCAGCGGCATATGACAGAGCTGCGGCATCTGCCAGCCGAAGTACTCGTAGAGCAGCTGGTGCTTGGGCGCCGAGTTGATCCACTCCTCGCCGCGCAGCACGTGGCTGATGCCCATCAGGTGGTCGTCGACCACGTTGGCCAGGTGGTAGGTGGGCATGCCGTCGGACTTGAGCAGGATCTGCGCATCGACCTGGGCCCAGTCGACCTCGATCTCGCCGCGCAGCATGTCGTTGACCACGCAGGTGCCTTCGCTGGGCACCTGCATGCGCACCACGTAGGGCCACCCCTCCTGCTCGCGACGCGCCTGCTCGTCGTCGGCCAGCGCCAGGTCGACGGGCTTGAGGGCCATCTGCAGGCCGGCGGCCTTGCGCGCCTCGCGCAGCTCGTCGAGCTCTTCGCTGGTACGGTAGCACTTGAAGGCGTGGCCGGCATCGAGCAGCCGCTGGGCGTGCTCGGCGTAGATCTCGCCGCGCTCGCTCTGGCGGTAGGGCCCGTGGGGGCCGCCCACGTCGGGCCCTTCGTCCCAGTCGAGGCCCAGCCAGCGCAGCGAGTCGAGGATCATCTGCTCGGACTCCGCGGTGGAGCGCACCCGGTCGGTGTCCTCGATGCGCAACACGAACTGGCCGCCGTGCTGGCGAGCGAAACACAGGTTGAACAGCGCGATATAGGCGGTGCCGACATGGGGGTCGCCGGTGGGCGACGGGGCGATGCGCGTGCGTACGGTCATCTGCTGCAATCCTTGGGTCGAGAAGCTTGCCGGCATTATACGCACTCCCCCGCCGCCCATCAGCCGGGGAATCATTCGCCTGCTCAGCAGTCCATTGGACGCCGCCAACACTGGAGACCCATCATGTTCCCCACCCTCCCCGAGCGCATCAACGTACTGGTCACCGGCGCCTCAGGCGGCATCGGCCAGGCGCTCTGCCAGGCCCTGCTCGATGCCCCCCAGGTGGCCCGGCTCATCGCCGTCAGCCGCCACCCGCCGGCGCTGGCCGAACATGACCCGCGGGGCATCGCCGAGCCGCTGCAGGCCGACCTGACCAGCGTCGAGGGTCGTGCGGCGCTGGCCGACCATCTCGACGGTGCGCCGCTACACCTCACCGTCAACACCCTGGGCATGCTCCACGACGATGCGGCAGGCATTGCCCCGGAGAAGCGCCTCGAGGACCTCGACCCCGGCGCGCTGACGCGGCTCTTCGAGGTCAATGCGGCAACCCCGGCACTGCTGCTGCAGGCGCTACTGCCGTCGCTCAAGGGTACGCATCCGGCCTATTTCGTCAGTCTCTCGGCGCGGGTAGGCTCACTCACCGACAACCGCCTCGGCGGCTGGTACGCCTACCGCGCCAGCAAGGCCGCCCACAACATGCTGCTCAAAACCGCTGCAGTGGAGTTCAAGCGCCTCAACCGCCAGCTGTGCGTGCTGTGCCTGCACCCCGGCACCACCGACACCGCGCTCTCAGCGCCGTTTCAGGCCCGGGTCCCCGACGGCAAGCTGTTCACCCCTGAGTTCGTGGCCGAGCGGCTGCTGGCGGTGATTGCCCAGCGCAGCGCCGATGACAGCGGCAGCTTCTGGGATTGGGCAGGAGAGCCCATCCCCTGGTAGGGGCTACAACGCCAGGTGCTCGCGAAACCAGTCGGTAATGAAGTCGAGATAGGCACGGGTCTTGTCGGGCAGGTACTTGCGCGAGCGGAACAGCACCAGCATGCTGCCGTGCTCGTTCCAGTAGGGCTGCAGCAGCGGCACCAGCAGCCCCTCGGCCACCGCCTGGCGGGCGGCGAAAGTCGGCAGGTAGGCCAGTCCGAAGCCGGCCTTGGCGGCCTCTACCACCCCCAGCAGGTTGTTGATCACCAGCCGTGAACTGGGCTCGATATCCAACGGCTGGCCGTTGAGTGAGAAGCGCCAGTGGGCGCCGAGGTCGTAGTTGCCGTAGAACACGCTGTCGTGCTCGCGGATGTCCCGGGGATGCTGGGGACGGTTGACGCGAGCCAGGTACTCCGGGGCCGCGTAGAGCCCGTAGACCACCTTGCACAGCGGCCGCGACACCAGGCTCGAGGGCGGCAGCGGCCCCATGCGGATCGCCAGGTCGACGGCATCGTCGATGGGCTCGAAGCGCTGGTCCTCGAGCAGGATCTCCACGGCCACGTCGGGGTAGCGGCGCATGAAGGCGGTGGTCGGCGCCGCCAGGTACATGAAGCCGAAGCTGACCTGGGCACTGACCTTGAGCTGGCCGCGTGGCCGCGCCGTCACCGACTGCACCTGGGCCTCGGCGGAGGCCAGCTCCTCGCGAATGCGCAGACCGTGCTCGTAGTAGATCTGCCCCGACTCGGTGAGCCGCAGCGAGCGGGTCGAGCGGTTGAGCAGGCTCACCCCCAGCTCATCCTCCAGCGCCGCGACGCGCTTGGACGCCAGCGACTTGGAGATGCCCAGGCGCCGTGCCGCAGCGGTGAAGCTGCCGCTGCGCACCACCTCGACGAAGACCTTGAGCGCATCCAGGGTCGCCATGTCATGCCTCATAGCGGTTGTGTGATGGATCGAGCAAAGGTTTCCATTTTGGAAACACTAGTTTTCGATTGTACCCACTTATTCCGCAAAGACCGAGCCCCTATACTGCCTCGGTCTTCACCAGCACCGGCCCCGCCGGACGCGGGTGAGACCAACGCCATCAGGCAACGGGCAATGGTGCCCACGCCTGGATGACGCCTTCAGTGCAACTCGCTTGTGCGCGGCCGGCTATCTCCCGATGACCGGCGCGCTTTCTTTTGCCCGTCACCTGCCCCCTGGTCACAAAAAAGACCCGCTCACGGGGAACGGGTCGAACAACAGCACGGGCTGTCGAGAGAGATCGTATTCAGGGCCGCCTCAGTGGTGGAAGCGCTCCGCTGCCTGGCGCGCCAGCTCACGGATGGCATCCCAGTCCTCGGCCTCGACCAGCGCCTTGGGGGTCAACCAGGAGCCCCCCACGCACATCACATTGGGCAGCGCCAGGTACTCGTCGGCGTTGTCGACGCTGATCCCGCCGGTGGGGCAGAAGCGCGCCTCGGGAATCGGCGCGCCGAAGGCCTTGATCGCCTTGGCACCACCGCTCGACTCGGCGGGGAAGAACTTGAAGCGCCGGTAGCCATACTGCCAGCCGGTCATCAGCTCGGAGATGGTCGATACGCCGGGCAGCATCGGCACCGGGCTCTCGACACCGTAGCGGTAGAGCGCCTCGGTAGCACCCGGGGTGACCACGAAGTCGGCACCGACCTCCTCGGCCTGACGGTACTGGGCCGGGGTCAATACCGTACCAACCCCGATGCTGGCCCCCGGCAAGGCGTCGCGCATGCGCTTGATCGCCTCCAGCGCACAGTCGGTACGCAGCGTCACCTCGAGCACGCTCAGGCCACCCTCGACCAGGGCGCGGCCCATCGGCACCGCGTCCTCGAGCCGCTCGATGGTAATCACCGGGATCACTTCGGCCTTGAGGCAGATGCTGTCGAGCTCGGTGGTGCGCGTGGATGGCAGCTGCTTGTCGATAGTCATGATCAGAGTCTCCAGAAAAGGTCAGGGCGCCCAGTAGATCGCCAGCGGACAGGCCAGGAAAGCGCGGATAGGCAGCGCACGCACATCGTCGCCCCCCAGCGCCGCGGCCAGTACGCTGCGCTTGTCGTCGCCGTTGATATGCAGCATATGGCGGCGCGCCTGATGCAGGCGGCCGGCACTGAAGGTGATCCGCGGCTGCGGCTGGCTGGGCGTGCGCACCGCCACCAGCGGCTCGTCGCTGGACAGCGCCAGGTCGAGCTCGCGACTGTCGGGAAACAGCGAGGCGGTATGGCCGTCGCCGCCCATGCCAAGGACGACCACGCTGGCCGGCCAGGCCAGCGACTCAACCCGTTCGCTGACGTCGGCAACGCCCTGCTCGGGAGTTCCCGCGGCACTGGTCAGCGCCACGAAATTGGCCGCCGCGGCCGGCCCCTGCAGCAGATGCTCACGCACCAGCCGGGCATTGCTGTCGGGGCTGTCGTCGGCGACCCAGCGCTCGTCGGCGAGGGTCACGTCGACCCGCGACCACGGCAGGTCATAGGCGGCCAGGGCGTGAAAGAACGGTACCGGGGTCGAGCCGCCGGACACCACCAGCAGCACTCTCTGCTGCGCGTCGAGGTCGCTGCGCAGCGCTTCGGCGACCGCCTCGGCGAGCTGCACGGCGAGTTGTTGGCGAGCCTGGCTCATGTCAGTAATCCTCATACCAGCTGCGACCGTCCTGGGTGATCATGGCAATCGATGCGACAGGCCCCCAGGACCCCGCCGGATAGCGCCGCGGCGGCATCTCGCGCGCTTCCCAGCCGGCGATCAACTGATCGCACCAGCGCCAGGCGTGCTCGACCTCGTCGCGGCGCACGAACAGGTACTGCTGGCCCTTCATGACCTCGAGCAGCAGACGCTCGTAGGCATCGGGAATCCGCGACTTGGGGAAGGCGTTGTTGAAATCCAGGTGCAGCGGCCCGGGACGCAGGCGCATGCCCTTGTCGAGCCCGCTGTCCTTGGTCAATACCTGCAGCGCGATACCCTCCTCCGGCTGCAGGCGGATAATCAGCTTGTTGGCGGCCAGGCCGCGCTGGTCCGGGTCGAAGATATAGTGCGGCTGCTGGCGGAAGTGGATGACGATCTGCGACAGCTTCTCGGGCATGCGCTTGCCGGTACGCAGGTAGAACGGCACCCCCGCCCAGCGCCAGTTGGCGACCTCGGTCTTCATGGCGACGAAGGTCTCGGTATGGCTGTCGGTGTTGGCGCCCTCCTCCTCGAGGTAGCCGGGCACGCTCTTGCCCTCGCTGGTACCGGCAGTGTACTGGCCGCGTACCACGTCGCGCCCCAACGCCTCGCCGACGAACGGCTTGAGCGCCTTGAGCACCTTGACCTTCTCGTCGCGAATGGCGTCGGCGTCGAGGTTCGACGGCGGGTCCATGGCGATCAGGCACAGCAGCTGCAGCAGGTGGTTCTGCACCATGTCGCGCAGCTGGCCGGCCTGGTCGAAGTAGCCCCAGCGGCCCTCGATGCCGACCTGCTCGGCGACGGTGATCTCCACGTGGGAGATATGGTTCTGGTTCCACTGGGTACCGAACAGCGGATTGGCGAAGCGCAGCGCGATCAGGTTTTGCACCGTCTCCTTGCCCAGGTAGTGGTCGATGCGGTAGATCCGCGACTCGGGGAACACCTCGCCGATCACGTCGTTGATCTGCTGCGATGACTCGAGGTCGTAGCCGATCGGCTTCTCCACCACCACCCGGACGCTATCGTCGAGGCTGCCGCTGGCCTGCAGGTTACGGCAGATATCGCCGTAGATGCTGGCCGGTACCGAGAGATAGACCACCATCGGCCGCGGTGACCCTTCGCGCCAGGCGCGGATCGCCTCGTAGCCCTCGACGCTGGCGAAATCCAGCTTGAGGTAGTCGAGACGCGCCATGAAACGCTTGAGGCTGGCCTTGTCCTGCTCGCTGCTCTTTACCCGCCGCTGCAGGGCATCGGCGACCTGCTGGCGAAACGCCTCGCCGTCGAGGTCCTGCCGCGCCAGGCCAACCAGCCGGGTACCCTCGGGCAGCAGCCCCTCGCGGTCGAGGTGATAGAGCGCCGGAAACAGCTTGCGCAGCGCCAGATCGCCCAGCGCGCCGAACATCGCCAGATCGATCTCGGTGTCGGCAACGCTCGGCATTGCGCTGTGCTGACTCATGCCTTGCCCCCTGAAATTTGGTTAACTTACCGATAAAATACGTTTACGCCGACGGATAAAGCAACATTTATCTGTAATTTTACTACCAAAGATGCAGCATCGTCGAGACGGATATGGTCATCCAGGCGACCCCAGGCTAGGATAACCAGCACCATGTAGTTAAATCACTACATCATCGGCCGCCATGCATCAAGGGCCGCCGCCGCAACCCGGCGACGGCCTCAGCTACCAAGAGTCTAGCCCCCATGTCCAGCCATGACCTGATCGAACGCATTCGCAACCGACTGGACGAGCTCAACCGCTCCGAGCGCAAGGTCGCCGACGTGATACTCGCCGACCCGGCCTCGGCTACCGGCATGAGCATCGCCACCCTGGCCCAGGCCTCCTCGGTCAGTGAACCCACGGTCAACCGCTTCTGCCGCAACTTCGATGCCAAGGGCTATCCCGACTTCAAGATCAAGCTGGCCCAGAGCCTGGCCGGCGGCACACCCTATGTCAGCCGCAGCGTGGAGCGTGACGACGACGCTGCCGGCTACGGCGACAAGATCTTTGGCGCCACCATCGCCGCCCTCGACGAGGCGCGCCGGGCGCTGGATGCCAAGCGCGTCGAGCGTGCCGTCAACTACCTGATCCAGGCCAAGCAGATTCACTTCTTCGGCCTTGGCGCTTCGGGGCCGGTGGCCCAGGACGCCCAGCACAAGTTCTTCCGTTTCAACATGCCGGTGATGGCCTACGAAGACGTGCTGATGCAGCGCATGGTCGCCGCTGCCTGCCACACCGGCGACGTAGTGGTGATCATCTCCTACACCGGGCGCACCCGTGAGCTGGTCGAGATCGCCCGCCTGGCGCGGGAGAACGGCGCGGTAGTGCTGGGCATCACCGCCCCCGGCTCACCGCTGGCCGGCGAGTGCACCGAGACCCTCGAGGTGACCACGCCGGAGGACACCGACGTCTATATGCCGATGACCTCGCGGATGATCCACCTGGCACTGATCGACGTACTGGCCACCGGCGTCACCCTGCGCCGCGGCGAGGACTTCCTGATCCATCTCAAGAAGATCAAGGATAGCCTCCAGGCCACGCGCTTCCCCGCCGGCGGCTAACCCAGACCAGCCGAACTCGCCACACAGAGGTTTGCGACGGGAACCGATTGGCGCATCATGGGTCTCTGCCCAGGCATCCCGTTTCCCCGTCGGAGTCCACATGCTCGCCGATTCGTTACCCGTTCGACGGCTGCTGGCTGCCCTGGCGGGCAGCGCCTTGCTCTGCACCAGCGCCCAGGCCCTGGAGCGCGAGGAGCTGCAGCGCCAGCTGGCCGCTCCCGCCCAGCTGCAGGGCAGCTTCGAACAGCGCCACTGGCTGGCAGACCAGCAGTCGCGGCTGCACAGCGACGGCCGTTTCCTCTATCAACGCGAACGCCTGCTGGTGTGGCGATTCGTTTCACCCCGCGAGGCCACCCTGGCCTTCCCGAAGCGCCTGCCTGGCCCCCGAGAGGAGGTCGAGGAGGAAGGTCTGCCGGACCGCGAGCTGCTTGATGAGCTGCTCCCCCGCAGGGTCGAATTCGGCCGCCACCTGGTCGACCTGCTGGGTGGCAACTGGGCGGCGCTAGAGGAGGACTACGCCATCGCCCTGGCTGGCGAACGCGACGACTGGCAGGCCCGTTTCAGCCCCCGTGCCCCCGCCCTGGAACGCGAACTCGGTGAGCTGCTGCTGATCGGCGATGCCAGCGGCTGGCAGCAAATGGAGATCCAGGGCGCCAACGGCGACGAGCTGCAGGTGGTGTTCTCATCGGTCAGCCCGATGGTCGATGATTCGCTGAGCGACTTCCTCGGCCAGTGGCTGCAGGTCGACAGCGATGCCGGCGAGGAAGACAGCGAGGCGCAAGAGGAGTCGGAGGATGACGATAGCCCGGTAATGGCCGAGGAGCTCGATCCTGAAGAGATCGACGAACAGGATTGAGCCGCGGCGCGCTCAAGTTCGCTTCTGGCAAGCCGATAGTGCTGTCAGGAAACGTGTGGCGATGCTCGCCGCGCGTCGACAGGAGCACACGGATGAACGTCAAGTCTTCGCCGGGCGCCGCCACCCTCGCGCTGATCGTGGTGGTGGTGCTTGCCCTGGCCGGCCTGGGCCTATCGCTTAGCGAACTGCGCCTGCCACTGGGCCCACAGGAGCTGGTGGCGTTGGCGGTATACGGCCTGTCTGCGGCCGGGCTGATCTGCCTGCTGACGCTGGTATCCAGCTTGGTCTCGGGCTTGCGTACTCAGCAGCTCGCGCTCAATCAGAGCCTCGAGACCCAGAGCCGCCAGCTACGCGCCGCCGAGGCCGCCCAGTTGATGGAGCGCTTCGTGCACCAGGCCGAGGCGCTACTCGACAAGGAGAGCCTTGATCCCAACAAGCGTAGCGTGCTGCGCTGCCTGGCCGTCGATGCGATGCGCGGCAACACCGGCCGCGGTGACCCCAATATCTCGCGTCTCGCGCGGCTATTCGAATGGCTGGCCGGCGAAGCCGAACAAGCCAGCGGCGACAGCGCCCGTCTGGGCCTGATCGACCCGGTGCTGCGCCAGTACGCCGAGATCGCCGAGCAGCTGTGCCAGGTCGGCGAATGCGAGCCAGAGCGCATGGCAGTGTTTCTACGCCACCAGCCGCGGCGCCCGGCCGCAGCGAGTGACGAATCCGCCGACTAGCGGCTCAGCGGCTGCCGGGCACCAAGGCGGTGACGGTGATCTCGACCTTGAGCTCATCGGCCGGCAGCGGCGCGCACACGCAGGTACGCGCCGGCGCATGCCCCTCGGGTACCCAGGCATCCCAGACCGCGTTCATCGCCGCCACGTCCTGGCCATCCTTAAGGTAGATCGTCGCCGACAGCAGGTGCTCGCGGTCGGAGCCGATCTCGGCGAGCAGCGCATCGACCCGCGCCAGCATGCTCTCGGTCTGGGCAGTGATATCGCCATGGCGCGCCTCGGGCCCGGCCACCTGGCCACACAGCCAGGCCACACCGTTGTGGATTACCGCGCGGCTCATGCGCGCCTTGGTGTCATGACGGGTGATAGACATGCAGGTTTCTCCTTGCGTTCTAAAATGGATATTTTCGGTGCCGAGGTCGATCAGCGCAGCAGCAGCACCGGCACGCTGGCGCGACGCAGCATCGCCGTGGTGGTGCTGCCCACCAGCAAGTGACGAATCCGCGAATGGCCGTAGGCACCCATCACCAGCAGGTCGATGCCCTGCTCTTCCTTGTAGTTGCGCAGGGTCTCCTCCACCTCGCCAGCGCGAATCGCCCCCTGCGCCTCTAACCCGGCGTTGCGCAGGGTCTTGAGCGCCCACTCGAGCTGTGAGCGGTTGTCACCGGTTTCGGCGCCGACGATCACCACGTGGACCGGAATGCCCTCGAACAGCGGGCTCTTGGCGATCATCTCGACGCCCTTGCGGGTGGTCTTGCTACCGTCAAAGGCGATCAGCACCTGGCTGGGTGTCTGGAACTGGTCCGGCACCATCAGGATCGGTCGATGCAGGGTGCGCACCACCCGCTCGAGGTTCGAGCCCAGGTGGTCGACGGCCTGGTGAGCGGTCTCGCCGCGCTTGCCGATCACCAGCAGGCGGATCTCGTTCTCCAGCTCGCTGAGCGTCTCGACCAGGGTACCGTTGCGCTGGCGGGTGGCCGGCTCGCCAACACCGGCCCCCACCGCCCGGGTCTTGGCCGCAGACAGCATCACCCGGCCCTGCTCCTGGGCCAGCTTGGCACGCTGCTCATCGAGACTGGCCAGCTCCTCCAGCAGGTGCTCCCGGGAGCCCAGGCCGATATTGCCGGACAGGTCCGCCTCGGCGGTCTGCGGGTGGTTGTCCACCACGTGCAGGAAGGTCAGCGGCGCCGCCAGCGCCTGGCTGGCCCAGGCGGCGTAGTCGCATACGCCTTCAGAAAAGCGCGAGCCGTCGATGGCGGCCATTACCTGATCTGTCATCGTGTCGTGTCCCGAACTGGCGTGGGTTGGCGCTCGGCGTCGAGCGTTACTCTCAAGCTATAACACCTCGTTCTACACCATCGGCCCGAATTAGCACAGCGCCATGCGGGCCGAGGCGACTCAGTGCCCGCCCATCAGTTTCTCGACCGCGGCGGGGTCGTCGTGCACCGCATAGCGGTCGACGATAGTGGCGCTGGCTTCATTGAGCCCGATCAGCTCGACCTCGGTGCCCTCGCGGCGGAACTTGATCACCACCCGATCCAGGGTCTGGACGGCGGTAATGTCCCAGAAGTGGGCGCGGGACAGGTCGATGGTGACCTTCTCCACGGTTTCCTTGAAGTCGAAGGACTCACCGAAGCGCTCGGAGGAGGCGAAGAACACCTGGCCGACGATCCGGTAGATGCGGCGGCTGCCTCCGTCGGCCTCTTCGGAGCCTATATACAGGATGTTGCCGACCTTGTTGGCGAAGAACATCGCTGCCAGCAGCACGCCGACGAATACGCCGATGGCCAGGTTATGGGTGCCCACCGTGGTCACCACGGTGGCCAGCATCACGATATTCGTGCTCATCGGGTGCTTCTTGAGGTCGCGGATCGAGGCCCAGCTGAAGGTACCGATGGAGACCATGATCATCACCGCCACCAGCGCCGCCATGGGGATCTGTGACACCCATTCGGAGAGGAACACCACCATCATCAGCAGTACCACCCCGGCAATCAGGGTCGACAGCCGAGTCCGCCCGCCGGATTTGATGTTGATTACCGACTGGCCAATCATCGCGCAGCCGGCCATGCCGCCCATCAAGCCGGAGCCGATATTGGCGATGCCCTGGCCCTTGCACTCGCGGTTCTTGTCACTGGGCGTATCGGTGAGGTCGTCGACGATGGTGGCGGTCATCATCGACTCCAGCAGGCCGACCACGGTGAGCATCAGCGCATAGGGCAGCACGATCCACAGTGTCTCGAGGGTGAGCGGCACGTCCGGCCACAGGAATACCGGCAGGGTATCCGGCAGCTCGCCCATATCACCCACGCTGCGGATATCCATGCCGCTGATCATGTACACCGCGGTCAGCACGACGATGCAGACCAGCGGCGAGGGAATCGACCTGCCGATGACCGGCAGGTAGGGAAAGCCGTAGATGATCGCCAGGCCCGCCACCGTCATGGCATAGACGTGCCAGGTAACGCCGGTTAGCTCCGGCAGCTGAGCCATGAAGATCAGGATTGCCAGGGCATTGACGAAGCCGGTGACCACCGAGCGCGATACGAAGCGCATCAGCTCGGCGAGCTTGAGATAGCCGGCGACGATCTGCAGCACCCCGGTGAGCAGGGTGGCCACCAGCAGGTATTCCAGGCCGTGGTCACGCACCAGGGTCACCATCAGCAGCGCCATGGCGCCGGTGGCAGCGGAGATCATGCCCGGGCGGCCGCCGGTGAAAGCGATGATCACGGCGATGCAGAAGGAGGCGTAGAGGCCGACCTTGGGGTCGACCCCGGCGATGATCGAGAAGGCGATGGCCTCGGGAATCAGCGCCAGTGCGACGACGATGCCGGCGAGGGTGTCGCCCTTGAGGTTGGAGAACCAGCTCTGCTTGATTGTTTCGAACATTCTGCGGTCCAGTCGATGATGTGATGATCATGCCCGTAGGGCGCCAGGGTGCTGTCGGCACGCGATCGCGCAGCGCTGAAAAGAACCATCGGGTGTCGGCCAGGTGGCTAACAGGGTATGGCTGATCGGACACGAGCGTGCCTGACGATGAGCAAGGCATCGCCAAGAAGGGGAAGTACGCTAGGGCGGCGTGGCGCCGTCCCGGAGGGTGCTGCTGGTCGTCACGGCTGGGGGTCCGTTACTCGAATCGGGTGACGGGTCGCGCCACTGGCTTCAAGGTGTTAGACCTTGGTAGTAGCGCTGACCACATGCGAGCCGCGGAGTCTAGCAGAACTTACGCTGCATTGCATCTGAGGGGTGGGGGAAGACAGGGCTATCGCAGATTTAGGCAGCACCGCTCGGAACTGATCCGTCGACAGGCCTGCGAGGAGGCGCTGTGAACCCATCCCTGGGCGCTATCTTGCGCCATCCATGGCGCAAACCTCCTCTTCGACCTGTCCCCGGCGTCCCTTTGCTCAGAGGTGTAACTGCGACTACCTCTCGGGGGAAGAGGCCTGCCGGGGCGGCAGGCCGGAGAGGTCACGCCTCGGGATCGGAGGGGGCCTGGGTACGCGCCTGGGCGGCAGGCGATGCCTTCATCTGCTTGAAGGCCTCCATGATGTCCATTGGCAGCGGGAAGACGATGGTCGAGGCGTTTTTGTTGCTCATATCGCTCATGGTCTGCAGGTAGCGCAGCTGCAGGGCGGCGGAGTTCTCGGCCATGACGTTGGCGGCTTCGACCAGCTTCTTGGAGGCCTGCAGCTCACCCTCGGCGTGAATCACCTTGGCGCGCCGCTCGCGCTCCGCCTCGGCCTGACGGGCGATGGCGCGAATCATGCTCTCGTCGAGGTCGACATGCTTGATCTCGACGTTGGCCACCTTGATCCCCCAGGATTCGGTCTGGGCGTCGATGATCTCCTGGATATCGTTATTGAGCTTGTCACGCTCCGAGAGCATCTCGTCCAGGTCGTGCTTGCCGAGTACCGAACGCAGCGTGGTCTGAGCCAGCTGGCTGGTCGCCACCGTGAAGTTCTCGACCTGGATGATCGCCTTCTCCGGGTCGACGACCCGGAAGTAGAGCACCGCATTGACCTTGACGGTGACGTTGTCCTGGGAGATGACATCCTGCTCAGGCACATCCATGGTGATCACGCGCAGGTCGACTACCTCCATCTTCTGGATGCCGGGGATGATGATGATCAAGCCCGGCCCCTTGACCGCCTGATAGCGGCCGAGGAAGAACACCACGCCGCGCTTGTACTCCGGCAGGATGCGGATCGATGCCGCCAGTATCATCACCACCAATACCAGCGGGACGAGATAGGAAATCATCATGGCTGACTCTCCTTGCGTGAGGTTTTTAGGCGAAGTGGTTAGCCAGGCTGCTCGGCGCTGTCCCGCGGGGCCACCTCGACGGTCAGGCCGTCGAGAGCCGTGACCGTCAGCGTCTGGCCCTTGCTCACCGGCGTGGGGCTATGGGCCTTCCAGGACTCGCCGTGCAGCCTGACGCGCCCCGCGCCTTCGAAATCTTCCAGCGCCACGGCGCGTGCGCCGATCAGTTCCTCCTGACCGGTGCGCACCCGGGTCTTGCGCAGTCCCATGAAGCGGGTCATGGTCCACAGCATGAAGACCGCGGCGATCAGGGCCACGCCGCCGATCAGCGGCAGAGATACCTGCAGGTTGTCTGCGTCCATCAGAATCACCGAGCCGATTACGAAAGCCACTATGCCGCCAATGCCGAGCACCCCGAAGCTCGGCATCAGCGCCTCTCCCACGATCAGCGCCAGGCCGGCAAGAATCAAGGCCAGACCGGCGTAGTTGATGGGCAGCACCTGGAAGGCGAACAGCGCCAGCAGCAGCGAAATGATGCCGATAGTGCCGGGAATCAGGCTACCGGGGCTGGAGAGTTCGAAGATCAGCCCGTAGAAGCCGATGATCATCAGGAAGTAGGCGACATTGGGGTTGGTGATCACCGACAGCAGTTGGGTGCGCCAATCGGGATCGAAGCGTTCGATGGCCAGGTCGGCGGTCTCCAGGGTGCGCTCGCCGCGCTCCATCACCACCTCGCGGCCGTCGATCTGTGCCAGCAGGTCGTCGACGTCACTGGCGACCACGTCGATGACGTTCAACTCCAGCGCCTGGGGGGCGGTGAGGTTGACCGCTTCGCGCACCGCCTCCTCGGCCCAGTCGGCGTTGCGCCCATGGCGCTCGGCGAGCCCTCGGATATAGGACACCGCATCCTCGAGCACCTTGCGCTCCATGGCGGTCTCGCCGCGTCGCGGCGCGGGTTCGGCCTCGTCATTGCCGTTGGCTGCTTCTTCCTCGCCATTGGCGGCCTCATCGTCCTGGGCACCGTTGGCGTCGTCGGCATCATCGTCGCCGATACCCGGCAGGCCGCCACCGCCCATCTGCACCGGCGTGGCCGAGCCGAGATGAGTTGCCGGAGCCATGGCCGCCACGTGGCTGGCGTAGGTGAGGTAGGTGCCAGCGCTGGCGGCGCGTGCACCGCTGGGCGAGACGTAGATGGCCACCGGCACGTCGGCGGTGAGCATGGCGCGAATCATGTCGCGCATCGAGGCGTCGAGACCGCCGGGGGTATCGAGCTGTACGATCACCAGCTCGGCGCCGTCCTCGCTTGCCTGGCGCAAGCCGCGCTGAAAGTAGTCGCTGGTCGCGGGGCCGATGGCGCCATCGATGGTCATCAGCAGTGCCGTGCGCTGCTGCTCCTGGGCCTGGGTGTGCCAGGCCAGCAGGGCGCCGACCATTAGGCTCAGCAGGCTGGCCCATAGCAGCCAGCGCCGCCGGAAGACGCGCTCGCTCGTTAACATGATCCCTGTGCCTCACGTTAGCATTACTGGTGTGATGCCTGGAGCGCACGTTCGTTCACTCGGCTTCGGCTAGCCATTCACCGAGCCTGCGACGACACTCCAATTCCAGCATGGTCGCTACCGCCCAGCGTTGAAAGGCGAGCATGGCACCCACGGGCTGCAACAGGGTCAAGATAAGTTGTAAGGCTGCGTCGCTGGCGGCGACTGAGCCTGAGTCATTGCTATTACAAGGATCTCGTATGCACCCGGCATTGCCGCTCTCAGGCACGATTCTGGTTCTCGCCGTCAGCTGGCAAGTACTGGCCAGCGCCGCCACCCCCCATCAGGAGACCCGCTTCGAGGCGGCCGACATCATCGACTGGCCGACACGCTCCTTCGAAGGCGAGACCGAATATTGCCTGGTCGACAAGGATGGTCACGAGGTGCTCCAGGCCCGCGCACGCCAGCAGGCGTCAGCCAAGTACCTGGAAGGCGAGTTCGACCTCGACGAGACCCCCTACCTGCACTGGTGCTGGCAGGTTGACGGCATCTACCCGGGACTCGATGAAACCACCAGGGCAGGCGACGACTACCCCGGGCGGGTCTACGTGGCGCGCAAGACCGGTCTGCTGCCGTGGCAGGTTCAGTCGGTCAACTACGTATGGTCATCGACCCAGGCGGCCGGTAGCAGCTGGCCCAACGCTTTCACCTCCCGCGCTCAGCTGCTGGCCCTGCAGGGCGGCGAGGCGCGGGTCGGCGAGTGGGTCGCCGAGGTGCGTGACCTGCGCGAGGATTTCGAGACGCTGTTCGGCGACCGCGTCGACAGCATCGACGGCCTGGCACTGATGGTCGACGGCGATAACGCCGGGGTCGACGGTACCGCCTGGTTCACCCATCTCGGCCTGTCATCCAGCAACGAGGCGCCGACATGTCCGTAATCTCCCTCGACGCCGTCCGCAGCGCCCTGGCCAACACCCCCTGGGCCGATGCGCCGCTGCTGCGCCTGGAAGACAGCGGCCTGGCTCATGCCCACCTGCATCTGGGCAGCAGCGGCTGGCTGCTGCGCATTCCCAAGCAGAGTCAGATGGGCCTGGAGCCGGAGACGCATCTGACCTATGAGGCGTGCTGCTTCGCACGCGCCGAGCCCAGTGGCGTAACGCCGGCCCTGGCCGAGCGCCTGCCACCGGCCTCCTCGCTGCCCCGCGGCGCGCTGGTGGTCAAGGCTATCGAGGGGCGCCACGCCGCGCTGCCCGAGGACCTGACGGCGCTGATGCACAGCCTGGCCGCCATCCACCGCCTGCCGCTGCCCGACGCGCCCGGGCGCGCCCCGCTGCTGGCACCCCACGACCCGCTGGCGGCGATGCATCATGAAGTACTCGACCAGGCACGCTACCTGGCCGAGGCCGGCCTCGAGGCGTCAGTCGAGCGCGCCATTCGCGGCGAGCTCGAGCAGTTCGCCGCCACCCTCGATTCGCCCGGCCGCCCCCCTCCGCGGCTGATCACCTTCGATGCCCATCCCGGCAATTTCCTGATCGACGGCCACGGCCAGGCCTGGATGGTCGACCTGGAAAAGGCCCGCTACAGCTACCCGGGCTTCGACCTCGCCCATGCCACGCTGTATACCTCTACCACCTGGGACCTCAACAGCCAGGCGGTGCTCGACTGCGATACCGTCCTCGACGCCTACGCCGCCTGGGAGCAGGCCATGGGTGAGGCGGGCCGCGCCCATCGCGCCTGGCACCTGCCGCTGCGCCGCGCCATGTGGCTGTGGTCGATCACCTGGTGTGCCAAGTGGCAGGTGACCTCGGGGGCGCCGCCGCTGCGCGATGCCCGCGGCCAGGACTGGTCACGCCAGCACAACAGCGATGCCCTCAACGACCACGTGCAGGACCGCGTGGCACACTATCTTTCGGCACCGGTGGTCGAGGCCATGGTCGCGGAGTTTCGCACCCTCGCTGCCGCCTTCGGCGACGATGCGCGGCGCCCCTTATCCACCGCTCCCCACGTCAATCTCAGCCAGTCACAAGGAACCCAACGCTGATGTCACTGCCTCGTTCATGTCACGCTCTCGCCGCCAGCCTGCCGCTCCTCGCCCTGCTCGCCAGCCCCACCGCCCTGGCCGCCCCCGACCCCGGCGACTGGCAGTCGGTGGTCGAGGAGGCACGCGGCCAGACCGTCTACTGGTACGCCTGGGCCGGCGAGGAGCGCACCAACGACTACATCCAGTGGACCGCCGACCGGGTCGCCGAGCGTTACGACATCGAGCTGGTGCATGTAAAACTCAGCGACACCGCCGAGGCGGTGTCGCGGGTGCTGGCAGAGAAACAGGCCGGCAACGACGAGCGCGGCAATGTCGACATGATCTGGATCAACGGCGAGAACTTCGCCACCATGAAGGCCAATGACCTGCTGTTCGGCCCCTGGTCGGAGCAGCTGCCCCACTATCCACTGACCGATCCGGACAATACCCCGGCGGTACGCTACGACTGGACCATCCCGGTGGATGGGCTAGAGTCGCCCTGGAGCAGCTCACAAGTGGTCTTCTACTACGACACCGCACTGGTCGATAGCCACCCGCGCTCGATGCCCGAGCTGCTCGACTGGGCACACGACAATCCCGGCGAATTCACCTATGCCCGGGTGCCCAACTTCCTCGGCAACGCCTTCATTACCCAGGCACTGCTGGAGCTGGCCGATGACACCGAGATCCTCTACGAGCCGATGCAGGAAGAGGACTTCGAGGCGGTCACGGCACCACTGTGGGCATTCCTGGATGAGCTGCATCCACTGCTGTGGCGCAGCGGCCGGGCCTTTCCTGGCAACAGCTCGGAGCTGCGCCGCCTGATGGGCGACGGCGAGATCAGCATCGCGCTCTCCTTCAGCACCACCGAGGCCTCCGGCGCAATTGCCAATTTCGAGCTGCCCGACAGCGTGCGCAGCTATGTGCACGACCACGGCATGATCGGCAACATGAGTTTCATGGCGATCCCCTACAACGCCCAGCACAAGGCCGGCGCCATGGTGGTGGCCAACTACCTGCTGAGCCCCGCGGCCCAGGCCCACAAGCAGGACCCGCTGGTCTGGGGCAGCAATACGGTGCTGTCGCTGGAGACCCTCGAACCCGACGACCGCGCGCGTTTCGACGACATCGACCTGGGCATCGCCACCCTGCCGCCGGATGAACTCGGCGAGGTGCTCGGTCAGCCTCACCCCAGCTGGGTAGACGCCCTGGCCGAGGCCTGGCAGGCCCGCTACGTTGGCCGCTGATCACCAGGCGATCTAATGCTGAGACTTGCCCCTTGGCTGATTGCCGCCCTGCTGGTGGGGCCGATCCTGGCCGGGCTGGCCATGGCCGCCCTGCCCGCCTTCGGCTATCTGCCGGCGCTCGGCGGCGACGCCTTCAGCCTCGACCCGTGGCGGGCACTGATGACCCAGCCGGGCCTGGCGCGCTCGGTGGCAATCAGCTTCATCAGCGGCCTGGCCACCACGGCGGTGTCGCTTGCGGTGGTGCTGCTGTTCCTGGCCGCGGCGTCGGGCAGCCGGCTGGATCGCTGGATCCGGCGCATGGTCTCGCCGCTGCTGTCGATCCCCCACGCCGCGGCGGCCTTCGGCCTGGCCTTTCTGATTGCCCCCTCAGGGCTGCTGGCACGGTTCGCCTCGCCGGCGCTGAGCGGCTGGGAGCGCCCGCCGGACCTGCTCATCGTCAACGACCCCTGGGGGCTGTCGCTGATGGCTGGGCTGGTGATCAAGGAGATCCCCTTCCTGCTGCTGATGAGTCTGGCGGCCCTGCACCAGCTCGACGCCGAACGGCGCGTCGCGATGGCCCGTTCGCTGGGCTATAGGCCGACCATTGCCTGGCTGAAGGTGGTGGTACCATCGCTCTATCCGCTGATTCGGCTGCCGGTGTTCGCGGTCATCGCCTACGCTTCCTCAGTGGTCGACGTGGCGATGATCCTCGGCCCGACCCTGCCGCCGACGCTGGCGGTATCGATTCTCACCTGGTTCAACGACCCGGACCTGTCGCGACGTTTCATGGCCTCGGCCGGCGCCCTGCTACAGCTGGGGGTGACGCTGGCGGCGCTGGCCAGCTGGTGGGGGCTGGAGTGCGTGGTGCGGCGCCTCGGTCGTGGCTGGGTGGCCGGCGGTCAGCGCCAGCGCGGCGAGCGGGCACTGCGCCTGGCTGGCAAGGCGCTGATCCTGCTGGCCGCAGCGACCGCGCTGGTCGGCATCGCCGGCCTGGCCCTCAACTCCCTGGCTGGCGTGTGGCGCTTCCCCGACGGCCTGCCCCAGACCTTTACGCTGCAGCATTGGCAGCGCGCGCTGCCCGCGTTGGGCGGGCCGGTGGCGGCCACGCTGATGATCGCCAGTACGGCGACGCTACTCGCCGTGGGACTGGTACTCGCCGCCCTGGAGCACGAGCAGCGCAGCGGGCGCCAGCCGGCCCAGGGCCGGCTCACGTCGGCACTCACCCTGCTCTACCTGCCGTTGATCGTGCCGCAGATCGCCTTCCTGTTCGGCCTGGTGGTGGTCATGGAAGCCCTCGGTACGCGCCCCACTCGCTGGCTGGTGATCTTCGGCCATCTGCTGTTCGTGCTGCCCTATGTGTTCCTGTCAATGTCGGAAGCCTACCGGCGCTTCGATCCGCGCTGGTCGCGGGTCGCACTGACCCTCGGCGCCACGCCCAACGGCGCCTTCTGGCGGGTGCGCCTGCCGATGCTGCTGGCGCCGCTGCTCACCGCCATGGCGGTGGGCCTGGCGGTGAGCATAGGTCAGTACCTGCCGACCCTGCTGCTGGGTGCCGGGCGCGTGCCCACCGTCACCACCGAGGCGGTAGCCCTGGCCAGCGGCGGCAACCGCCGCCTGATCGGCGTCTGGGCGCTGGTCCAGGCCAGCCTGCCGCTGCTGGGCTTTATTATCGCCGTGGGCCTGCCGCGGCTACTCTGGACCAACCGCCGCGGAATGCGAGGAACGCCATGACTGCTCCCAGCCTCGAGTTCAACCAGGTGCATATTGCCCTGCACGGCAGAACGCTGCTGGCGCTCGACGCCCGCGTCGCCCCCGGCGAAGTGCTCACCGTGATGGGCCCCTCTGGCTCGGGAAAATCGACCCTGCTGGCCTATGCCGCCGGGTTTCTTGCCCCGGCCTTCCAGGCCTCTGGGCAGGTTCTCCTCGGCGGGCAGGACGTCACCGCGCTGCCGGCGGAACAGCGCGGCATCGGCCTGCTGTTCCAGGACCCGCTGCTGTTTCCGCACCTCTCGGTGGCTGGCAACCTGCGCTTCGGCATGCCGCGGGCGACGCCCGACAAGGCGGCCAAGGTCGAGACCGCCCTGGCCGACATCGGCCTGGCCGGTTTCGGCCAGCGCGACCCGGCCACGCTGTCCGGCGGCCAGCAGGCGCGGGTCGCGCTGATGCGCCTGCTGCTCTCGGCGCCGCAAGCGGTGCTGCTCGACGAGCCCTTCTCCAAGCTCGACACGGCGCTTCGCCACGAGATGCGCCAGCTGGTGTTCGACCAACTGCGTGGCGCCGGCCTGCCCAGCCTGCTGGTCACTCACGACAGCGATGACGCCAGGGACGCCGGTGGCCAGGTGATCGAGCTATCATGAGCCTGAGTATCATCATCCCCGTCCTCGACGAAGCCGAGCGCATTGCGGCTCTGCTCGGCGAACTGCAGCCGCTGCGTGACCACGCCGGCGAGCTGATCGTGGTCGACGGCGGCAGCCGCGACCTCACACGCGAGCGCGCGGCGCCACTGGCGGACCGGGTGCTGACCAGCCCAGCAGGGCGAGCCACGCAGATGAACGCCGGCGCGGCCGCCAGCCGTGGTGACCGGCTGCTGTTTCTGCATGCCGACCCCCGCCTGCCGCAAGATGCCGACCGCCTGATCGAGACAGCCCTCGCCGGCGAGCGCTGCTGGGGGCGCTTCAATGTTCGCATCGAGGGCAGGCATGCGTGGCTGCCGGTTATTGCCGCCGCCATGAACTGGCGCTCCAGACTCACCGGCATCGCCACCGGCGATCAGGGGATATTCATGACCCGCGCGGCCTTCGACGAGGTGGGTGGCTTTGCCGATCAAGCGCTGATGGAGGATATCGAAATGTCGCGGCGCTTGAAGCAGCGCACTGCGCCGGCCTGCCTGTCGGCAACGGTCAGCACCAGCGGACGCCGCTGGGAAACGCATGGCGTGTGCCGTACCGTGCTATTGATGTGGCAGCTACGCTGGCGCTACTGGCGCGGCGAATCGCCCGAGCGGCTCGCCAAGGCGTACCGCAATGTGCGCTAACGCCTTTCCACTGGCCGTATTGGCCAAGGCACCACTACCCGGTCATGCCAAGACGCGCTTGATGCCTGCGCTGGGCGCCGAAGGTGCAGCGCGCCTGCATGCACGGCTGGTGCGCCACACCCTGGCCAACGCTTGCGAGGCCACCCCTTGCACGACGCTGTGGACGGCGCTGCAGCACGACCACCCGCTGTTTACGTCACTCGCTGCCAGGTATGCCATTAGCCTGCATCCTCAGCCCTCAGGCGATCTGGGACAGCGCATCTGGACAGCGCTGGAGGCCATGGCAGAGCCGGGGCTAGTGATCGGCAGCGACTGCCCTATGCTGTCCGCCTCGCTGCTGCGTCGCTGCCATAGCGCCTTGGCAGAGGCCGATGTGGTCTGCCTGCCCGCCGAAGACGGTGGCTATGGGCTGATCGGCATGCAGCGCGCCGATCCACGGCTGTTCACCGACATCGACTGGGGCAGCGCGCGGGTAATGGAACAGACAGCACGCAAGGCCGCCGCGCTCGGTTATCGGCTGGCCTGCCTGGAGACGGTATGGGACCTGGACCGCCCCGCAGACCTGGCCAGGCTCTTGACCTGCCACCCGCAGCTGCTGGCGGGACTGGAAAGCACCAAGCGTGACAGGGATTGAAGGGGGAATCAGTTGCCCAGTGCTTCGCTGGCCACCTCTGAGAGCACCCCAGCAACGTTGTCCAGCGGCAACTCGCAGTCGTCGAGGCCGTGGCGTTCGGCCAGGTAGTGCGGGTCGTTCCACTCGATATGCACCTGATCACCGTCCTGGCGAATCAGCATCTTCTGCGGCAAGTCGAGTGCCACGCTGCCCTGGCACTGCATCATCGGTGTACCGACCTCGGGATTACCGAACAGAAACAGCCGGGTGTCAGCTAGCTCAAGGTCGACATTGGCGGCGTTGGCGGCGTGGTCGACCATCTCGACCAGGGCCAGCTCGCGCTCGTCCAGCGCCTCGCGCAGGCGCGCCTCGACGTCGTCGATATTGGCACTACCGCTGAGCCGTTCGACGCCGTGTGGGGTGTCATCGGCATGCAACGGGCCGCTGACCAGGACTCCAACAGCCAGTGCAGCCGCCATGTACGCGAGATTTATGATCATTCTGTCTACCTCCATGTGGGTGAGCCCGGCCAGGCAAGCGTAGGCCGCCAACATGGGATGGCGAGACCCTGGGGAAGTTCATCGCGCTCAGAGGGTGTTTACAAAACAGGCGAACGAAGGCAAGACGAGGCAAAAATTGACGAAATAGCGGAGTTTACGGGGTGTAAATGAGCATATTGAGTCAATTTTTAACGACGTATTGTCGAGTGCAGTCCTTTTGTAGACACCCTCTCAGAAGCGCTCGGCCAGGCTCAGCAGATCGCTCACCGTCATGTCCGGCTCGCCGCCCCAGGGGTCGAACGGCGCCTCGCTGCCGCGCCGCACCCACACCGCATGCAGGCCGGCGTGGCCGGCACCGATCACATCGAAGGCGTTGCTGGAGATCAGCCAGGTATCCGCGGCGCTGGCCTCGAGCCGGGTGCGCAGATGGGAGTAGACGGCGGGGTCGGGCTTGAAGCGCTTGATCTCGTCGACGCTGACGATATCGCTGAAGTGCTGGTCGATGCCGGCCTGGCGCAGCAGGCCGTCCACCGCCTCGCGGGTGCCGTTGGAGAAGGCCACGCAGCGGATGCCGCGGCGGCTCAGCTGCTCCAGCGCCTCGGGCACCTCGGCGAACGCTGGCAGCCGACCGTAGACGGCCATCAGATGCTCCTTGGCGGTCTCCGAGAGATGGGTCCCCAGTGCGCGATCGGTGTACTCCAGCGCCTCCTGGGTGCATACCGAGAACTCGGCATAGGCGCCCATCAGGCCGCGCCGAAAGCTGTACTCGAGCTGCTTGTCGCGCCAGCGCCGCGAGAACTCCGCCGCGCGGGCCTCGCCCAGCAGCTCCTCCAGCTCGGCGACCACGCCGTGGGCATCGATCAGGGTGCCGTAAACATCAAAGGCCAGTAGCGTTGCCATACGGTGCGTCTCCTTGCCAACCGGTAGCTGTTGGATGCTGTCAGCTTGGCTCAGCGCCGCCCAGCGCACAACTCGCTAGCGCACCAAGTAAAGCGCCCCCGTCTCCTCATGGGAGCGGGGGCGCACGCCACGCCGGGGGTGTGGCTTACTTGAGATCTTCGTTGTTGGCCAGCTCGTCGAGCACCCGATCCACGGCGCGCCGGGCGCGGGCGACGATCTCGTCGACCTCGGCGCGGGTGGTGATCAGCGGCGGCGCGAAGCCGAGGATATCGCCCTGGGGCATGGCGCGGGCGATCAGGTTTTCGTCCATGGCCGCCGCGGCGATGCGCGGACCGACCTTGAGGGCCGGGTCGAACGCGGTGCGCTTGGCAGGATCGGGCGAGAACTCGAGTGCCGCCAGCATGCCCACGCCGCGCACGTTGCCGACGATGGGGTGATCGCCGAACGCCTTGGCCATGGCCTGCTGCAGGTAGCCGCCGGTCTCGGCGGCGTTCTGGGTCAGGCCCTCGCGCTCGATGATCTCGAGATTGGCCAGGCCCGCGGCACAGCCCAGGGCGTGGCCGGAGTAGGTCCAGCCGTGGCCGATGGGGCCGAACTCACCGGTACCCTGCTCCAGCACCTGCCATACGCGGTCGCCGACGATCACCCCGGAGAGCGGCTGATAGGCGCTGGTCAGTCCCTTGGCGACGGTGATCAGGTCGGGCTTGATGCCATAGAAGTGGCTGCCGAAGTCGGTGCCGATGCGCCCGAAACCACACACCACCTCGTCGGCGATCAGCAGCACGTCGTACTTGGCCAGCACCGTCTGGATCGCCTCCCAATATCCCTCCGGCGGCGGCACGATACCGCCGGTGCCGAGCACCGGCTCACCAATGAAGGCAGCAACGGTCTCCGGGCCTTCGGCGAGGATCATCTCTTCGAGCTTGGTCGCGCAGTGCTGCGAGAACTCGCGCTCGTTCATGCCCGCCTGTTCGGCACTGCGCTGATAGTAGAACGGCGCCTCGGTGTGGCGAATGGTCTCGATGGGCAGATCGAAGTGGTCATGGAACGCCTTGAGCCCGGTCAGCGAGCCGGAGGCGATGCCCGAGCCGTGGTAGCCGCGCATCCGCGAGATGACCTTCTTCTTCGCCGGCCGCCCCAGCACGTTGTTGTAGTAGCGCACGATCTTGAGCTGGGTCTCGTTGGCATCCGAACCGGACATGCCGTAGTAGACCTTGGACATGCCCGGCCCGGCCAGCTCGAGGATCTTTTCGGAGAGCTGGATCTGCGGCTCGTTGGCGTGCCCTACGTAGGTGTGGTAATAGGAGAGCTCCAGCGCCTGGCGGTAGATCGCCTCGGCCACCTCGGTGCGCCCGTAGCCGATATTGACGCAGTAGAGCCCGGCGAAGCCGTCGATGAACTCGCGGCCGTCCTTGTCGACGATATGGATGCCCTTGCCGCCGCTGATCACCCGGCCCGGCGCGTCGCCGTGGGCGAAGTCGCGCAGGTGGGTGGAGGCGTGGAAGGTGACCTTGCGGTCGCGGTCGATCAATTCCTTGTGCAGGCTCATCTCGCTTCTCTCTTTTTTTGATCCCCGCCCATGCGGGTATACATGTGTGTTGCTAATGTCTGAGGCCAGCTGCCAGGGTGTGCCATCGAGCGATATATACCCAAGGACGCTGGCGCAAGCGCCGCGGACCGCGGCGATCGACATGGATGTCGATCGAGGACCGGCAAGAGGGACCTTGTTCCGGTCCGACGCGCAGTCCGCAAGCGCAGCGTCAGGGTTTCGTTCTTGGGCATCGCGAGAGGGGATACGCTGGCAGTCTCCTAGCGTCGTTAGCTCCCCGACACCGAACCCAGGGCGCCCAGACAGTAGTACTTGGTTTCCAGATACTCATCGATACCGGTGATGCCGCCCTCGCGACCCAGGCCCGACTGCTTGACGCCGCCGAACGGCACCGGCGGGCCGGTCATCTTCACCGAGTTGACACTGACCATGCCGAACTCCAGGGCACGCAGCAGCTTCCAGATGCGGCGGATATCGTGGGTGTAGACGTAGGCCGCCAGGCCGTACTCGGTGTCGTTGGCCATCTCGATGACCTGGTCGTCGTCGGCGTAGGCAGTGACCCCCGCCACCGGCGCGAAGTTCTCCTCGCGCCACACCTGCATCTGCGGCGTCACCCCGGTGAGCAGCACCGGCATGAAGAAGTTGGGGCCCGGCGCCTGATTCTGGTCGCCGGCGACCAGGGTCGCGCCACGCGACAGGGCGTCGTCGACGATGCTCGCCGCCTTTTCCACCGCCTGGCCGTGAATCAGCGGGCCGAGATCGACCTCGCTCTGCATGCCGTTGCCCACGGTCAGCGCCGCCATGCGCTCGGCAAAGTGCTCGACGAACGCATCGTGTATCGATTCGTGGACCAGGATGCGGTTGGCCGCCAGGCAGTCCTGGCCGGCGGTCTGGAACTTGGCGGCCACTGCCGCCAGGGCCGCTTCCTTGGGATCCATGTCGGGACCGACGATAAAGGGCGCGTTACCGCCCAGCTCCAGGGAGACCCGCTTGACGGTATGGGCGCTCTGCTCGAGCAGCAGGCGGCCGACCCGAGTGGAGCCGGTAAACGATAGTGCCTTGACCCGCTCCTCGGCGCACAGGATCTTTGAGACCTCGGGCGGGTCGCCGAGCACCACGTTGAAGACCCCGGCGGGGATCCCGGCGCGCTCGGCCAGCTCGGCCAGCGCCAGCGCCGAAAACGGCGTCTCGTTGGCCGGCTTGACGATCACCGTGCAGCCGGCGGCCAGCGCTGCCGCGGCCTTGCGGGTGATCATCGCCAGCGGGAAGTTCCACGGCGTGATCAGCGCGGCGATGCCCACCGGCTCCTTGAGAGTGCCGAGTGCGGCGTTGGGAATATGGCTGGGAATGGTCTCGCCGAAGGTGCGCTTGCCCTCCTCGGCGAACCAGCGCACGAAGCTGGCGCCGTACTCGACCTCGCCACGCGCGTCGGGCATCGGCTTGCCCTGCTCGAGGGTCATGATGGTGGCCAGATCCTCGCGATGCGCCTGCAGCAGATCGTACCAGGCCAGCAGGCGCTCGCAGCGCTCGTCGGCACGCAGCGCACGCCAGTGTACGAAGGCCGCCTCGGCGGCATCCACCGCGCCGCGGATCTGGTCGGCCTCGAGCAGCGGGATGTGCCCCAGCACCGCACCGGTGGCGGGGTCGGTCACCGCCTCGTCGCGGCCACCGTCGCCGTAGGTCCACTTGCCGTCGATGTAGGCGTGCTGACGAAACAGGCGCGGATCTTCGAGCTTGATGGACTGGGTCATTGGACACCTCCCCTGATGCACCGGGGCGGTCTGATGGCGCACCCGGCATTGGCAAAACATGGCGCGAGCGGCTGGTGCCGCTCGCTGCATGCCTACAGGGTAACGCCCAGGCGGCGGCGAGACTTTTCGTTCGCCGCCGCGGGGGATGCGGTTTTTTTTGTCTCCGCCCAGCGTGAGGCAGAATTTTCTGTCAGTCGCCGCCCTGCTGGGTATCCGCCAGCGCCGCCTCGGTGAACACGATCAGGCCGAGCTCGGGGCGATAGCCGTGGATCTCCTTGACGTCGAGAGCCTGCAGGAAGCGCAGGATCTCGGCGCTGACCACCTGCCCCGGCACCAGTACCGGGAAGCCCGGCGGATAGGGAATCACGAAGCTCGCCGACACCACGTCGCGCCCCGCCTGCATCTCGGCCTGCAGCGCGCCGTTGTCGAAGCGCAGGTACTCGGTGTTCTCCTCGTCGTAGCTGAGGAAGTAGGCGCGCCGGATATCCCCCTCGGGGCTCTCGGTCAGCGGCCGGAAGGCGTCGTGGAAACGGCTGAAGTCAGGCAGCGGCGGCAGCTCCTGGGTCAGCGACCTGATCTGGTGCTCGATGATCTTGCGCTCGGGCCGGCTGCTATCCTCCCAGCGCCTGTCGAAGGACTTGGCCATCTTGATCAGCACATCGAGCAGGTAGGCGATGGAGCCGCGGGTGGTGCCGATATTGGTCATGAACAGCACGGTATTGCGCGAGGTCTTGTTGATCTGGATACCGTACTTGTTCATCAGGTATTCATTCTTGAAGGTATCGCCGTCGATCCCGGTCTGGCCGATCGCCATGGTCACGCGGCTGGGATCGACGACGAACTCGTCGTGGGCCCAGGCCTCCTCCATCTTGTTCCAGCCGGTGCTGGGGTCGTAGAAGGTGTCGACCCCGGACTGGCGGTACTCCAGCGGGATCATGTCGCTGTTCTTGAGCACCTGGAAATACTTCAGCAGCAGCGGGTTGGTATACAGCTGCTCGCGCAGCGACAGCGCCGCCTCGACCTGGGCATGCACCAGCTCGAAGCCCTCCATCTCGGCCTGCATCCGCCCTACGTCCAGGGAGGCCACGATCTGGTAGTTGGGCGAGGTCGAGGTGTGGGTCATGTAGGCCTCGTGAAACGGCCCCTCGACCTTCTGGCGGAAGTCCTGGTCGTGGACATGGATCATCGAGCCCTGGCGCAGCGACGTCAGGGTCTTGTGGGTCGAGTGAGTGGCATAGGCGCGCACCCGCACCTCATCAGGGTCGGGCAGCAGGCGCTGCTCGAGCCAGGTAGCGTCATCCTCCGGGTCGCACTGGTCGAACTCGGCCTTCCAGGCGGCGTACTCCTCGCGATAGGCGTCGCTGCGGTAGCGGTCGAGCAGGGTGCGAGCGGCGTGCATCGCGGTGCGCGGCCGGTAGGTGGGGTTGAAGGTGGCAAAGGCGAACCACGCCTCATCCCACAGAAACACCAGGTCGGGTTTGATCGCCAGGCACTCCTCCATCACCCGGCGCACGTTGTAGACCACGCCGTCGAAGGTGCAGTTGGTGAGCAGCAGCATCTTGACCTTGTGCAGCTGGCCCGAGCGCTTGAGCGCCAGCAGCGTCTTCTTGATCTCCTTGAGCGGCACCGCGCCGTACATCGAGTAGTCGTTGAGCGGGTAGGAGTCGAGGTAGGCGACGTGGGCGCCGGCCAGCACCATGCCGTAGTGGTGAGACTTGTGGCAGTCGCGGTCGATCAGCACGATGTCGCGGGGCTTGACCAGCGCCTGGACCACGATCTTGTTGGCGGTGGAGGTGCCGTTGGTGACGAAGAAGCTCTGCCGCGCCCCGAAGGCACGCGCGGCATACTCCTGGGCCTTCTTGATCGGCCCGTAGGGCTGCAGCAAGGAGTCGAGCCCGCCGGAGGTCGCCGAGGTCTCGGCGAGGAAGATATTGATGCCGTAGAAGTCGATCATATGCCCCGCCCAGTGCGAGCGGGTCACCGACTTGCCGCGCGAGATGGGCATGGCATGGAAGACCCCGGTGGGCTTCTTGCTGTATTCGCGCAGGGCATCGAAGAACGGCGTGCGGTAGCGATCGTCGATGGCACGCAGAATGGTGTGGTGCTGCTCGATGTAGTCGGTCTCGCGGTAGAAGATCCGATTGAAGTGGCGGATATCCTGGCTGGCGGTCGCCTCCACGTCGCCGCTGGTGACCAGGAACTGGTCGATCTCCGGGCGGATTTCGCGAATCATCGAGCTGAGCAGGATGCTGCGCTCGGCCTCGGACTTGCTCTCCAGCTCGCTCTCCGAGAGCCCCTCCAGGTAGTTGCGCAGCGCACTGAGGTTGTACTTCGACTTGTAGGGGAACTCGTAGCGGATCAGGCAAGCCTGGATATTGGGATTGACCAGGATCGCGATCAGCGCATCCTCGAAGCTGCGTACCGTGACCACATCGTAGACGAAGCGGTCCTCGGGGCGGCGCAGGTTGTGGAACGCCTCGCGCACCACCTCCTCTTCCTGCACCGACATGGCGTCGACGATCAGCAGCTCGAAATAGGGCTGCGAAGAGCTATTGGAGGCGGGATGGCCGCGGCGCAGCTGAGCCAGCGCGTCGAGCGCCTCGAGATCCTCGGCGCCAGCGTCGGACTCGCTGAGATCGACGTTACGACGCCGGTAGGACTCGCTGATCAGCGCCCGCACCAGGCGCTTGACCACTTTCTCCAGCAGCGAGTACTCCTCGCGGTCGAACAGCGACCAGAGATGCCGGAAATCCTCCTTGGAAGGAAAGGCGTGGTAGTCCTCGATGATCTCCAGACGGGTCAGCTTGATGTCGATCGCCTTGACCAGGTTGCGTGCCTGGCTTTCATCGCGCAGACGCACCAGCTTGCCCAGGTCGCGCTTGAGGGCATTCCAGGTGTCGGCGCGCAGCTGCGAGATCTTGTGGTAGAAGCCCAGCGCCGTATACGGCGTATCCGACTCGGTTATCTCACTCATGATGGTACCCCGTCCTGTTGCCCTCGGCCGCGCTCGCCGCGCGACCGCCGTAATGGATCGTCAGCTGCTGCTCCCGCGAGTCGTCGAACGACATCGCCAGTGTCGCCCCCGGCCAGAAGAAGCTGGCCCGCCCCTCCGCCGGGTGATATACCGCGGTATAGATGGTGCCCAGGCCGCGCCGGTAGTCGCGGCGAAACAGCGGTGGGACGAAGAACGCCGACACCAGGCGCTGCTCGGTGGTGGCCTCGTCGGCGACCAGGATCGATAGCTGGCGCTCGCGGATCAGCGTCTCCGAGGCCAGCGCGTGGGCGTACCACTCGATCTTCTTCTGGTGGTTGGTGGCCACCGGCACACGGCGGATCGAGGCCGGGCGGTCCGGCGAGATCATCGCCGTGACGTAGCGGCCGCGAGCATCGCTGACGGTGATGTTGTAGGCCATGTGGGTGGGCACCCGGGCCAGCACCTCCACCGCTTGGGGGGTGGTGTCGCAGAACTCGAGGATATAGCGCAGGATGATCGGTGCGCCGAAGCCGTCGCCGACCGTGGTGCGCCCGCCGAAGGCCAGCGACACCGTCAAGCCCTGCTCGTTGATGCCGTCGAGCACGCCCCACAGGCAGTCGCTCATGGCGATCACCCGGCGGTCGTTCCAACAGGTCGAGAGGATGGTGCCCTCGCACAGCTCCGGCGGGTAGTCGTAGTTGCGCACCAGCAGGTTGGCATGGGCGTTGGACAGCACCGCCTGGGAGCAGCCGGTGATATAGGCCGGCGGCCGGTACAGGCTAAGCATGCGCGAGGCCAGGTCGCCGCCGCCGGCCAGCGCGCAGAGCCGCTCGTAGGTCGGCAGCAGTTCCGGCATATGCCGGCTTAGCGCGTTGTAGCAGGCCAGGTAGCCGGGGCGCTCGCGCTCCGTCTCCGACAGGTACCAGCGCTCATAGGCCGGCCAGTGGTGCTCGAACAGCGCCTGCCACTTGGCGCCGGGCTGCGCTTCCACGACGCTACGAAACTCGAGCTGCTTGTTCATGGTACCTACAGAATCTTGAAGTTGCCGCCACCGATGGCGTGACTGACCGCGACTTCCTCGACGACCGGGTCCTGCAGCGCCTGGCCGGCGAACTGGCCGCGGATGCCGTCGATCCAGGCCTTGGCGCGCTCATTGAGCTGGAAGTCGTCGTCCATCAGCCGGCCGCGGGTGATCAGGATCCCCAGGTCGGCGCCCTCGTAGCGGAAATCGCCGACGCCGCTGATACGCACGAAGAAGGCTTCCTCCTCGCTCTCCGCGGCGTGGGGATGATAGCTGTAGTGGTCGTAGTCGATACTGCCGTCGGCGGCCATCTTCCATACCCCGGACTGCGGCGCCTGGGTCAACAGGTCGATGCTCTCGTCGGTGTGCTTGATGACCAGCTGGCTCCAGCTGTCGATGCTGTCGGGATGCGCCCAGCGCTCGTTGATCTCGGCGATGTCGATATCGAAGTCGACGTCGGAGAACTCCAGCAGGTGGAACAGGAACAGCGGCACGTCGGAGTGGGCAAAGGCGGCCACGTTGGTCAGCGAGCTGGCCCCGGTGACCCGCGGGTTGAGCTCGCCGAGATAGACCTCCTCGGTGTCCATGTCGATCAGGAAGTCGAGCTCGAAGTAGCCGCGATAGCCCTCGTCGCGCAGCGCCTCGCCGAACTTGAAGGTGTACTCGCGGGCCTTATCGCGCACCTCCTGGCTGAAGGCGCCGGCGAACATCTCGTTGCCGCACCAGCCGCCCTTGTAGGGGGTCAGGGTCTTGAAGCCCACCAACTCGGTCATCAGCGGTCCGACCACGGTGCCGCAGCGGGTGGTGCAGGCCTCGATGGCCGAGCCGCGGCAGTTGATGCGCTTCATGATCTTGACCTCGGGCTCGGCCTCGATCTCCTCGGCGTACTTGTAGTACTCGTCCTCGTTGGAGACGAAGAAGGTGGTGTGCCCGGAGTCGCCGTAGGCGGACTGGATCACCAGGTCCTGGGTGCCCAGTTCGGCGCTGACCTCCTGGAGGTGGGCGTAGCTGTCGACCTTGGCCAGCACGTTGGGCACGCTGGGCACGCCGACCTTGTTGCCGATGCGCACGGTCTCGATCTTGTTGTCCATGCGCGAGCGCAGCGCCGCCGGCGGAAACGCCACCTTGAGGCCGAGCTGCTGGCACACTTCCTCGGTGTGCTCGTCGAACATCAGGAAGGTCGCAGTGCCTTCGCCGCCGCGCGACTTAAGGAAGTCGATGACCTCCTTGTGCTCGAGCAGGTAGTTGTTGATGTCCTCGATGCTCTCGAAGTCGCGGGGGAATTTCTCCTTGGGCACGAAGACGTTCTTCTGGCGCCCGTCGAAGCAGTCGATGTAGTTGATATGGCGAAAGTTGCCCACCCAGTCGCCAATGCCGAGCAGATTGAAGTTGGTCGCCGAGATGAAGTAGATCGGCGTCTTGTTGTTATGGAAGTGGCGGCGCACATCAGAAATGCTTGTGATCTTGTTCATTTCTCTTGCTCCTTGGGGAGGACGCTCCCTGTGCTTGGGCGATGATGACCCCGCCGCAGCCGGCGGAGCATCCTGACGGCCGTCCCCGGTAGCGGACGGCGGCATGAACCATTGGCGCAACTGTCGAATGATCTCAGCTAGCATCTAACGGGTTTCCCTCCTGCGCCGGCGGCGCGATCAGATATCGTGGTGACCGTTATCCGGGCGATGCGGCTTGACCAGCGGCCCGAGCGTATCGAGGAACGGTGTCGGCGAGTTCTCACTGCGATAGACGCCGAAGTCGACGCTGCGATCGCGGAAGCTCTTGAGCGGCTGGCCAAGCCCGCGCAGGCCGACCTCACGCTCACGGCGCACCCGATTGAGATCGATCTCCAGTGGGATGATCTCCTCGCCGATACCCGCCTGGTGAATCACGTCGCCGGCCGGACCCACCACGATCGAGCGGCCGTTGCCCATGGCACCGGCGCCGTTGATATCGAAGAAATAGCACTGGTTGATCGCCGCGTTGGTGCGCGCGATGGAGAGCTCGATATCGCGGTCGATGGTGTCGGTCATGGTCGGGTGGAGGATCACCTCCGCGCCCATCGCGGCCAGGGTGCGGGTGGTCTCGGGGAACCACATGTCATAGCAGATCGAAACACCGAAGCGCCCCACATGGGGAACGTCGAAGACCACGAACTCGCTGCCACCCTCGACGCCCTCCTCGAAGGGCCGGAACGGGAACATCTTGCGATAGCGCGCGGCTACCTGGCCCTGGGGATTGATCACGCTGAGGGTGTTGTAGATCTTGTCGCCATCGCGCTCGAACATCGAGCCGGGGATCAGCCAGATACGGTGCTCCTCGGCCAGCTGGCAGAACATCGCCTCCATGTTGCTGGGCATCGGCTCGGCGTGATGAGTAGCGGCACCGTTGGCCACCAGCTCGCTGAACAGCACCATCTGCACGTTGGGGAATCTTGCCATCAGCAGATTGATGCGATGCCTCATGGCATCGGTGTTGTCTCCGTGGTGCAGGGCATGCAGCTGCACCCCGGCAATCGTGAAATAGGACATGCAGTTCCTCTCCAATGGCGAACGCCTGGTAAAAGATGACATCAATGGGGCCTGACCCCTGCAAGGCGGAATCGCCACAACCCGCGTATCTGAATCAGCTTATGCCAAATTCAACGGGCGTGTAACCAACGTTAACGACTTGACGACCGCCTAAATCCGCGGTTCATGCGCGGAGGGGAGCCTGGTGAGTGCCGCGTTTCAGCGGCTATCCAGTTGAATCGGGGGCACTTGTTGCTTGACCGTCTTGGTGACGATATAGGTGAAGTAGCGCTCGATGCCGACGTCAGAGACCAGCCAGGCGTCAATCAGGCGTTGATAAGCATCAATGGAATCAGCCTCGATCTTGAGCAGATAGTCGACACCGCCGCCCACTGCCACGCACTCGGTGGCCTCGGGCGTGGCATGGACCAGCGCCTCGAAGCGCTGGAAGCTCTCGGCGTTGTGGGCCTTGAGCTCGACCTGTACCCACACCGGCGTGCGCTTGACCAGCGCGTTGGCGTTGATGCGCGCCGAGTAGCCCTCGATGACGCCGGCCTTCTCGAGGCGTCGTACCCGTTCCCAGCAGGGGCTGACCGAGAGGTTGATGGCGTCGGCCAGCTTCGACTTGGTGATGCGCCCATCCTGGGCCAGGATCTCGAGGATCTTAAGATCGTAGCGATCGAGCTTCATGCGCCTTCCAGTGTGTGGGAGAGAGCCTTAGCCGAGTGAGTCGACGATATCGGCGATAACCGCAATGGTATCACCCATGTTGACCAGCGACGGATGACGCCGCGCCGCCAGCACCCCGCTGCGGCTGGCACGGTACTCCACCGGGGCGCTGCCGCTGCGCGTCATGTCATAGACCCTGGCCACCACGTCGCCCTTCTCGAGCCGCTCCCCCAGAGCAAAACAGAGCTCCAGCACGCCGGAGTGTTCGCTCTGCACGTAGCAGCTGGCGTCGGGCATATCGAGGTAGACCTGCGGTTCGGCGGGCATCTCCACCTCACCCGCCAGCAGGCCGTAGTGGATCAGGAAGTTGCGCACACCGCGCTCGGTGATGGCCATGCTCTCGGGGGTCGAGGTCCCGCCGCCGCCGAGCTCGGTGGCGACGAAGATCTTGCCCTGGCTCTCCACCGCGGTGTCGAAGAGAGCGGCGGCATCGAGTTCGAACATCATCATGGCGTAGGGCGCGCCGAAGGCCTTGGCGCCTTCAAGGGCGCGGCGCTGCTGCTCGGGGTCGTCGAGCACGTGGGAGGCGCCGAAGGGGATGATATCCAGGGTGCGCCCGCCGGAGTGCAGGTCGAGCACCACGTCACACATCGGTGTCATCACCCGGGTGAAGTAGTCGGCGATCTTCTCGGTGACGCTGCCGTCGGGGTCGCCGGGGAAGCTGCGGTTGAGGTTGCCGCCATCGAGCCCCGAGGTGCGCTTGCCGGCCATCACCGCCGGGGTGTTCATACATGGCACGATGATTACCCGGCCGGTGACGTCCTCGGCACGCAGGCTGCTCGACAGCTTGAGCAGCGAGGTGATGCCTTCGTACTCGTCGCCGTGGTTGCCGCCGGTGAGCAGGGCGGTGGGGCCGTCGCCGTTCTTGACCACGGTGACCGGGATCATCACCGCGCCCCAGGCTGACTCGTCCACCGAGATCGGCAGCTTGAGGAAACCGTGCTGGATGCCGTCGGCATCGAAGTCGACGGTGGCGCTGATCGGGCTAGGGCGCTTGGTCATTGTTGAAACTCCTTGTTCTTCCGTAGCAAACGGTCGCTCGGGGCTATTCCTGCGATAGGCCTTCAGGGAGGCGCTGTGAACCCATCCCTGGGCGCTACCGATGCCATCCCTGGCATAGGACCTCCCTTCCGGCCTATCCCAGGCGCCCCTCGCTGTGGCCGTTGCCGCTTTCTTTCAGCGCACGAATAGCTGGCGCGGGAAATTCGCCAGGGTCTCGCAGCCGGTCTCGGTGATCAGGATACTCTCGGTGATCTCCAGGCCCCACTCGTCCTCCCACAGGCCGGGCATGAAGTGAAACGTCATGCCCGGCTTCAGGATAGTCTCGTCCGAGGGGCGCAGGCTCATGGTGCGCTCGCCCCAGTCTGGCGGGTATGAGATGCCGATCGGGTAGCCGCAGCGGGCACCACCGCGGTCGAAGCCGTACTTGTCCATGGCCGCACCCAGCGCCATGGCGATATCCGCGGTGCGGTTGCCGGGCTTGGCCACCGCCAGGCCATTTTCGATGCCCTCCAGCAGCGCCGACTCGGCGCGGATGAAATCCCGCGGCGGCTTGCCGAGGAACACGGTGCGCGACAGCGGCGCATGGTAGCGTTTGAATACCCCGGCAATCTCGAAGAAGGTGCCCTCGCCCTGGCGAAACGGCGTGTCGTCCCAGGTCAGGTGCGGTGCGGCGGCGTCCTTGCCGGTGGGCAGCATCGGCACGATGGCCGGATAGTCGCCGCCGTGGACCTTGCCGTGCTCGTCGACCCAGCCTTCGATACCCACCCGGTAGATCTCCGAGACCAGCTTGCTCTTGGGCAGGCCCGGCTCGATCACCTCGAGAATCCGCGTATGCATGCCCTCGACGATCTTGCCGGCGACGCGCATGTAGGCGACCTCCTGGGGCGACTTGATGGCGCGGCACCAGTTGACCAGCGCATTGGCGTCCATGAAGCGCGCATGGGGCAGCTCGCGCAGCAGGCATTGGTAGGCCTTGGCCGAGAAGTAGTAGTTGTCCATCTCCATGCCCACCACGCCCTGGTGCCAGCCGCGGTCGGGCATGATCGACTGGGCCAGGTAGTCCATGGGGTGCATGTCCGGATTCTGCACGTAGTAATCCGGGTAGTAGGTGATGTTGGCCGGGTCGATCCAGCAGGTGCGCAGCGCGCCGTTGGCGTCCATGCGTCGGCCGTACCACACCGGCTCACCCTCCAGCCCCAGCAGTACGCACTGGTGAACATAGAACGACCAGCCGTCGTAGCCGGTGAGCCAGGCCATGTTGGAGGGGTCGCTGATGATCAGCACGTCGATGCCGCGATTAGCCATCTCCGCACGCACCTTCCATACGCGGCTGGCATACTCTTCACGAGTGAAAGGCAGGGTTACCTGATTCATGTGGCCACTCGCCATTACCGAAAATCACCAAAACCGGCACTCCTCCTGAGGAGAAGGCCGAGCCTGCGCGTTGACCTGCTGCACTACCTGCGTCGGAACCCGCTGAACGCTTAAGGCCGGCACGAAAATCGTTGGCCGCGGCGAGGGCTTCCTGCCAGCGGGCACGATAATGGAGGGGGTTATGCCCCATCAACATCCTGGCGACGATACTAGCACCATCGCCAAGCCCGCCGTCAAAGGCTTTATTGGCCTTTTCGCTACCGCCACGACGAACGATATGGCGCAACAACTTTACTCGATGCGTCGCAGCGGCCGATGATGGCTGTCAGATCCCCCAAGACAGGAGACATCATGCGCATTCTGGTGCATATCGACGATGCCGCCGACTGGCAGGCGGCCCTGCAGCAGCGACTCCCCGACGCCGAGGTTTTCACCAGCGACCAGACGGTCGACGATATCGACTACCTGGCGGTCTGGAAGCCCCCTGCCGAGCTGCTCGAGCGCCACGCCGAGGCCCGCGGCATCATCAACCTGGGCGCCGGCGTCGATGCCCTGCTGAGCAACCCCGGGCTACCGGACGACACCCCCATCGTCAAGCTGCGCGATGCCGGCATGGGCGAGCTGATCGCCGACTACTGCCTCTACGGCCTGCTCCATGTGCAGCGCGACTTCGACCGCTATCGCGACCAGCAGCAGCGCGCCGAGTGGCGCGAGCACCAGGTGCTCGACAAGGGCGACTGGCCGGTGGGCGTGCTGGGCCTTGGCGCCATCGGCCGCCATGTCGCCGAGCGCATCACCGCGGCAGGCTTTCCGGTTCACGGCTGGAGCCGCTCACCCAAGACCCTGGATGGCATCAGCTGCCACCACGGTGAGGAGGGCCTCTATGACCTGCTGGGCCAGGTGCGCACGCTGATCACCCTACTGCCCAACACCCCCGAGACCCACCATCTGATCAACGCCGAGACCCTGGCCGCCCTACCTCAAGGCGCCAGCCTGATCAATCCAGGCCGCGGCACCCTGATCGACGAGCATGCGCTGCTCGAGGCACTGGGTGACGCCGGGCACGAGGGCCGCCTGCGCAGCGCCCTGCTCGACGCCTTCCCCGAGGAGCCGCTGCCCGCCGACAGCCCGCTGTGGCAGCACCCGCGGCTGCTGATCACCCCGCACATGGCCGGCCCCACGCCGCTCGGTGCGGCCCTCGACCAGGTAGTGGAAACCCTCGAGGCATGGCATGCCGGGCGCGACGTGCCGACCATCGACCGCAGCGCCGGCTACTGAGCGGCACCAGGTTTCGCCGCGGCGCCGGGGAGCGCTAGGCTGTAAGCAATCAGGCCCGATAGGGAGAGGCAAACGATGACCATGCACATCGATTACGGCCCCGGCGACGCCCTGCTGGTGGTCGACATGCAGAACGACTTCTGCGAGGGCGGCGCCCTGGCCGTGGCCGGCGGTCGCGGCCTGATTCCCGGCATCAATGCCGAAATCGCCGCTGCCAGCGCGGCGGGCACCCTGGTGATCGCCTCCCGCGACTGGCACCCGGTCGACCACGCCAGCTTCACCCATCGCGGCGGAAGCTGGCCGCCGCACTGCATTCAGGACACCCACGGCGCAGCCTTCCACCCCGACCTGGCGCTACCTGACGCGGCCCTGCGGGTGAGCAAGGCCACCGCCTTCGACGCCGACGCCTACTCGGCTTTCGACGCCACCGGCCTGGCCGGCTACCTGCACGAACGCAACATCACCCGGGTGGTGGTATGCGGCCTGGCGCTGGACGTCTGCGTTCGCGCCACGGCCCTCGACGCATGCCGCGCCGGCTTCGCCACCCTGCTGCTGGCGCCGCTCAGCGCCGCCGTAGACCCCGACTCGGCGGGCGACTGCCTGGCCGAGCTCGAGCGCGCCGGGGTCGAGGTACGCCAATGAGCGCGGCCCCGCCCCTGCAGGTCGCCGACGATGACCTGGCGCTGCTCACCGACCTCTACCAGTTGACCATGCTCCAGGCTTACTGGAAGGAGGGCCTGCGCGAGCGCGCCACCTTCAGCCTCTATTTCCGCCAGCTGCCCGACACGCGCCGCTTCATGCTCGCCTGCGGCCAGCAGCATGCCGCCGCCGTGGCCAGCCGGCTGCGCTTCCAACCCCACCACCTCGAGCAGCTGGCCGCCAGCGGCCAGTTCGAGGCCGAGTTCCTCGCCTGGCTCGGCGAGTGGCGCTTCAGTGGCGATATCTGGACGCTACCCGAAGGTACGCCGGTGTTCCCCAACCAGCCGCTGCTCGAGGTCGAGGCACCGATCGCCGAGGCCCAGCTGCTCGAGAGCCTGATCATGAACCTGGTGCAGCTCGAGACCCTGCTGGCGTCGAAGGCGGTGCGCCTGGTACTGGCCGCCGACGGCCGGCCGGTGGTCGACTTCGGCATGCGCCGCATGCACGGCGTCGATGCCGCCGTACGCGGCGTGCGCGCCTACCGCAGCGCCGGCCTGGCCGGCACCAGTAACGTGCTCGGCGGGCTGCGCCACGACCTGCCGCTGCGCGGCACCATGGCGCACAGCTATATTCTCGCCCACGACGACGAGCGCGAGGCGTTCCGCACCTTCATGCGCCACTACCCCGGCACCACCCTGCTGGTGGATACCTACGACACCCTGGACGGCGTGCGCGACCTGATCGCGCTGCTCGACGCCGAACCCGAGCTGCACCTGGGCGCCATCCGCCTCGACTCCGGCGACCTCGGCGCACTGGCCAAGGCGTCGCGTCGCCTGCTCGACGACGCCGGCCACACCCGGGTCAAGATCGTCGCCAGCAGCGGCCTCGACGAGCACAAGATCGCCGCGCTGGTGGCCCAGGGCGCGCCCATCGACGTGTTCGGCGTTGGTACTCAGCTCGGGGTCTCCGCCGATGCGCCGGTGATCGATCTCTCCTACAAGCTGGTCGAATACGCCGGCATGCCCCGCGCGAAGCGCTCGCCGGGCAAGCTCAACTTGCCCGGCCGCAAGCAGGTCTACCGGCGCCTTGACGAGCGCGGAGCGCTGGCCGGCGACACCCTGGCCCTGCGCGACGAGGCGCCGCCCTCCGGCACCCCGCTGCTGGTGCCGCTGGTCGAGGGTGGGCGTCTCGATGCCGAGCAGATGGCCCTGGCCGAACAGGCACCACAGCGGGTCGCCGAGACCCTGCAGTGCCTGCCGGCGTCACTGCGCACGCTGGAGGGCGGCGAGTGCGACTATCCGCTGTCGCTCTCCCCAGCGCTTTCCAGGCTGGCCGAACGCCACCGCTGAGGCCCACACATCGCGCAAAGAATGCGCAACTCGCCCGGCAGCGGGAACCTCGCGCCGGGCCGGGGCTCTCAGGCATGTCGTTCACTGGCCCAGGGAGTCCCAGGTGTCGAGCATCCGTACACTGCTGATCGGCGCGCTGCTGGTCGGCGCCAGCACCGGCGCCGCCGCACAGGGCATGGCCGAGCCCACGCCGTTCACCGCCCACTACCAGTTGCAGATCAGCGGCTGGCCCAACGCCCGCGTCGAGCACCGCCTCAGCCAGCACGGCGAGCAGTGGCAGAGCGACATGCGCGCCGCCATCGCCGTGGCCCGCGGCAACGAGCGCAGCCGTTTTCGCGTCGATGCCGACGGCGTGAGGCCCAGCGCCTACTCCAGCGGCTACTCGCTGCTCGGCATCGGCGGCGACTACCGCCTCGGCAGCCAGGAGCTGAGCGCGCTGCCCGACCGCCAGGCGGCGCTGTTCGACCTGTCGCGACGCAGCGCAGCGCCAGGCAGCTGTGAAGGTCAGGAGGCGACACCCTGTGAACTGCACTTCGTCGATCACAAGGGCGAGGAGGAGACGCTGCACTACCGGGTAGTGGCCCGCGACATGGTGGAGAGCCCCGCCGGCACCTTCGACGCGGTCAGCGTCGAGACCTGGGACCCGGAGACCCCAGAGCGGCAGCTGGTGTTCGACTTCCATCCCGAGCTCCCCGGCCTGCTGCTCAGCGTCGACTACCACCGCGACGGCGAGCGTCGCAGCCGGCTGACGCTGAGCGCCCTCGAGACCGTCACCCGCTAAGCATCGGCGAAATTGGCTTCCCTGGCGTCCAGGCAATCCGTAAAGTAGCCCCCCGGCAGCCGAACAGGCTGCCTTTTTGTTGCCCGCCCGTCGCTGCATAAGGAACGCCATGTTCACCGGCCTGCTGATCGTTCTCCTCCCGCTGCTGCTGGGCTACCTGGTGCCGGTGCGCCATGCCGGCGCCATGGCGATGATCAACCGCGGTGTCAACGCCTCGGTCTATCTGATCCTGCTACTGATGGGCATAAGCCTGGCCGGGCTCGATAACCTCGCCGGGCAGCTGTCGCAAATGGGCGTTCAGGCCGGCCTGCTGTTCAGCATTACCGCCGCCACCAACCTGCTCGGCCTGCTGTGGCTGTCGCGGCGACTGCGGCTGCGCGTCGGCAACTCGCCGGTGGTGGCCAATGCACCAACCAGCAAGCTCACCGCGATGCTCGGCTCGCTGGCGCTGGTCGGGGTGGTCATGGCCGGCGTGCTGATCGGGCTGCTGCTCGGCTGGCTGATCGGTGAACCGGCCTACGCCTGGGCCGAGCGGCTCGCCGAATGGGCGCTGTATGCGCTGCTGGCGCTGATCGGCTGCCAGCTGCGCAACTCCGGCATGTCGCTCAAGCAGATCCTGCTCAACCGCTTCGGCCTGGCGATCGCCGCCACCGTCGCCGCCTGCTCGCTGCTCGCCGGGCTGCTCGCCGCGCCGCTGCTGGGGCTGAGCTGGAACCAGGGGCTGGCGATGGCCTCGGGGTTCGGCTGGTACTCGCTGTCGGCGATCCTGATCGGCGACCAGCTGGGTCCGCTGCTCGGCGGCGTGGCCTTCTTCAACGACCTGGCCCGCGAGCTGCTGGCCTTCGTGCTGATCCCGCTGCTGATCCACCGCGCCACGCCGCTGGCCATCGGCTACGGCGGCGCCACTTCGATGGACTTCACCCTGCCGGTGATCCAGCAGCACGGCGGCGTGGCCTGCGTGCCCATCGCCGTGGTCAGCGGCTTCATCCTGTCGCTGCTGTCGCCGCCGCTGATCCTGTTCTTCCTGTCGCTGTGATGGCGCTATCGCCGATGGCCCTTTTCTCGCTCGTGGCGCGTTAGCCCAAAGTCTAGGTTGAAGTCCCAGCGCACAAACGGCTAACTGTGTGCCAACGAACTTAATCGTTTAAGACGATCGTAATACGCACCCACGACACACAACAACAAACCGACGAGGAAGCCACCCATGCTCAACAGACTGATCCCGGCGATTGCCCTGGCAAGCGCCGCCATGGCCACCACCAGCCACGCCCAGGCCGCCGACCTGACCATCTCCTGCGGCGCCGTGGGTGCCGAACTGACGCTGTGCCAGGAAGGCGTTCGCGCCTGGGAGGAAGCCACCGGCCACAGCGTCGACGTGGTCTCGACCCCCAACTCCTCCACTGAGCGGCTGTCGCTCTACCAGCAGATTCTCTCGGCCAACTCCAGCGACATCGACGTGATGCAGATCGACGTGGTGTGGCCGGGGCTGCTGGCCAACCACCTGCTCGACCTGCGCGAGGTACTCGGCGACGCCGCCGCCGACGGCCACTTCGAGGCCATCGTCACCAACAACACTATCGACGAGCGGCTGGTCGCCATGCCCTGGTTCACCGATGCCGGGGTGCTCTACTACCGCGCCGACCTGCTCGAGGAGCACGGCTTCGACGTGCCCGAGACCTGGCAGCAGCTCACCGAGATCGCCCGCGAGATCCAGCAGGCCGAACACGCCGCGGGCAACGAGCGCATGCGCGGCTTCGTCTTCCAGGGCCGCGCCTACGAGGGGCTGACCGTCAACGCCTTGGAGTGGGTAGCCAGCCACGGCGGCGGCAGCCTGGTGGAGAGCGACGGCGAGATCAGCATCAATAATCCACAGGCCGCCGAGGCCCTCGACCTGGCGGCCAGCTGGATCGGCGACATCGCGCCCAACGGCGTGCTCAACTACACCGAAGAGGAGGCCCGCGGGGTCTTCCAGGGCGGCAATGCGGTGTTCATGCGCAACTGGCCTTACGCCTGGGCCCTGGCACAGAGCGACGACAGCGACGTGCGCGGCAAGGTCGGGGTGACCCAGCTTCCCCACGGCGACCAAGGACAGAGTGCCGGCGGCCTGGGCGGCTGGAACCTGGCGGTGTCCCGCTACAGTGACAACCCCGAACTCGCCGCCGAGCTGGTCGCCTTCCTCACCGGCGAGGAGGAGCAGAAGCGTCGCGCCATCGAGGCCTCCTACAACCCCACCCTCGACGCCCTCTACCAGGACGACGAGGTGCTCACGGCGGTGCCCTTCTTCGGCGAGCTCTACGACACCTTCGTCAACGCCGTGGCACGCCCCTCGGCGCCCACCGGCGACGCCTATGGTCGGGTCAGCAACGCCTTCTTCAGCGCCACCCACGACGTGCTTTCCGGCAACCGCGATGGCGCCACCGCGGTCGCCGACCTCGAGCGCGAGCTGTCGCGCCTCAAGCGGCGCAACTGGTAAGCCCCGGAGCCCCCAATGAGCACGACACTCAACCACAGCGCGCCCGCCGCGGCGCGCCCGCCGGCGGGTCGCTACCGCAGCACCAAGGTTCGCCGCCAGCGCGTGCGCGCGGCCTGGACTTTCCTTGCACCGATGCTGGTTGCACTGGCGCTGGTAGCCGGCTGGCCGCTGATCCGCACCTTCTACTTCAGCTTCACCGATGCCTCGCTGTCCGACCTGGGACGAGCGACCTTCATCGGCATCGAGAACTACCTGATCTACGAGGACGGCCGGTGGTACGGCGTGCTCGCCGACCCCATCTGGTGGCGCTCGGTGTGGAATACCGCCTACTTCGCGGTGGTCTCGGTATCGCTCGAGGTGGTGTTCGGCGTGATCGTGGCACTGATCCTCAACGCCGAGTTCAAGGGCCGCACCCTGGTGCGTGCCGCGGTGCTGATTCCCTGGGCGATCCCCACCATCGTCTCGGCACAGATGTGGGCGTGGATGCTCAACGACCAGTTCGGGATCATCAACCACCTGCTGATGATGGTCGGCATCATCGACGCCCCCATCGCCTGGACCGCAGAGGCGCGCTACTCGATGTGGGCGGTGATCATGGTCGATGTGTGGAAGACCACGCCGTTCGTCGCCCTGCTGGTACTTGCCGCGCTGCAGATGCTGCCCAAGGACTGCTATGAGGCCGCCGAGGTCGACGGCATCCACCCGCTCAGGGTGTTCTTCAAGGTGACCCTACCGCTGATCACCCCGGCGCTGATGGTGGCGGTAATCTTCCGCCTGCTCGATGCCCTGCGCGTGTTCGACGTCATCTACGTGCTGACCTCCAACTCCACCAGCACCATGTCGATGTCGATCTACGCTCGCCAGCAGCTGGTCGAGTTCCAGGACGTCGGCTACGGCAGCGCCGCCTCGACGCTGCTGTTCCTGATCATCGCCCTGGCCACCGTTGCCTACCTCTACCTGGGCCGCAAGCAACTGCAACTGGGAGGCGACGCATGACCCCGCGCCAGCTATCCAAATTCGCCAAGCGCATCGGCTTCTGGCTGCTGGTCGCGCTGGTGGTGTTCTACGCGGTGTTCCCCTTCTACTACGCGGTGATCACCTCCTTCAAACCCTCCAGCGAGCTGTTCCGGGTCGAGCTCTGGCCGAGCCGCTTCGACCTCTCCAACTATGCGCAGATCTTCAGCCAGCGCAGCTTCCTGCAGGCCATCGTCAACTCGATCATCGTCGCCGTGAGCGTGGTCGGTATCGCCCTGCTGCTCGGCATCACCGCCTCCTACGCCCTGGGCCGGGTGCGTTTCCGCGGCCGCTCCACGGTGCTGCTGGTGATTCTCGGCGTATCGATGTTTCCGCAGGTGGCGGTGCTCTCCGGCCTGTTCGAGGTGATCCGCGCCCTCAACCTCTACAACAACCCGGCCGGGCTGATACTCAGCTACACCATCTTCACCCTGCCCTTCACCGTCTGGGTACTGACCACCTTCATGCGTCAACTGCCCATGGAGCTCGAGGAGGCGGCGATCATGGACGGCGCCACACCCTGGGTCACCATCACCAAGGTGTTCCTGCCGCTGATGTGGCCGGCCATGGCCACCACCGGGCTGCTGGCGTTCATTGCCGCCTGGAACGAGTTCCTGTTCGCGCTGACCTTCACCCTCACCGACAGCCAGCGCACGGTGCCGGTGGCCATCGCCCTGCTCTCCGGCGGCAGCGCCTACGAGCTGCCCTGGGGCCCGATCATGGCCGCCTCGGTGGTAGTCACCGTGCCACTGGTGATCCTGGTCATCATCTTCCAGCGGCGCATCGTCTCCGGCCTCACCGCCGGCGCCGTCAAGGGCTAACTCCATCATCACCATCGGGCCCGAGCCTCTGAGGGACGCCGAGGGCAGGTCGAAGCGAAGGTCTTTTGCCATGGATGGCAAAAGTAGCGCCCAGGGAAGGGTTTACAGCGCCTTCGCGCAGGCCTGCCGTCGGATCAGTCCCGGTGTCGGGAAACTGATAGCGACCTCAATGAATACCAAACGCTTCCCATGACCCAAGGATTCAAGATGCAGGACAACACCCTCTGGTGGCGCGGCGGCGTCATCTACCAGATCTATCCGCGCAGCTTCATGGACGCCAACGGCGACGGTATCGGCGACCTCAAGGGCATCAGCGACAAGCTCGACTACGTGGCGAGCCTCGGCGTCGACGGCATCTGGCTGTCGCCCTTCTTTACCTCGCCGATGCTCGACTTCGGCTACGACATCAGCGACTACCGCGACGTCGACCCGATGTTCGGCAGCCTGGACGACTTCAAGACGCTGCTCGCCAAGGCGCATGCTCTCGGTCTCAAGGTGATGATCGACCAGGTGATCAGCCACTCCTCGGACCAGCACCCCTGGTTCCAGGAGAGCCGCGCCGATCGTACCAACCCCAAGGCCGACTGGTACGTCTGGGCCGACCCCAAACCGGACGGCACCCCGCCCAACAACTGGCTGTCGATCTTCGGCGGCTCGGCATGGACCTTCGACCCGCGCCGCCGCCAGTACTATTTGCACAACTTCCTGAGCAGCCAGCCGGACCTCAACTTCCATCACCCGCAGGTGCGCCAGGCCAACCTCGACAATATGCGCTTCTGGCTGGCGCTAGGTGTCGACGGCTTCCGCCTGGACACCGTCAACTTCTACTTCCACGACGCCGCGCTGCGCGACAACCCGCCGGTACCGGCCGGCGAGGCCAAGACCCTGGGCGCGCCGGAGGCCAACCCCTACACCTGGCAGCGCCATGTCTATGACCTGAGCCGCCCGGAGAACCTCGACTTCCTGCGCGAGCTGCGCACCCTGATGGACGAGTTCCCCGGCACCACCACAGTGGGCGAGATCGGCGACGACCACCCCCTCGAGCGCATGGCCGAATACACCGCGGGCGGCGACAAGCTGCATATGGCCTACACCTTCGACCTGCTCAATGCTCCCCACTCGGCGGCCTATATCCGCCAGGTGATCGAGCGCTTCCAGCGCCTGGCCGGTGACGCCTGGCCCTGCTGGGCGCTCTCCAACCACGACGTGGTGAGGAGCGCGACCCGCTGGGGCGACGGCGAGGACCCCATCGCCTACCCCAAGGTGGCCCTGGCCGTGCTCTTCTCGCTGCGCGGCAGCGTCTGCCTCTACCAGGGCGAGGAGCTGGGCCTGCCCGAGGCCGAGGTGCCCTTCGAGCGCATCCAGGACCCCTACGGCAAGGTGCTGTGGCCGGAGTTCAAGGGCCGCGACGGCTGCCGTACGCCGATGCCCTGGGAGAACAGCGCAAGCGGCGGCTTCAGCGCCGCGGGCGTGACGCCCTGGCTGCCGGTGGAAACCCGCCAGCTGCCGCTGGCCGTCGCCGAGCAGCAGGACGACCCGGACTCGGTGCTCAGCGCCACGCGCCGCCTGCTCGCCCTGCGTGCCGCCCATGCGGCGCTGTTCGATGGCGATCTGGCACTGGTCGATGTGGGGCAAGCGCTGCTGGGCTTCATCCGCGAAAAGGGCAACGAACGTATCCTGTGTGTCTTCAACCTCACCGGCCAGGCCCGTGACGTGCAACTGCCGCTGGCGGTCGACAGCGCGCTGCAGGGCCACGGCTTTACCCATGAACTCGACGGCGAGACCCTGAACCTGCCGCCCTATCAGGCCGCCTGGTTCGTCCTCTGAGCCACACTCATAACAGCGACTCATAACAACCAGGCCGGCCTACGGCGAGCCCCTTCATCACCGGGCCGGCAAGGAGACACTCCATGGCAAGCGTCACCCTCGACAAGATCAACAAGGTCTTCGGCAGCACCCATATCATCAAGGATGTCGACCTGGAGATCGGCAACGGCGAGTTCGTGGTCTTCGTCGGCCCCTCCGGCTGTGGCAAGTCGACCCTGCTGCGACTGATCGCCGGGCTGGAGTCGATCAGCGGCGGCGAGCTCTGCATCGGCGACAGCGTGGTCAACGAGCTGCCGCCCCGCGAGCGCGGCGTGGGCATGGTCTTCCAATCCTATGCCCTCTACCCGCACATGACGGTCTTTGAAAACATGGCCTTCGGCCTCAAGCTGGCCAAGACCGCCAAGCAGACCGTGCACGATCGAGTGATGGCCACCGCCCGCATCCTGCAGCTCGAGGAGCTGCTCGAGCGCAAGCCCAAGGCGCTCTCCGGCGGCCAGCGCCAGCGCGTGGCCATGGGCCGCGCCATGGCCCGGGAGCCGCGCATCCTGCTGTTCGACGAGCCGCTCTCCAACCTGGATGCCTCGCTGCGCGTGCAGATGCGCAACGAGATCGCTCGGCTACACAAGCGACTCGGTTCTACCATGATCTATGTCACCCACGATCAGGTGGAGGCCATGACCCTGGCCGACAAGATCGTGGTGCTCAACGCCGGCCGTATCGAACAGGTCGGCAGCCCCCACGAGCTCTACCAGCGCCCGGCGACCCGATTCGTGGCCGGCTTCATCGGCTCGCCGACCATGAACTTTCTGCCCGCGGAGCTGGTGTCCGGCAGTGGCGACGGCTGCCGGGTGACCAGTGACGGCATCGGCGAGCTGGCGCTGCCCCAGGACACCGCCCACTGCACGGCCGGCGCGGCGCTGACATTGGGCGTGCGCCCTGAGCATCTGCGCCTGGCCGAGGCCAGCGGCGACAACGCCTTCGAGATCGTCAACGTCGAGTACCTCGGCAACGAAGTCTATGTCTACCTGGAGCCGAGGGCCGGCGATACCCTGCTGATCCATCGCAGCGAGGCGCCCAGCGCCTGGCGGGTTGGCCAGCAGGTGGCGCTGGCGCCCGACCCCGAACACGTGCACCTGTTCGCTGGCGACGGCCGAGCGCTTGGGCTGGCCCAGTCGCGGGCCGCCGCCTAGCAGCGGGCAACACCTCGCCTGCCGGCTCGCTTGCCGCAGTATTCACGGCGGCAAGGGGCCGGTATTCTGTTGCCTGAATACTTAGCAGGGAAAGCACCGTGTCCACATCGCCACGCCGTATCACGCTGAAAGACCTGGCGCGCGAGCTTGGCGTCTCCACCGCCACGATCTCCAACGCCTTCAATCGCCCCGACCAGCTGTCGCCGGCGCTGCGCGAGCGAATTCTCGGCGAGGCCAAGCGCCTCGGTTACACCGGGCCGGACGCCAAGGCGCGCAGCCTGCGCACCGGCCGCTCGCGGATCATCGCCGTGGTGCTCGCCGAGAGCCTCACCTACAGCCTCAACGACGCCGTGGCCAGCGAGTTCCTGTCGGGTGTCGCCGAAATTCTCGATGCCCACGGCCACACCCTGCTGCTGCTGCCCGGCCGCGAGCACGCCTCCCAGGCGCCGGGCTCGGCGAACATCGCCGACGGCTTCATCGTCTACGGCCTGATGCCGACCCTGGCCCTGCTCGGCGACCTGCCGGCCCAGCGCCCGCTGGTGGCGGTGGACTTCGATATCGAAGGGCGACCGGCGGTGCACGTCGACAACCAGGCGGCGTGTCGCGCCATCGCCCGCCACGCCCTGGCCGCACCGCCCCAGCGCCCGGCGGTGATCAATCTGCGCCTCACCGCCGAGCCCTGCAACGGCCGGATCAGCGCGGCGCATACCCTGCTGCCGGGCAATCGCACCATCACCCGCTCGCGGCTCGACGGCTTTTACCAGGCGTTGGAGGAGCAGGGCTTTGCGCGCCAGGCCGTTCCGCTGTGGAATATCGAGGAGAACACCTTCGAGGTCTGCTCGCCGGTGATCGAAGAGATCCTCGACCTGCCCGACGCCGAACGCCCCGACCTGCTACTGTGCATGTCCGACCGCATCGCCCTGACCGCCCTGACCCTGGCCGAGCAGCGTGGCCTGCGGGTCCCCGAGGACCTGCGCCTGGTCGGCTTCGACGGCATCGCCGAGGGCCAGTACCGCGCACCGCGGCTGACCACGGTGCGCCAGGACAGCGTCGAGAAGGGACGCATTGCCGCGCAGATGATCCTCGGCCTGGCCCCCCCCGAGCAGCGCCTGCTGACCACCCAGCTGTTGATCGGTGAAAGCTGCCCGTAAGCGCGAGACGAGAGCAGCGTTGGCATCCGCGGTTGCCATCGCTTGCACCTTGCTTGCACAGTTCATGACCAATAGCTGCATCCGCCACGGCGATGCTGTGTGCTGCCTTTCCCTCGTCACGAGCCGCCCATGCCCGTCACCTCGGTACGCCCCGCCTCGCCCCTCAGCCCCCGCGCCTGTCAGCGGGGGCGCGTCCGCCTGGGGGCGGTCGCCGCGCTGCTGGTGCTGGCGTTGGGCCTGGCCGTGGCCTATTGGCTGATCAGCCAGCCGCCGCGGGTCGAGCGGCGCCCGCCTCCCGAGGTGCCGCCGCCAGTGGTCGACGTGATCGAGGCCATCCGCGGCCCCGCGGCCCCGCAGATCCACGGCTACGGCCGGGTCCAGGCCGAGCGCGAGACGTTGCTTTCGAGCCGCGTCGCCGGCCGCCTCGAGGCCTTCGCGCCCGGAGTGATCCCGGGCCGGGTGGTAGAGGCCGGCGAGCCGCTGCTGAACATCGACGACCGCGACTATCGCCTGGCGCTGCGCGCCGCCGAGGCCGACCTGGCCAGGGCCCAGGCCGAGCTCGCCAGCGAGCGCGGCGAACAGCTGCGCGCGCAGAGCGAGTACCAGTCGTTCGGCCGCGAGCTGCCCGCCGAGCGCCGCGCCCTGGTGCTGCGCGAGCCGCAGCTGCGCGCCGCCGAGGCCGGCGTAGCCGCGGCCCAAGTGGCCGTCGAGCAGGCCGGGCTGGACCTTGCACGCACCCAGTTGACCAGCCCCTACCGCGCCATGATCCAGCAGCGCCTGGTGGGCAGCGGCAGCGAGATCAGCGCCGGCACCGAGCTGCTGCACCTGGTCGACGTGGCGCACTTCTGGGTCCAGCTCTCGCTGCCCGGCGAGGCGCTTGCGTGGATCGATGCCGGACAGGCCAATGGCGGCGGCGCCGAGGTCCATCTGACCAGCCGTGGCTGGCCGGCGGGAGCCGAGCGCCACGGGCGGATACTCTCGGTGCTGCCGGCACTCGACGAGGGCGGCCTGCAGACCCAACTGCTGGTGCAGGTCGACGACCCGCTGGCACTGGATAGCGATGGCCCGGCGCTGCGCCTCGGCGACCTGCTGCGCGCCGAGGTCATCGCCAGCCCCCGCGACGACCTGTTCGCACTGCCGGCCCAGGCGCTCAGGCCCGGCGACGAGGTGTGGCGTCTCGACGATGAGGATCGCCTGCGCCGCGCGCGGGTCGAGGTACTGCACCGCGGCGAGGACCAGGTGCTGATCAGCGCCGGGCTCGAGGCCGGCGAGCGCATCGTGGTCTCCAACCTCGGCCAGCCACGCGACGGCATGCGCCTGCGACCGCGCACCCTGGGCAGCACCGAGCTTGCGGCGCTGCTCGATAGTGCGGCGGAGGACGAGTCATGATGCGGCGCGGCCCGATCGCCTGGATGGTCCACCACGGCGTGGCCCCTAACCTGCTGATGCTGCTGCTGATCGTCGGCGGCCTGATGGCCTCGCTGACGATCAAGAAGGAGGTATTTCCCGACTTCGATATCGAGGTGGTACAGATCTCGGTCAGCTACCCCGGGGCGACCCCGGAAGAGGTCGAGCAGAGCATCCTGCTGCCGATAGAAGCCGAGCTTGCCGACATCGAGGGCATCGACGAGGTCACCGCCACCGCCAGTGAGGGCAGCGCCAGCCTGCGCGCCACCCTGATCGACGGCGTCGAGGTGATGCGCGTCTATCAGGACATCCAGCAGGCGGTGAACGCCATCACGACCCTGCCTGCCGCCGCCGACCCGCCGCGCATCAACCTGGCCGGGCGCTCGCGCAGCGTGCTGCGCCTGCAGGTACACGGCAACGTCAGCGACCGCGCCCTGCACGACGCCGCCGAGGAGATACGCGCCGAGCTGATCGCCAGCCGCGGCATCGCCAAGGCCGAGCTGTCGGGCAACCGCGAGCGCGAAATCCAGGTGTGGCTCGACGACCAGGCCATGCGGCGCTTCGACATGACCCACGGCCAGCTCGCCGCACGCATCGGCGACGAGGCCCTCGACCTGGCCGGCGGGCGGCTCTCCACCCAGGAGGGCGAGTGGCTGATCCGCTACCAGGGCCGCCGCGACGACGCCCTGGCGTTCGCCGAGCTGCCGGTGGGTAGCACCGCCAACGGCGGCATCATTCGCCTCGGCGATGTCGCCGAGGTCCGCGACGGCTTCGCCGAGAGCGACCGCGAGGTGCAGTACAACGGCCAGCCGGGCCTGACCATCGACGTCTACCAGATCGGCGACCAGACCCCGCTGGGCATCTCCGAGGCGGTTCACGCCGAGCTCGACCGGCTGATCGCCAACCTCCCCGAAGGCGTCACCCTGAGCGTCGCCCGCGACAGTTCCGAGATCTACCGCGATCGCCTCGACCTGCTGCTCAAGAACGCCTGGCTGGGCCTGGCGCTGGTGATGGTGATGATGGCGCTGTTCCTCGAGGCGCGGCTGGCCTTCTGGGTCACCCTGGGCATCCCCACCGCCTTCCTCGGCGCCATGCTGTTTCTGCCGTGGATCGGCGTGTCGATCAACATGATGTCGATGTTCGCCTTCATCATTGCACTGGGTATCGTGGTCGACGACGCGATCATGGTCGGCGAGAACATCTACAGCTACCGCGAACAGGGCCACTCGCTGCGCGAGGCGGCGGTGCGCGGCGCCCGCGAACTGGCCACGCCGATCACCTTCGCCATCCTCTCCAATATCGTCGCCTTCCTGCCGCTGCTGTTCCTGCCCGGTTTCCTGGGCATGATCTTCGCCATGGTGCCGCTGGTGGTGATCACAGTGTTCGTGATGTCGCTGGTGGAGGCGCTGTTCATCCTGCCCGCCCACCTCGCCCACGGCACCAGCCGACGCCCCACGCCGCGCTGGCAGCGCCCGCTGGAGCGCGTCAGACGCAGCATGCAAGGCGGCCTGACACGCTTCACCGAACAGCGCTTCGCGCCGCTGCTGCAGCGTGCCCTCGACCAGCGTGCGCTGACCATCAGCCTGGCGGTGGCGGTACTGGCGGTGGCGCTGGCCTACGCCATGAGCGGGCGGCTGGGTTTCTCGCTGATGCCGCGGGTCGAGTCGGATCAGGTCCAGGCCAGCGTGACCCTGCCGGTGGGCAGCCCGATGGCCGACGACCGGCGTGTCCGCGACCAGCTGCTGGAGGCCGCCGAGCGCCTCGCCGAGCGCGACGACGGGCCGCACTTCACCGGCACCCGTACACGCCTCGACGGCGATAGCCTCGAGGTCCTGCTGCAGCTCGATCCGGCCAGCCTCGACGCCTGGCCGCCGTCGCGGGTGGCCCGCGAGTGGCGCGAGCTGAGCGGCGAGCTGACCAACGTCCAGGCCGTGCGCTTCGAGTCCGACGTCGGCGGCCCGGGCCGTGGGGCGGGGCTGACGCTGCGCCTCTCCCACCCCGACAGCAACGTGCTCGAGGCGGCTTCCCTGCGGCTCGCCGATGAACTCACCCAATTCGGCGGCCTCACCGATATCGACAGTGGCCTCGGCGACGGCCTGCCGCAGCTCGAGGTGCGGCTCTCCGCCGAGGGGCGCGCCCTGGGCCTCAGCGGCAGCGACCTGGCCGCCCAGCTGCGCGGGCCGCTGCAGGGCGTTACCGCCGTCGAGCAGCACGCCGGGCGCACCTCGGTGAGCGTCGAGGTGCGCCTGCCGCCGCAGGCCCGCGACAGCTTGAGCGAGCTCTATCAGCTGCCGATTCGCACCGCAGAGGGCGTCGAGGTACCGCTGGCCCGGGTCGCCGATATCGACATCGGCCGCGCCTCCACCACCCTGCGCCGCACCGACGGCCGCCGCGACATCACCGTCACCGCCGACCTCGACGGCGACGCCCAGGTCAACCAGGTACTGGCGACCCTGCAGGAGCAGGTATTCCCCGGGGTCGAGGCCGCCTATCCGGGCCTCGAGATCGGCCTCGGCGGCCGCCAGCAGGACACCGCCGACAACCTGGCCACGCTGAGGACCGCCATGTGGCTGACCCTGGCGGCGATCTACTGCCTGCTGGCGATCCCCTTCCGCAGCTACCTGCAGCCGCTGCTGGTGATGGCGGCGATCCCGTTCGGGGTGATCGGCGCAGTGGGCGGCCACCTGATCATGGGCTTCGGACTCTCCATCGTCAGCCTGCTGGGGATGCTGGCGCTGTCCGGGGTGGTGATCAACGATGCGCTGGTGCTGATCGACTACGCCAACCGCCGTCGCCGCGAGGGCATGGCCGCCCGCGAGGCGATCGTCGCCGCCGCCACGCGCCGCCTGCGGCCGATCATGATGACTACCATGACCACCTTCCTGGGGCTGGCGCCGATGATCTTCGAGACCTCGCGCCAGGCACGCTTCATGATCCCCATGGCCATTTCGCTGGGCTTCGGCATGCTGTTCGCTACCCTGATCCTGCTGATCCTGGTGCCGGTGCTCTATCTGAGCCTCGAGCGACTGCGCGAACGTCTGACACCGCACGCCGCGCCACGCCCACAGGAGGCCCGCTGATGCCCGCCTATTCGTTCCCTCGCCGCCCGGTGGTATCGCGCCTCGGCGTCAAGCTGTTCGTGATCATCCTGGCGGTCAACGTGCTGATTGCCGGGCTGGTGTTCCTGGCCGTGTCGCGTAGCATCGACCGCGGCTTCATCGACTACCTGGAGACCACCCAGACCACCCGTGCCGAGACCCTGGCCGAAGGCCTCGCCGAGGAGTGGCAGCGGCGCGGCGACTGGCAGTGGCTGCGCGACGACATGAGCGCCTGGCAGCGCCTGGTACGCCGCCAGCTGTGGCCCGGCGACGGCCCGCCCCCCCAGGGCATCGACCGGCGCCTGGGCGATCCCGGCGACTTCGTGCTGCATGACGCCAACGGCCTGCCGGTCATCGGGCTGCGTCCCGACGACGACGACGCCGCCGGCGGCTCCGAACTGCACTGGCTGCCGATCATCAGTCAGGGCGAGCAGGTCGGGGCTCTCGGCTATCGCCCTCCCCAGCAGCTGATGGCGCGCATGGACCGCATCTTCCTGTCACGACAGCAGCGCAACCTGGGCATCATAGTCGCCTCGCTGGCACTCGCTTCGCTGCTGCTGGCCGGCGGGCTGTCGTGGTGGCTGGGCGGGCGCACCGGGCATATGGCGCTGGCCACCCGGCGCCTCACCGAGGGCGACTACGACATCCGCCTGCCGGAGCACGGCGGCGATGAGCTGTCGCGACTCTCCCACGACTTCAACGTGCTGGCGGCAACGCTCGAGGCCAACCGCGAGGCGCGCCAGCGCTGGGTATCCGACATCGCCCACGAGCTTCGCACGCCGCTGGCGGTGCTGCGCGGCGAGATCGAAGCCATGCAGGACGGTATCCGCCCGATGAACGAGGATAACCTCGGCTCGCTGGCCCAGGAGGTCGGCCAGCTCGAACGCCTGGTCGCCGACCTGCGGCTGCTGGCCCAGAGCGACGCCGGCGTGCTCGACGTCTCGCTGGCGCCCCTCGATCTGGCCGAAACCCTGGCCGCGCGCCTCGAGGAGCGCCGCGGCTGGCTGGCCGACCAGGGCCTCGAGCTAGAGGTGCATATCACCGACCAGGCGCCGATCCGCGGCGACCTGCAGCGCTTGCGCCAGCTGTGGCACAACCTGCTCGACAACACCTGCGCCTATACCCAGGCCCCCGGCCGCCTCAGCGTCAGCCTGACCTGCGATACGCAGGTCGTGCGCATCGTCTGGGAAGATACCGCCCCGGGCGTACCCGAGCAGGAGCTCGACCGTCTCACCGAGCGTCTCTACCGGGTCGAGGGCTCGCGCAACCGCGCCAGCGGCGGCAGTGGACTGGGACTGTCGATTGCCACCGCCCTGGTCACCGCCCACGGTGGCAGCATGCGGGCCTCGAATTCCCCCCTCGGCGGGTTATGCTGGACCCTCGAATTTCCACTGCTCAGGGAGAACGTGCATGAGCGCCACGCCTAACGAAACCGTGCTGATCGTCGAGGACGAGCCCAAGATCGCCAGCTTGGTGGCCGACTACCTCCGCGGCAGCGGCTTCGCCTCGCACCACCTCGACCACGGCGACAGCGTGGTGCCGTGGCTCGAGCAGCAGCAGCCCGACCTGGTGCTGCTCGACCTGATGCTGCCGGGTACCGACGGCCTGACCCTGTGCCGCCAGCTGCGCGAGCGCTGGCCGCGGCTGCCGGTGATCATGCTCACCGCGCGGGTCGAGGAGGTCGACCGCCTGCTGGGCCTGGAACTCGGCGCCGACGACTATATCTGCAAGCCGTTCAGCCCCCGTGAGGTGGTGGCACGGATCAAGGCGGTGCTGCGCCGCAGCCGCGCTGCCGAGGCACCGGCGAGCGCCGACAGCGCCGCGCTGGTTCTCGACGACGACGGCTGGCGGGCGCTGGCCGACGGCCACGACCTGGGGCTCACCGCCGTCGAGTTCCAGCTGCTCAAGGTGCTGATGAACGCGCCGGGACGGATCTTCTCCCGCGACCAGCTGATGGACCACATGTACCGCGACCATCGCATCGTCTCCGAGCGCACCGTCGACAGCCACATCAAGAAGCTGCGCAAGAAGATCAGCGACGTGTGGCCGGAGCGCGAGATCATCCGTTCGGTCTACGGCGTCGGCTACAAGTACCAGCCGGAGGAGTGAGACGCTGTTGCGCGATGGTTGCACCCTTGCTGCAACCTGATTGCACCACCGCAGCCGAGAGTGTCAGCGTCACCCTAAGGAACCAGGAGTCCAGCATGATTCGAATGACCGTACGCAAGACCCTGATGCCGGCGCTGCTGGCGCTGGCCATCGCGCCGCTGTCGCTGGCCGTCAGCGCCGCCGACCACGGCGACGCTAGCGCCAAGGGCGAGCGCTATCAGCAGACGCATGCTGAGCATCGCCAGGCGATGCAGGAACGCCTTACCACGCTGGTCGACGGCTGGGAGCTCAGCGACGCCGAGCGCGAGGCGCTGACCGAGGTGCGTGAAAGCATGTACCGCGATATGCGCGAACTGCACGACCAGGACTTCGACTCTCGCGATGAGCGCCGCGAGGCCTACCGCGCCCTGCGCGACGAGCATCGTGCGGCGCTGGCAGAGATCCTCGACGAGCAGCAGCTCGAGGAGCTCAAGGCCGCCATGCAGTCCAAGCACCGCCACGGCAAGCGCGGCGACAAGCCCGAGCGCGACGCCTGACGGACGCGGCGCCGCTGACCCAGTCAGCGGCGCCGCGTTGCGCTATTACCTCCCCCCCCTGCGCCCGACATCCTTGTCGGGCGCTGTCGTCTATCAGCCGTACAGCACCCCCGGCAGCCAGAACACGATGCCCGGCACCATGTAGAGGATGAACATCGCCACGAACACCATCAGCAGGAACGGCGCGATACCGATGAAGATATCGTTGAGCTCGATCCCCTTGGGCGAGATGCCCTTGAGATAGAAGGCCGACATCGCCATCGGCGGGGTCAGGAACGAGGTCTGGATATTGAGCGCCACCAGCACCCCGAAGAACAGCGGATCGATGCCGAACATGTGCAGCAGCGGCAGGAAGATCGGCACGAAGATGATGATGATCTCGGTCCACTCCAGGGGCCAGCCCAGAATGAAGATCATCAGTTGGGCGAGCAGCAGGAACTGCAGCGGTGTCAGCGACATGCCGCTGATCCAGTGCTCGATCAGCGAGTGGCCGTCGAGCAGCGAGAACACCGACGAGAAGATCCACGAGCCGACGAACAGCCAGCACACCATGGCGCTGGTACGCGCGGTGAGGAACACCGCCTCGCGCAGCCGGGCGAAGGTCAACTGACGGTAGGCCGCGGCCAGCAGGATCGCCCCCAGTGCGCCGATACCGGCCGCCTCGTGGGGAGTGGCGAGGCCAAACAGGATCGCCCCCAGCACCGACATGATCAGCACGAACAGCGGCACGAAGGAGGTCAAAAGCCCCCAGTAGACCTTGCCCAGCGGCACATTCAACTGCTCGGCCGGCAGCTTCGGCGCCACCTTGGGGTTGATCATCGCGCGCCCCATCACGTAGAGGATGTAGAGCCCCGCCAGTAGCAGCCCGGGTATCAGCGCCGCGGCATAGAGGCGCACGACCGAGACCCCGGCCATGGCGCCATACAGGATCAACATGATGCTCGGTGGGATCAGGATCCCGAGGCAGCCCCCGGCGCAGATCACTCCGCTCGACATGCGCTTGTCGTAGCCGGCGTTGAGCATCGCTGGCAGCGCCAGCAACCCCATCAGGGTCACCACCGCACCGACGATGCCGGTGGCAGTGGCAAACAGCGCACAGGTGATCAGGCTGGCCACCGCCAACGAGGCCGGCATGCCGCGTGCCGCCAGTTGCAGGCTCGAGAACAGCCGGTCGAGAATATTGGCGCGCTCGACCATGTAGCCCATGAACAGGAACAGCGGCACGGCGATCAGCACGTCATTGGACATCACCCCGTAGGCGCGCTGCACCAGTAGCGAGAAGATGATGTCGCCGATGGCGAAATAACCGAAGGCGATGCCCATGGCGATCAGCGTGAAGGCGATGGGGAAGCCGAGCATGATCAGGATGACCAACATGCCCAGCATCATGATACCAATTTCCGGTTCGCTCATTGCCGATCCTCCGGAGGTGTCTGCTGAGCAGCAAGAATCTCATCCTGCTTGTTGATCGGAATGGCGATCTCTTCCACGTCGCCCAGGCGGCGCGGCCATTTACCGTGCTTGAGACACAGGATGCAGCGGCTGACCTCAGCCACGCCCTGCAGTGCCAGCAGCGCCGCACAGGCGGGGATCACGAACTTGTAGGGGTAGATCGGTGGCCCACCGGGGGTATAGGAGCTGTGCTCGTTCTGCCGATAGGAGAGCGCGAAGAAGTCCCAGCCGTAGAACAGCAGTGCCAGGATGCCGGGATAGAAGAAGATCACGTACAGGCCCAGGTCGAGCCCCGCCTGTACCCGTGTCGGAAAGTAGCGCGACACCACGTCGGCGCGCACATGGGCGTTATGCGCCAAGGCATAGGCGCCGGCCATCATGAACAGGGTGCCGTAGAGCATGTAGCTGGTGTCGTAGGCCCAGGTCGTGGGTGCGCCCATCACATAGCGCATGAAGACCTCGTAGCTGACCACGAAGGTCAGGATCAGGATGGCCCAGGCAAATACCTTGCCCATCCAGGTACTGATATGGTCGATGAAGAAGATGAAACGCATGACAACCTCTCACCATGGACGGCACTGCCGCATCGTGGGCAGTGCCATCAATCGACGTTCCCCGCTGCCTCCTGGCAGCGGGGGAATAAGCCTCGCGGGCCTAGAGGATGATCGAGGTGTCGGTGGGTTCCTTGCCGTAGAAGTGCCGGTAGGCGGGCCCCTTGGGCGTGGTGTGCTCGAGGTGGAAGCCGACGACGCGGTCGCAGTATTCGCGCTGATGCTCGACCACTCGGCGGAAGAAGTCGTCGTTGCCCGACTCGCGCTCGATCACCGTGTCCCAGGCGGCGAGCTGAGCCTCGAGCACCGAGTCGGGAGTGATATAGGTCTGTACTCCCTGCTCCTCGCGCATGGCGTTTAGGTCGCGCGGGTAGCGCTCCATGGCCTTCCAGTACATCTCCGACGAGGCGGCCTTGGCGGCATACTGCAGGATCGCCCGGAACTCCTCGGGCAGCTCGTCGTGCCGCTGCTTGTTGAGGATGATCTCGAAGGATTCGCAGTCCTGATGGTAGCTGCGCAGCATCCAGGTCTTGCTGACATCGGGGAAGCCCAGCAGACGATCCGACGAGGGGTTGTTGAACTCGGCGCCGTCGAGCAGGCCGCGGTCCATGGCCGGGACGATGTCGCCGCCGCCCATGATCGTCACCGCCGCACCGAACTCGTTCATCAGGTCGGCGGCCAGCCCCACCGTGCGGTACTTGAGGCCGCGCAGGTCGTCGGCGCCACTGATCGGCTCCTTGAACCAGCCCAGCGCCTGAGTCGGCATGGGCCCGGTGAGATAGCCCACCAGCGGCAGCTCCATCTGCTCGAGCAGTTCGTTGTAGAGCTCCATGCCACCACCGGTCCAGAACCATGCCAGGAACTGATGGGCATCCCAGCCGAACGGTGGCGGCGTGCCGAACAGCGAGAAGGCCTTGTGCTTGCCGTACCAGTAGGCCGACACCCCGTGGCCGCCGTCGAGGGCACCGGAGATCACCGCATCCTGCATCTGCAGGGCGCCTACCACCGCGCCGGCGGGCAGCAGGTTGAGGCGCAGGCGACCGCCGGACATCTCGTTGACAATGCGTACGTAGTCCGCCGCGAACTCGTGGAAGATGTCCTGGTTGGGCCAGGTACTCTGGAAGCGAAGCGTGGTGGTCTCGGCCACGGCGATACTGGGAAAGCCCACCGCGGCGGCGGCGCCGACGGCAGCCGCTGAACCGGTAAGGAAGCGACGGCGTGAGGCATTGGGTGGCGTGGCGGCAGATTCTAGAGACGGCGTGGTGCTGGCGACTTCCACGGCAGATGTGGAAGCGCTTCGAGGCGTATCGTGAGTCATTGGGTTCTCCAACGAGGCAGTTATCGTTATTTGGTTACCTACGCTGAACCGGGTCTCCTTCCCCAGAGGAGCGGCATGCGACCGATCGCGCGTCACCGGGGCATCCGGCACCCAACGCCTGACATATCACGATCAGTTACATCAGGTATAGCCGGGTAAAGAAGGATTGCAAGGCAGCGGCTCGCCTCTAGCGTTGAATTACAGTCAAGCATGCAGGTCCGTGACTGGGGGGTTGAAGGTACCTCTTGGGTCGGGTATTTTAATTGAACAATCAATCAATAAAAAATTCCATCTTGTCCCGGCGCCTGACTACGCTCAGCTAGCCAACGCCAATCTGCAGTGACTCGGCACGCTGCTGCCGAAAGCGTCTCGCCCCATGTCCCGATGCGTCACATCGCGGCCCAGCGCAGTGCGAGGCACCATATCAACAACGCTAAGGGAGTCTGCCCAATGGCGCATGACCAACATCCCCCCGAACGCCGGGATCGGCTCAACCCGGCCGTCTTTCACGGCTCGGTGGCCGGCATCCTGGTATTCCTGGTCATTACCATGACCTTCACCGAGCAGGCCGGCGAGTTCTTCGACGCCGGCCTGGCCTGGGTAAGCGCCACCTTCGGCTGGTACTACATGCTGGCGGTGGTCGCCTACCTGGTGTTCGTGGTGCTGATCGGCTGCTCGCGGTTCGGCAGCATCCGCCTCGGCCCCGATCACTCGCGGCCGGAGTTCTCGCTACTCTCCTGGTCGGCAATGCTGTTCGCCGCCGGCATCGGCATCGACCTGCTGTTCTTCAGCGTCGCCGAGCCGGTCGCCCACTACCTGGCGCCGCCCGATCTCGACCCCGAGAGCCAGGCGGCCATGCGCGCCGCCGTGGTACAGACCTTCATGCACTGGGGGCTGTCCGGCTGGGGGCTGTACGTGCTGATGGGCATGGCACTGGCCTATTTCAGCTATCGCCACCGCCTGCCGCTGGCGATCCGCAGCGCCCTCTACCCGCTGCTCGGCAAGCGCATCTACGGCCCCATCGGCCACGCCGTGGACATCACCGCGGTGATCTCCACGGTGTTCGGTATCGCCACCAGCCTCGGTATCGGGGTGATGCAGCTCAACTACGGCCTAACCTACATGTTTGGCGTGCCCGAGAGCCTCTCGGTGCAGGTGATCCTGATCGCGCTGGTGGTCATCATGGCGACCATCTCGGTGGTCAGCGGCGTCGAGAAGGGTATCCGCCGGCTCTCCGAATTCAACATGCTGCTGGCGCTGGCGCTGCTGCTGTTCGTGCTGTTCCAGGGCCACACCCTGCAGCTGCTCGACATGGTGGTCAACAACGCCGGCGACTATCTGTCCGGCTTTATCGCCAAGAGCTTCGACACCTACGCCTTCGCCGGCGAAGAGGCCCAGGAGTGGAAGATGTGGTGGACGATCTTCTTCTGGGGCTGGTGGATCGCCTGGACGCCGTTCGTTGGCCTGTTCCTGGCGCGCATCTCGCGCGGGCGTACCATCCGCGAGTTCGTGGCAGGCGCGCTGGGTATCCCGCTGGCGTTCATGATGGTGTGGATGTCGGTGTTCGGTAACAGCGGTATCGAGCTGGTCGCCAACCAGGGCGTCGCCGAACTCGGCGAACAGGCCCTGAGCACCCCGCAGACCACGCTCTACACCCTGCTCGAGTACTACCCTTGGGTGGGCCTGACCGCGGCGGTGGTGACCGTGCTCGGCATCGTCTTCTTCATCACCTCGGCGGACTCCGGGGCGCTGGTGCTAGCCAACTTCACCTCGATCCTCTCCGACGTCAACCACGACGCGCCGGTGACCCTGCGCATCTTCTGGTCGGCGGTGATCGGTCTGATCACCATCGCCCTGCTGATGGCCGGCGGGCTGGCGGCGCTGCAGAGCGCCGTGGTGATCACCGCCCTGCCGTTCTCGCTGGTGATCTTCGCGATCATGGCCGGCATGTATCGCGCGCTGCGCATGGAGGGCGACAAGGCCGATGCCCGCCGTCGCATCGCCGGCACCGCACCGGGCGGCGACTGGCGCGAGCGCCTCGACCGCGCGCTGGATACCTCCAACCGCGCCGGCGCCGCGGCGACCATCGAACACTCGATCCGTCCAGCGCTGACCCAGTTCGCCCAGGAGCTGGAGGGTCGCGGCCAGGTCGCCAACGTCAGCGAGGAGCAGGTCGAGGGCGAGCCGCTGCCGCGCCTGACCCTGCAGGTCGAGCTCGAGAACGCGCCGTTCTTCGTCTATCAGGTGTGCCCGCATCGCATGCGCACGCCGAGCTTCCTGCCGGTGGACGACGACTACTACGTGCGCCTCGACGTCTACCTCGCCGAAGGTGGCACCGGCCAGGACCTCAACGGCTACACCCGCGGCCAGGTGATCGGCGACGTGCTGGCCGAGTACGAGCGCCACCTGCACTTCCTGGCGCTGGCCGGTGAGAACGGCAGCGTCCCCGCCATGCCCGGGTCGGTGGGCGACTCGCCCTGATCCTCTCCCTGGCAGTCAAACCATGCGGCGACTCTTCGGAGTCGCCGCTTGCGTTAACGCCCAGGTGATCGCAGCGGCCCCAAGCGACGGGCACCGGTGGCAGTTGCACCCCCGCGAGTAGCATGGAACACTGTTCGGCAACCCTATCTCACGGCCACTGGCCGATATTCGGATTATCGTGACGACACCCCTTATTTCAACATCGCGCCCCCTATGGCTGGCCCCGCTGGCGCTGAGCATTGCCCTTGCCAGCGGCTCACTGCTGGCCGATAACGGCAGCGACTGGCCTCAGGGCCACTACCCGCTGCCCGAAGACGGCAATATCATCGGCGAGCGCTACACCGTCGAGGTCGAGGGCGACGAGACCCTGCTCGATATCGCCCGCGCCCACAACGTCGGCTATGAAGAGATTCGCGCCGCCAACCCGGAGGTCAGCATCTGGATTCCCGGCGACGGCACCGAGGTGGTGATTCCGGCCAAGCACATCCTGCCCGACGCCCCCCGCGAGGGGCTGGTGGTGAATCTGGCCGAGCTGCGGCTCTACTACTTTCCGCCCACCGGCAACGGCGAGACGCCGCGGGTCGAGACCTACCCCATCGGCATCGGCCGCGAGGGCTTCAATACGCCGCTGGGCACCACCGAGACCACCATGCGCCTCGAGGACCCGGCCTGGTACCCGCCGCGCTCGATGCGCGAAGAGGCCGCCGAGCGCGGTGAGCCCGCACCGGCGGTGGTCCCGCCCGGGCCCGACAACCCGCTGGGCCGCCACGCCATCCTGCTGGATATTCCCGGCTACCTGATCCACGGCACCAACATGCCCGACGGCATCGGCATGCGCGCTAGCCGTGGCTGTATCCGCATGTACCCGGAGGACATCGAACACCTCTATCGCAATATCCCCAACGGCACCGCGGTCAATATCATCGACGACCACTTCAAGGTCGGCTGGGAGGAGGACACGCTCTACGTCCAGGCCTTCGCCCCCGCCGAGCAGCGCGAGGATGCCCTGACCCACCTGCTCGATCCCTTCGACCGCCTGCATCAGGCGCTCGGCGACGATCTCCCGGACATCGACTACGGTCAGCTACGCGAGATCATGGAGACCGCCAACGGCGAGCTGGTGGCGGTCTATCCCCCGCCGGAACCGGTCGAGGAGGAGCCAGAGGTGCCGGAGCCCGGCGGTATCTATCGCTATGTCCTGGATGCCCCGGGCGGCATGTACCAGGAGCTGGTGGCCGGCTAAGCCGGCGGCTTGCAGTGTCCAGCAACGCCAAGGGCGCGACCTAAGTCGCGCCCTTGCTGGTTGAAATACCCCGGCGTGGGCCGGGGCGGCAGGCTCAGAAGAAGCCGAGCGGGTTGATGTCGTAGCTGACCAGCAGGTTCTTGGTCTGCTGGTAGTGCTCCAGGGCCATCTTGTGGTTCTCGCGGCCAATCCCGGACTTCTTGTAGCCGCCGAAGGCGGCGTGGGCCGGATACTGATGGTAGCAGTTGGTCCACACACGACCGGCCTGGATGCCACGCCCCATGCGGAAGGCGACGTTGATATCGCGGGTCCACAGGCCGGCGCCAAGGCCGAACTCGGTGTCGTTGGCAATGGCCAGGGCTTCTTCCTGGTCCTTGAAGGTGGTCACTGCCACCACCGGACCGAAGATCTCCTCCTGGAAGACGCGCATCTTGTTGTGGCCCTTGAGCAGCGTCGGCTGGATATAGAAGCCGCTGTTGAGCGCATCGTCCATGGTCTCCTTACCCCCACCGGTGAGGAACTCGGCGCCCTCCTCGCGAGCGATGTCCATGTACGACATGATCTTGTCGAACTGCTCTTCGGAGGCCTGGGCGCCGACCTGCACATCGGTGTCGAGCGGATTGCCGCGCTTGATCGACAGGGTGCGCTCCATGACCTTGGCCATGAATTCGTCGTAGATGCTCTCCTGGATCAGCGCTCGCGACGGGCAGGTACAGACCTCGCCCTGGTTGAAGAAGGCTAGCACCAACCCTTCCGCCGCCTTGTCGATGAACTCCGGCTCGGCGTTCATGATGTCGGCGAAGTAGATATTCGGCGACTTGCCGCCCAGCTCCACGGTGGAGGGGATGATGTTCTCGGCGGCGCACTTGAGCACATGCCCGCCGACCGGCGTGGAGCCGGTGAAGGCGATCTTGGCGATACGCTTGCTGGTGGCCAGCGCCTGGCCCGCCTCGGCGCCGTAACCGTTGACGATGTTGACTACCCCCGGCGGCAGCAGGTCGCCTACCAGCTTCATCAGCTCGAGAATCGAGGCTGGGGTCTGCTCGGCGGGCTTGAGTACCACGCAGTTACCGGCGGCCAACGCCGGCGCCAGCTTCCAGGTGGCCATCAGGATCGGGAAATTCCAGGGAATGATCTGGCCCACCACGCCCAGCGGCTCGTGGAAGTGATAGGCGACGGTGTTGTTGTCGATGGCGCTTGACGTGTCTTCCTGGGCACGGATACAGCCGGCAAAGTAGCGGAAGTGATCGACGGCCAGGGGCAGGTCGGCATTGATTGTCTCGCGCACCGCCTTGCCGTTGTCCCAGGTTTCGGCCACGGCAAGCATCTCGATGTTCTGCTCGATGCGATCGGCGATCTTGAGCAGGATATTGGAGCGTTCAGTGGTCGAGGTCCTGCCCCAGGCAGGGGCGGCCTGATGGGCGGCATCCAGCGCCTTTTCGATATCCTCGGCGGTGGAGCGAGGGATCTGGCAGAACACCTCGCCGTTGACCGGGCTGACGTTGTCGAAATACTGGCCCTTCACCGGCGGTACGAACTCACCGCCAATATAGTTGCCGTAGCGCTCATCGTAGGTAATCACGGATCCGGGTTGACCGGGATTGGCATAGATCATGGCGTTGCTCCTGTCGGTTATCGCTATTGTCGTTATGGCTGATGCTCGCTTCAGTGTTGGACAGGCCGGCACTTCGCGACATACTGCCATGGCAGGAGCTAGCCTCCTCCCTTGGTAGGAGGCGCCGCCTCCGATACCGCCAGCCAACACAAGGAGCGCGCCACGCATGTACCGGCTGCTGGTCGCCGACGACCACCCCCTGTTTCGCGAAGCGATGGTCGCGGTCATCGCCCGCGGACTCAGCGGCAGCGAGACCCTTGAAGCCGCCAGTCTCGGCGCTGCCCTCGAGGTCGTGGCGCAGCACGACGACCTCGACCTGGCGCTGCTCGACCTCGGTCTGCCCGATGCCGAAGGCCTCAGTGGCCTGGCCCAGCTGCGCCAGGCCGTGCCGTGGCTGCCGGTGGTGATCGTCTCCGCTGAACAGCACAAGCACACCATTCTCGAGGCGCTGAACCTCGGCGCGGTGGGCTATATTCCCAAGTCGACGCCGCGCGATACCCTGCTCGTGGCGCTGCAACAGATCCTCGCCGGCCAGGTCTATCTGCCGCCGGATATCATGCGCACCGGCACTCCGCCGGCCAGCACCGCTTCGCCCCCCGAGCATCATCCCCTGGCCTCGCTCACCGACAAGCAGCGTGAGGTGCTGGCGCACATGGTCAAGGGTGAGTCCAACAAGATGATCGCCTACCGCCTCGACATCGCCGAAACCACCGTCAAGACCCACGTCTCGGCGATCCTGCGCAAGCTCCGGGTAAGCAGCCGAGTCCAGGCGATCCTGCTCGCCAGTGAACGCGACGATGGCTCCCGCTAGCCACACCACTTGCCAGCTCGACAGGGCTTTCCTAGGCTGAGGGTCGGGCACGGATTGCCCGCGCCCGACCCTTCATCGCCTGCAAGGAGCACTGCGATATGACATTACCCGTCCCCCAAGATCGCTTTCCCAGGACACTCCCGCGGCTGGCGCTCGCCGTGATGCTGGCCTCGGCCTACGGCGTGGCCTATGCCGACGACAACGACGCCAATGACAACGGCGACGAGCGCGCCAGCGTCAGCGTGGCCGACGACGACGAGGTCATCAGCGACTACGACAGCGAAGAGGCCACGCTGCGTGTCACCCAGATGGTCAGCGGGCTGGAGCACCCCTGGTCGATGGCATGGCTGCCCGACGACCGCATGCTGGTCACCGAGCGCCCCGGCAATCTCTACCTGATCGACGGCGACGAGGTGACCGCACTCGGCAACCTGCCCGAGATCGACACCGACGAGGACCAGCTCACCGCCCCCGAAGGCGGCAACCAGGGTGGCCTGCTGGACGTAGCGGTGCACCCCGACTATGCCGACAACGGCTGGATCTACTTCACCTACTCGAGCCCCGGCGACGACGACGGTGTCACCAGTGACGACCACTACGGCACCGCCACCGCGCTGGCGCGTGCACGCCTCGACGAAGAGAACGGTGAACTGACCGACGTCGAGACGCTCTATGCCCAATCGCCGCGCACCGAGCCCGGCCGTCACTACGGCTCGCGAATCTCCTTCCCGGGCGATGGCAGCGTGCTGTTCTCGATCGGCGACCGCGGGCTGCGTGCCCCTTCCCAGGATCTCAGCGACCCGGCAGGCTCATTGATTCGCCTGCTAGAGGACGGCGGCGCGCACCCCGACAATCCCTTCGTCAACCAGGCGCCCGGCAATCTGCGCCCCGAGATCTACTCCTTTGGCCATCGCAACAAGCAGGGGCTGGCCATCCACCCCGACAGCGGCGAGCTGTGGGCCATCGACCATGGCCCCTCCGGCGGCGACCTGCTCTACCGGCTGGAGGCCGGCGCCAACTACGGCTGGCCGCAGGTGGCCTTCGGCAGCGACTACAGCACCGGCGAATTCATCGGCATCGGCCGCGAGGCGCCGGGTGTGACCGAGCCCGCCCACTGGTGGGAAGACTCCATGGCTCCATCGGGCATGGCTTTCTACAGCGGCGACGATATCGCCGAGTGGCAGGGCAACCTGTTCGTCGGCTCGCTATACCGGGAACAGCTGCACCGGCTGGTACTCGATGGCAATAGCGTCGCCCATGAAGAGGTGTTGCTTGAAGAGGAGCTGGGCCGTATCCGCGACGTGCGCCAGGGGCCGGACGGCATGCTCTACGTGCTCACCGACGAGTCCGACGGCGGCCTCTACCGCCTCTCTCCCGCCGACTGATGCCCGTACCCGGCGGGCACCTCAGGGTGACCGCCGGTCCGCATCCGCCACGCACTGCAGCAGCGCCATCTTGAGGCGCAGTGGCTTGAGCGGCTTGAGCAGACAGCGATAGCCACGCTCGCGGACGCTCGCCTTGAGCGCCGCGTCGTGATTGGCAGTGATCATTACCACCGGCAGCCGCGGGAAGCGCCGCTGCAGCATCGCCGCCACCTCGAGCCCGTCGGGTTGATGCTCGTCGAGGTGGTAGTCGATGATCAGCGCGTCGGCGCCGCCGGCCATGGCCCCGCTGCGGGTCAATGCGGCAAGCGAGCGAGCGCTGTCGACCGCGCACCCCCAGCCACTCAGCAGCGCCTGCATGCCCTCGCAGATCGCTGGATCGTTGTCGATCACCCAGATCCGCGCACCGGCCAGCGGTGCCAGGCCCGGCATCGCTGGTGCCTGGGTCTGGGCTATCGGACGCCGGGCGTAGGGCACCAGGATCGTGAAGCGCGAGCCGTACCCCGGGGTGGAGGCCAGCGACAGCCGATGGCCGAGCATGCCGCTGATGCGGTCGACGATGGCCAACCCCAGCCCCAGGCCGCGGTCGCTCTGCAGGCGGCCGGCGTCGCCGCGGCGGAACTCGAGGAAGATTTCCTCGCGCTGGGCCTCCTCGATACCGCTGCCGGTATCGGCAACGCTGATTTCGAGCCCCTCCCGGCGGCGCCGGCAGCCGAGCAGGATGCGACCGCGCGGCGTATAGCGAATGGCGTTGCTAAGCAGGTTGCGCACTACCCGCGCCAGCAGCGCCAGGTCGGAATCGATCACCGCCGAGCTGGCCACATAGCGCAGCACCAGGCCGCGGGCCGCGGCCATCTGGCGGTACTCCTCGGCCAGCGCATCGAGCAGCTCGGCGGCGGCGAACGGCGCCACATCCGGCGTCAGCACGCCGGCATCGAGTCGCGAGATATCCACCAGCGTGCCGAGCAGCGTCTCGACGTCCTTCAGCGAGCGGCCGATATGCCCCACCAGCCGCCGCGACTCCGCCGGCAGCGCTGGGTCCTCGAGCTGATCCCCCAGGGCGGTGGTAAACAGGCGCGCCGCGTTGAGCGGCTGCAGCAGGTCGTGGCTGACCGCGGCCAGAAACTTGCTCTTCGAGAGGTTGGCCGCCTCGGCCTCGGCCTTGGCCTCGCGCAGCCGCCGCTCGGTCTCGCCGCGCACGGCGATCTCCTCGCGCAGCTTGGTGTTCACCGACCCCAGCTCGGCGTTGACCTGGCTCAGCTCATCGAGGGTACGATGCAGGGTCTCGGTGCGCTCGCGGACCTGCTCGGCCAGCAGCACAGCGTGCTCGAAGGCCGCATAGGGCGCACCGCCGGCGACACCGCTGGACTCGACGCGCTCGATCAGCGCCGCACACACCTTGTGCAGCCGCGCATTCTCCTCGACCAGGGCCTGCTCGCGGGGCGTCAGCGCGGCATCGCTGTCAGCCGCTACCGGGGCGCCCAAGCACAACCCCGGTGAAGGTCTGGTTGATGTGCATGCCATGGTGCTGCTCCCCGTAGGTGTTGAAACCGATCACTCGCTGGCGTCGCAGTAGGCTCGAGGCCGCCTCGAGGCCGTCCAGCGCCTCGATCTCCAGGCGCCGCAGGAAGCAGTCGAGGCCAATGATCAGCTCGGGCTCGCCGAGCCGTGCGCTCAGGTCGTCGAATACCGCCTCGAGGTCGGGCAGGATCGGCGCCGGGGTCATGGCGGTCAGCACGATGCCGTTCTCCACCGCACAGTAGAAACTCAGGCTGCCGTCGTCGTTGACACGCTGAATCGAGCGTACGTAGAAAGCATCGCCGATGCGCACCGCCAGCGGATAGCGAGCGAATACCGCATCGCCGAGGGCCACCCGGGGGCAGCCTACCAGCCGCGCATACTCGTCGGCGGCCGGCGCGGCGTTGAGCTCGATCACCCGGCGCCGCTGGCGATCGGCCTGGGTCACCACCAGCTTTTCGCCGCGTGGCCGCAGATGGTGGGTGGTGAAGACTTCGAACGGCAGGCAGGTGGTGAACATCACCACCACCGCGGCCTGATCATGAAAGCGTCCGTTGCTGTAGACGTGGGTGTGCGCCAGGCGGTTATCGTCGCCGGCGGAGCCGCCGAAGCTGGGAATGCTGCCCAGTGCCGCGTCCAGGGTCGCCAGCACCTGCTCCTCGCAGCTCGACAGCCCATCGAGCAGGGTCAGGGCGAAGTGGTCGCCGCCGGGCGGTGCCTGGCGCCGGGATGCGGCCAGCAGGCCATCGGTGACGCGCTGGGCACGCACCAGATCGAAGCCATCCAGCTTGTCGATCAGCGCCACCCCGACGCCGAAGTGACGAGCATCGAAGCCCACCGCCACGATGCAGCCGCGATCATAGCCCTCGGAAGTGATCTCGCCGGCGGTGGTGCAGCCGCTGATCGGCACCCCGGCAAAGGCCGACTCCAGCGCCTCGCCGAGTGGCGACAGCGCATACTCGGCGCTGACGAAGAACAGCACGAATCCCAGCTGCGGATGGCGCAGCGCAGCGGCCAGCTCATTAGCCGCACGCTGGGGATCGCGAGTATGGCTGACGGCGGTGTGCACCGCCGTCTGGCGGTCGTTGGCGGCAAGCCGGTCAACCGGTGGCGCGTCGAGCATGGCGGCGCTCCTGCAAGGTTTCCTGCAGTGTAGGCCGCCAGACAGGCGCTTCACAACGGCGCGTGCAGGCTAGCGACGTGGAGCAAACAGGGCCTTGAGCCGCTCCACGTCGTCTGCCGACCAAGCGTCGGGCTCGACCAGCGCCAGCCAGGCCTCGATATAGTCCTCGGCGGCGATCTCGTGGCCGTAGCCGGGCGGCGCGGACCCTGCCGCCAGGTCGGCCAGCAGCTGTAGCCCGGTCACTACCGGGTACCAGGTCAGGTCCTCGGAGACGTCCGGCCCGCGCGGCGCCTGCAGCCACTCCGGCTCGCGGTAGAGCGCCCCGGGCTCGAAGAAGGTCACCGGGTCGCTGGCGTACTGCAGGTAGGCGATACGGAAATCGCCCCACTCCACCGCGCCGTCCCCGAGACCGCCGTGCTGATTCATGAAACGCACCACCGCACCGCCGCGAAAGCGTGGCAGCCAGGCCGGCGAGCCGGCATCGCGATCCTCGGTCAGGGCTCGCCAGGTCGGGCTGCGAAACGGCGGGCCGCTCCACAGCGCACCGTCGAAGGGGTCATCGATGATGTCGTACAGGTCGAAGGAGCGATCCGAATTGAGCGCACCCAGGCTCAAGCCATGCAGGTAGAGCGCCGGACGCTGGTCGTCCGGTAGCGTCGTCCAATGGCGGTAGACCTCATCGAACAGCGCCCGTGCCATCTCGGCGCCGTAGTCGCCCTCGACGATCAACGCCAGCGGGCTCGGCAGGTAGGAGTACTGCGCGGTGACCGTGGCGATATCGCCGCGCTGCAGGTACTCCAGGGTATTCTGCGCCGCCGGGTCCAGCCAGCCACGCCCGGTAGGCGTGGCCAGCAGCAGCAGCGAGCGCTCGAAGGCGCCTACCCGCTTGAGCTCCTCCAGCGCCAGCTGCGCCCGTTGCTTGGGCGTCTCGGCGGCATTCAGGCCGACGTAGACCCGCAGCGGCTGCTCGGCGGGCTCGCCAAGAAAGCGCTCGATATCGTCTGCGGAAGGTCCTGCCGTTACGAAGCGACGACCGCGCAGGCCCAGGGCCTCCCAACTGATCAGCGACGCCTCGCTGCCCGCCACCTGCGGGTCGCCGGGCGGTGCCAGGTCATCCGGCATCAGTACGTCGACCTGCTGGTAGGAGCGGTCCAGGGCGCGCAGGGTCAAGGTAAAGATGATGCCGTCGATCACCGACCAGAACAGTGCCGCGGCCGCCACCACACCGATCACATTCGATACACGACGCGGCACATAGCGCCGCAACCTGCGCGCCAGGAAGCGAAAGGTGCGCCGAAACAGCCTGGCCAGCAGTAGCAAGGCGGCAAAGATCGCCACCGCAATCAGCGCCACGCTGAACGGTCGCGTACCGCTGGCGGGCTCCATCTCCATCAGCACGCGAATCGAGTCCTGCCAGCCGGAAGCGCGCCATAGAAACACCGAGGCCACCACCGCGCAGATGCCAGCGGCGATGCGCTTGAGGCTTAGTGCACCGCGCCGGCCGGGCACCGGCAGCTCGAGATAGGCCCACAGCCAGCGCCCCATCACGCCCAGCCCATAGCCGGCCGAGAACGACAACCCCGAGATGATGCCCTGGACGATAAAGGTGCGTGGCAGCAGGCTCGGCGTCAGTGAAATGGCGAAGAACAGCGTCCCCATCAGCAGTCCGAGCGCCGAGAACTGGCGTAACACCTGCATGCGACCTCTCTCCATCCGTGTCGTATACCAACCGTGATTCGAACCAAGCGCGCTCAGTGCCATCAAGGCTACCCAGCGTGATGAGCAGAGTCCATTGCCAGTCGCCAGGATGTATCACTGGTCCCCAGCGACCACCTCGGGGAGATGCCACGTCAAGCAACAGAACAATCGACCATACCAGCTTTATATTATAGCCATATAAATAAACACACATTAATTTAATATTTTTTCATTAAACTTCTTGCGACTTTCGACTAAAGATTTTGCGCCAATTTCCGATATCCAAAGTGCGGACTATCGCACATTAGTCACCTCCACTCTTGACGACACCTAGCCGCCACTAGAGCGGTAAACACCCTAATCAACTCATATATGCAGGCAGCCCCAAACAGCTGCATTGAGGACCCGACATATGAATCGCTTGATGAACAACCTTTCGGTCAAGACCAGTTTGACCGCCGTGCTGGCGATCTTCGTCGCACTCATTCTGGTGGTGGCCGCCCTCGGCTACCAGAGCGGGCGAATGGGGAGCAATGCACTGCATGAACTGGATCGGGTCGCGATCGACAGGATGCACTACCTGAATCTTAGCCAGGTCGCCGTCGGCGATACCCAGCGTCATTACCAGAACTTCTGGGACGCCCTCGATGAAAACGATACCCAGCTCGCTGCCGAGCAGGCTTCAATGGCCGCGCAGCGGCTGGTCGCAGCGCAAGAGTACTTTGCCACCTTCGAGTCCTTCGCTGCAGAAGGGGGTAACGTCCAGGGAGATACAGCAGAGGCCGACTTCTCGGCCCTTGTCCAGAATGTGCTTATCCCCCAACAAGCCAATGTGGAGCGTCGTGACGAAGCGGCTTTCCTAGCGTTGCTCCCCATCGCTCGCGAGCACAACCGCGCCTTTGCCGCATCGAGCGGCGCCTATAACGATTACGCATACGAACGTAGCAACCAGCTGATCGACGACTTTGATGAGCGGATGCAGCTGTTCGGCTATATCGATATCGCCGTGCTGATCCTGGCCGCGCTGATCGTCGTGATCGTGCGTACCGCCCTGGTCGGCAGCATCGTCAAACCGCTGGACGACGTGGTCGAGCATGCCGAGCATATTGCCAAGGGCGATCTGTCCCATCCGATTCCCGAGCGTGGCCGCAACGAGCTGGGGCGTCTCTACTCGGCTATTCAAAACATGCAGGCAGCGCTGGCCCAGACCGTGGCCAACGTGCGCGACAGCAGCGGCTCGATTCATATCGGCGCCCGCGAGATCGCCAGCGGCAACACCGACCTGTCGGCGCGCACCGAGGAGCAGGCCGCCTCGCTGCAGGAGACCGCCGCGAGCATGGAGCAACTCACCGCCACGGTGAAGCAGAACGCCGACAACGCGCGCCAGGCCAGCAGCCTGGCCAATGACGCCTCGACCACCGCAGGGCGCGGCGGCGAGGAGGTCGACCGGGTCATCACCACCATGCACGCCATTGCCGGCAGCTCGAAGAAGGTGGTGGATATCATCGGCGTGATCGACTCGATCGCCTTCCAGACCAATATCCTGGCGCTCAACGCCTCGGTGGAAGCGGCCCGCGCCGGTGAGCAGGGTCGCGGCTTCGCCGTGGTCGCCAGCGAAGTGCGCAACCTGGCCAGCCGCAGTGCCGACGCCGCCAAGGAGATCAAGGCGCTGATCGAGGCCTCCGCCACCCAGGTCAAGGATGGCTCCGAACTGGTCGAGAGCGCCGGCAGCACCATCCGCGAGGTGGTCGCCTCGGTGAAGCGCGTCAACGACATCATGGATGAGATCTCTGCCGCCTCCCAGGAGCAGAGCTCGGGGATCGAGCAGGTCAATCAGGCCGTATCACAGATGGACGAAGTCACCCAGCAGAATGCGGCGCTGGTCCAGCAGGCCTCGTCGGCCGCCGCCTCGCTGGAAGAGCAGGCCGCCAGGCTGGAATCGGTGGTCTCCACCTTCAAGCTCGCCGGTGGTGCCTCGCCCCTGTCGCGCCCCGCGCCGAAGGCCCCGCCAGCCAGCGCACCGGCCAAACCACTCAAGCTAGCCTCGACCTCGAAGACTACCGACAAGGCCGAGCTGGAGTGGGAATCCTTCTGACACGGTTCCGACAATACCCTGTAAAAAGATGCCGGCAGTCGCCGGCATCGTCGTCTCTAGGCCACGGCAGGCGTCGGCACGGCTCTCACACCTGGTCGCTTACGCCTCGCGATGGTGCAACAGCCGCCCTAGCTGCCCTCGCACTGTGCACTCGCCGCGCAGCCAGGGCGCCAGCAGGCGGGTCGAGAGCGGAATGAGCAGGAATACCATCAGCGGCGTTAGCACCAGGGTACTGACCAGCACCTTGGCAACCAGCGGTAGTGCGGCCAAGGCACTGCCGGCCAGCAGCTGGAACAGCAGCGATACCGGAAAGAACGCCAGCCAGATGGCCACCGCCTGCTTCCAGCGCGGCGGTGACTGGCCGCTGGCATCGGCAAACCAGCGGTCGAGCCCGATGGCACGATGCTCGTGAGGCGCCTCGAACAGGCCGGAACCGCGTGCCAGCCAGGCACGCCGCGACGCAGAGTGCTCCCAGGCGGCAAGGGTGTCGGTATCGCGGAAGCGAAAGATGATCTGGTATTCATCGTCGCCGGGCGGCGGTGCCAGCACGCCGGAGCCGAGGTAGCCGGCAAAGTCGGCGGCCAGGTCGCGGCCTTCATTGAGCCAGGCGATGAACGCGCGGTAGCGGCCACGGGCCACGCGGCGCGCCACCATCAGCGTCACGGGGGCGGTAGACATCGTGTATCTCCTGTTTCATCAGCGGCGCGGGTAGCGCCACCTAGCGAACGAACGGCCCGGGTAAGGGCCCTCCGTTTTCATCTGCTCTATTCAGTGTTGCAAAAACTACACCAGCTTTGCCGGGAATGCTATCAGACCATTATTGAATGGCTATTCAGGATAAAATTAGTGGATTACGTGGAATGCCAGGATATCCCCCTGCCAATGCCAGTATTTGCCGTTCACCGTATAGGCATCGGGCAATAAAAAGGGCAACAAAAAAACCGGCACCCGAAGGTGCCGGCAAGCCATGCGAAGAGATCCCGCAAACGATCAGTTGGTCGCGGCTACCGCCACCGGTGCGGCACCGCGCTTGAGGGCGGCGTAACCCAGGCCGGTGACCAGCGAGCCGATCACGATGGCGGCCAGGTAGAGCAGCACCGGGGTGATGGCGTTGGGGATCAGCAGTACGAAGATGCCGCCGTGGGGCGCCATCAGCTGGGCACCGACCAGCATGGAGAGCGCGCCGGTAATTGCGCCGCCGGCGATGCAGGCGGGAATCACCCGCAGCGGGTCCTTGGCGGCGAAGGGGATCGCCCCTTCGCTGATAAAGCACAGGCCGAGCACGAAGGAGGCCTTGCCCGCCTCGCGCTCCGGCTGCGAGAACTTGTGACGCGCCACGAAACTGGCGATGCCCATGCCGATCGCCGGCACCATACCGGCGGCCATGATCGCCGCCATGGGGGCATAGGTCTGGGAGGCCAGCAGGCCAACGCCGAAGGTATAGGCGGCCTTGTTGACCGGCCCGCCCAGGTCGAAGCACATCATGGCGCCGAGCAGGATGCCGAGCAGCACGGCGTTGGTGGCGTCCATGCCGGCCAGGAAGCTGGTCAGGCCGCTGAGAATCGCCGCCACCGGCTCGCCGATCACGTAGATCATGGTCAGGCCAGTGACCAGGCTCGCCACCAGCGGGATGATCAGGATCGGCTTGAGCGATTCGACGCTGGACGGCAGCTTGACGTGGCGCGCCACCGCCAGCGCCACGTAGCCGGCCAGGAAACCGGCCAGGATGCCGCCGATGAAGCCGGCCTCGATTTCCGCGGCCAGCATGCCTCCGATCATGCCCGGGGCGATGCCCGGCCGGTCGGCAATGGAGTAGGCAATATAGCCGGCCAGCACCGGAATCATCAGCGCGAAGGCGGTGCCGCCACCGATCTGCATCAGCGCCGCCGCCAGGGTGCCCTCTTCCTGGAAGGCCTCTATGCCAAACACGAAGGAGAGCGCGATCAGCAGGCCGCCGGCCACCACCATCGGCAGCATAAAGGAGACGCCGGTCAGCAGGTGCTTGTAGACGCCGACCTCCTTGAAACTCTTGCTGCCCTCAGCGCCGCTGGCGGCACGCCCTGCTTCCTCCACCGCGGCATTGGCCAACGCCGCCTCGATGGTTGGCTGCGGCTTTTTCAAGGCGTTGCCGGTGGAGGTGCGGTAGATACGCTTGCCGGCGAAGCGGGTCGGGTCGACCTCGATGTCGCAGGCCAGCAGTACCAGGTCGGCATCAGCGATCTCCTCCGCGGTGAGCTTGTCCTGGGCGCCCACCGAGCCCTGGGTCTCGACGCGGATCTGGTGGCCCAGCGCCTTGCCGGCCTCACTCAGCGCCTCGGCCGCCATAAAGGTGTGAGCGACCCCGGTCGGACAGGCGGTGACGGCGACGATCTTGCTGCCGGCAGTGGCCACTGAAGGTGCTGACTCCTCCGCCGCCGGCGTGAACTCTCCGGCCTCGCGGCTGGCACGCTCGAGAAAGGCGTCGGGGTCGGGCAGCGCCTGGTCGATGGAGGCCCGGTAGAGGCGCTTGCCGGTGAAGCGTGCAGGGTCCGGGACCCGCTCGGCGGCGACCACGACCAGGTCGGCGGCGGCGATCGTCTCGCCGCTGACCGGGGTCAGCGGCTCGAGCTGGCCGTGCATCTCGACGCTGACCTGCCACTGGCGACGGATCGCGGCCTGTTCCAGGCGACGGGCGGCGAGAAAGGTAGTCGCCATGCCGCTGGGGCAGGCGGTGATCAGGATGATGTTCATGCGAGCGCTCCCCCTGTATCGACGTCGTCGAGGCGACGCACACGGGTCTGTTGTTGGAGAGAAGAGAGATCCTCGGCGTGGACGTTGCCCACCCCGAGGTGACGAACCGATTCCGCCGACAGCGCCGTGGCGAACGCCAGGGTCTGCGGCGCTGCATGGCCTTCGAGCAGGCCGTGCAGCATGCCCGCAACCAGGGTGTCGCCGGCGCCTACGGTGCTGGCCACCGCCACTCGCGGCGGGGTGGCCAGCCAGCTGCCGCGCCGGCTGACCCACAGCACGCCGTCGGCGCCGGCGGAGATCAGCGCCTCCTCGACGCCGGCGGCGTGCAGCCTCAGCGCCGCGGCCAGCCGTTCGGCCGGGGTGTCCAGCGCCCGGCCGGCCCAGTCGGCGAGTTCCACCTCATTGGGCTTGACCGCGGTGGGCCCCGCCTCGATGGCGGCCCGCAGCGCCGCCCCGCTGGTGTCGACCCACACCGGCAGGCCGTGCTCGCGCAGCCGCACCACCAGCGCGGCGAGATCCTCGGCGGCGATCCCCGGCGGCAGGCTGCCGCCGATCAGCACCACATCGGGGCGCGCCTCGCGGTCGCTGGCCAGGGCATCGAGGCGCTCGATCAGCGCACTTAAGGCCGCGGTGTCGATCTCCAGTCCCGGCCCGTTGATGTCGGTGACCCGGCCGTCATGCTCGGCAACCTTGGCATTGATGCGCGTCTCGCCGGCCACGCGCAGGAAGTCATCCTCCACGCCCATGGCCTCGAAGGCGCGCAGGAAGGGGCCGTCGTTGGCAGCGCCAAGAAAGCCCGAGACGCGTACCCGGTGGCCGAGGGCCGCCAGCACACGCGCCACGTTGACGCCCTTGCCGGCGGCTTCGAGGTGGGTGGCATCGGTGCGGTTGACCTGCCCCAGTGCCAGGCGCGGCAGGCTGATCGCCAGGTCCAGCGCCGGGTTGAGGCTGAGGGTGAGGATATTGGCCATCAGCGCGCCTCCAGAGCGTCGCGTACCGCCTCGCTGGTGGCCTGGGCCAGCGCCAGCTCGGCCTGGGCGCGGGCCTCGGCGAGGTCGATATCGCGCAGCCGCGCCTTGACCAGCGGCACCTGGCGGGCGCTGACCGACAACTCATCGACGCCCAGGCCGACCAGCACCGGCACCGCCGTGGCGTCCGAGGCCAGCTCGCCGCATACCCCGACCCACTTGCCCTGGGCGTGGGCGGCCTCGACGGTCATCTGGATCAGCCGCAGCACCGCCGGGTGCAGGCCATCGGCCTGGGCCGAGAGTTCAGGGTGGCCACGGTCGATGGCCAGGGTGTACTGGGTCAGGTCGTTGGTGCCCACCGAGAAGAAATCGACCTCGGCGGCCAGGCTTGGTGCCAGCAGCGCGCTGGATGGCACCTCGATCATGACGCCCAGCTGCACATCGGTGGCACGCTCAGTGGCAGGCAGCTCGGCCAGCAGGCGGTCGTAGATCGCCTTGGCCTGGCGGAACTCGGCGATGTCCTTGACCATCGGCAGCATGATCCGCAGCGGCGTACCTACGGCGGCAATCAGCAGCGCACGCAGCTGGGTCTCCAGCACCTCCGGCTGGGTCAGCGCCAGGCGTATACCGCGCAGGCCCAGGAAGGGGTTGTCCTCCTGGGGTAGCGGCCAGTACGGCAGCGGCTTATCGCCGCCGACATCGAGGGTGCGCGCCACCAGCGGCCGCCCCTCGAGGGCGGTGATCGCCTCGCGATACTCCGCGATCTGGGTGTCGAGATCCGGGGCGCTGGCATGCGCCATGAACAGGAATTCGGTACGCAGCAGGCCGATGCCTTCGGCGCCGCGCTCGACGGCATCCGCGGCGTGGGCGGTATTGCCGAGGTTGGCGGCGACCTCGACGCGCTGGCCGTCGCGGGTGCGCCCCTCGTCGAAGCGCGCCTCCCAGGCCGCGCGCTCCCGTGCCTCATGCTCCTTGAGGCGCAGCTCGGCGCGGCTGCGCCGCTCCGCCGACGGCGCCGGAATCACCCGTCCGCGCTCGCCATCGAGGATCATCTCGACGCCGTTATCGAGGCTCAGCACGCGCTCCCCCGCGCCGACCACCGCCGGGATACCCAATGCGCGGGCAAGGATCGCGCTGTGGGCGGTGGCGCCACCGCGGGCGGTGAGCAGGCCGCGCACCCGCGAAGTATCTAGGCGCGCCACATCGGAGGGGCCCAGGTCGTCGGCGACCAGGATATAGGGGTGCGCTGGCGGCTCGGGCAGCGTGACCTGGCAGAGGATGCCCAGCACCCGGCGCCCTACGTCGCGCAGATCGGCGGCGCGCTCGGCCAGCAGTCGGTCGGCGAGCATCTCCTGGGCGTGGGCGGCGGTGTCGATGGCGTCCCACCAGGCCGCCTCCGCCGAGAGCCCATCGTCGATGGCGTCGCGGGCCGCCTGGTGCAGCTCGGGGTCGTCGAGCATCTCCTCGTGCATCGACAGGATCTCGGCGACCTCGCCGCCCGGCGCGCGTTTGACCAGCGCTTCGAGCTGCGTCTGGCCCTCGGCGATGGCCTGCTCGAGGCGCGGAATCTCGTGACTGGCTCCCTGGCCCTGGCGCGGATAGTCGAAGCGCGGCGTGCGCATCACAAACAGCGGCGCGATGGCCAGGCCCGGCGAGGCGGCCACCGCCTGATGCGCGGTATCGGCAGGCAGCGGCGCCTGCCTGGGTGCTGTGGCAGAGGCGACGGCGGCGTGCTCGCGGCCCTCGTCGAAGGGCGCCACCTTCTCGCCGAGCCCGGCGCTGACCGCCTCACAGACCGCCGCCAGCGCCGTTTCAGCGCCCTGGCCCTCGGCCGAAAACTGCAGCATCTGGCCGCGCCGCGCGCCGAGGCCAATGACCTTGGTCAGGCTCGCCGCAGACACCGCCGCAGCGCCGCCCTCGGCCAGCCGCACCTTGATCGCCAGCGGCTGGGCGCGGGCTACCTGCACCAGCTGCTTGGCGGGCCGCGCGTGCAGACCGTGGGCGTTGAGCACCCGCACCTTGGCGGTCTGCGCCGTCGCCGACTCGCCGGCCAGGCGTGCCAGCACCTCGGCCTCGCCGAGCTCCGCCAGGGTTTCGCCGGCGCCGCTATCGAGCAGCGCCACCAGGCGCTCCAGCAGCGGCCGATGCGCCTCGCCCTGGGCCGCCAGGCAGAACACGCCGTTTACCGCCCCCTGAGCCGAGGCCAGCGGGGCTTCCGGCGTGGCCAGGGCCAGCGCCGGCTGGCTGACGCCGCGCTCGGCGCTGGCCAGCCACAGCCCCTGTCCCAGCGGCTGAGGGCTGGCGGCGGCAATCGCCGCGACGAACTCGCTGGCCACGCAGCCCGCCTGGCGCAGCCGCGCAGCGCCGGCCAGCGCCAGCTCCGCCGCATCATGACCGGGGAACCCCAGACACAGCGTTGCGGCGTCCATCCGTGCCTCGACCACCGCCTTGGAGAGCAGCGCGGCGACCTCGCCGCGGTCACTCGCCGCCGCCAGCCGTTCGGCGACGCCGTCGCGGTCGAGGACGTGGGTCAACTGGCGCAGGATATCGAGGTGCTCGTCGTTCTGGGCGGCGATGCTGACCAGCACATGGACGCGATTGCCGTCGTGCCACTCGACGCCGCGGGGAAACTGCAGCACGCGCACCCCGGTGCGCTTGACGTGCTGACGGCTCTCCGGGGTGCCGTGGGGAATGGCAATGGCGTTGCCGAGGAAGGTCGACGACTGCGCCTCGCGGGCGTGCAGCCCCTGGCGGTAGCCGGCATCCACCAGCCCCGCCGTCTGCAGGGCCTGGGCAGCGGCATCGAGTGCCTCACGCCAGTCACGCGCCTGGCAATCGAGAAGAATGTCGTCCTGGCCGAGTGTCAGCATGAGCTGCCTCCTGGTGATGCCTCGCCCGTCTCGGGCAAGGAGCAGATAATTGCGCGGGTGGCGAGACGTTTGACGCGCCTGATCTGAAGCGCTACATGTTATAGCCACAAGCTGAATCGTGTCACCGCACATTAATGACAATGCTGGATCGAGAACACGCTTTAATCAAGCCACGATGGCTACGACTTTGGCAGGGGGTCTAAGGCCACATCGGTGGCGTAGAATAAGGAAAATCGACGCATGCCCAATCCAAGGAAACCCGTCATGACCCTAGCCGAAATCGCCCGCCTGGCCGGCGTCTCGCGCACCACGGCAAGCTACGTGATCAACGGCCGGGCCAAGGAGCGACGCATCAGCCAGGACACGGTCGACAAGGTCATGGCCGTTGTCGAGCGTCACCATTACCGCATCGATGCCCAGGCCGCCGCGCTGCGGCGCGGCGCCAGCCGCACCCTGGGATTGATCATTCCCGACCTGGAGAACGCCAGCTATGCGCGGCTTGCCAAGCGTCTCGAGCGCGGCGCCCGGGAGCGTGGCTACCAGTTGCTGATCGTCGGCTCCGACGACGACCCGGAGAGCGAGCGCGAACTGGCCCGGGCACTGCGTGCGCAGCGCTGTGACGCGCTGATCGTCGCCAGCTGCCTGGCCATGGACGACCCTTTCTACGCCGAGCTGATGGAGACGGGGCTGCCGGTCATCGCCGTCGACCGCGCCATGGATCCGGCGCGCTTTGTCAGCGTGGTCAGCAACAACCAGTCCGCCGCCCATACCCTAACCCACTCGGTGCTGGCTCCCGAGGTGGGTCGCATCGCCTGGTTCGACGCCGTGCCACGGCTGTCGATCAGCGTCGAACGGCGCGCCGGTTTCCAGCAGGCGCTAGCCGACGCGCGCGCCCAGGCGGTGACCTACAGCGCGGCACGCTACGAGCGCGGCGAGGGGGCAAGGCTGATGCGTCAGCTGCTCGACGACCACGGCCTGCCCGATGCCCTGGTCACCGCCTCGTATACCTTGCTCGATGGTGTGTTCGACGTGCTGCTCGAGCAGGGCAGCCTGCCCCAGCGACTGCGCCTGGCAACCTTCGGCGACGACCGGCTGCTGGATTTCCTGCCGCTGCCGGTCAATTCACTGCCCCAGGACCATGCGCGCATCGCCGAGCTGACCCTCAACCGCGCCCTGGCCGCCTGCCAGGACGACTATCGCCCCGGTCAGGACGTGGTCGAGCGCAGCCTGCGCCAGCGCCTGCCGCAGCTGGTGAGCAACCCACAAATGGTATAGAATATTCAACACATGGGCGCCGCGGCGACAGCGCCCAATACGTGAATACCGGCATCCACCGCCCAGGCATGACTTGTCTGGGCGGTGGATTTTTTGATGCCGCGTCGCCAGACTCATATCCACGGGTGACACCATGAACGCTTATCTTGAACAGCGTGCGCTGAAAATCTCCACCGCCATGACCCTGCTGGTGGCAAGCCTGGGGGTGGCCTTCGGGCTACTCTCGGGGTCGCGCTCGATTCTCTTCGACGGGGTCTTCTCGACCATCGATGCCGCCATGTCGCTGCTGGCACTATTCGTCTCGCGGCTAGTGATGAAGGAGTCCAGCCAGCGCTTCCAGCTCGGCTACTGGCACTTCGAACCGATGGTCGCGGCACTCAACGGCTCGATCCTGCTGCTGCTATGCTTCTACGCCTTTCTCAACGCCGTCAGCGGGTTGATGGAGGGCGGCCGCGAACTGGCCTTCGATGTGGCGATCGGCTATGCGGTCATCGTCTGCGCGGCCTGCTACGGCATGTTCTTCTTCGAGCGCCGCCTCAATCGCCGCGCGCGTTCGGAGTTCGTGCGCATCGACACCCAGGGCTGGCTGATGGCGGCGCTGATCACCAGCGCCCTGCTGGTGGCCTTCATCGCCGCCCTGCTGATGCAGGACACTGCCCTGGCGGCGTGGACACCCTACGTCGATTCGGCGCTGCTGGCGGTATTGACGCTGTGCTTCATGCCGGTGCCGATCGGTATCGTGCGCCGCGCCATGGGCGAAATCATGATGATCGCGCCGCCGGCACTGGATGCCGAGGTGCATGCGGCGATGGCACCGGTCATGCGGCGTGACGGACTGCTGGAGTATTCGAGCCACGTGGCCAAGAGCGGCCGAGTGCATACCATCGAGATCCACCTGCTGACCACGCCTGAGTTTGCCCGCGATGCAGGCGTGGCTCGGCTCGACGAGATCCGCGAGGAGATCGCCTCGCGGCTGAGCATCCCCGGCGAGCAGCGCTGGTTCACGCTATCGTTCACCGCCGAGCGGCGCTGGCTATGAGGTTTCGCTAGCCGGCCAGCGCCGCTCCAGCGCTGCCAGCGACGGCGCCAGGCAGTGCCGCAGCATCTCCAGCGCGGCCTGGCACGGCGCCTGCTGCGCAGCAGCCTGCTCGAGGCGCTGCGCCGCCGCTGCCAGCCGCCCCAGCCCCAGGCTGCCGGCCTCGCCCTTGATCAGGTGGGCCAGCTGGACGATGTGCGGCAGATCGCCGCTCGCCTGGGCCGCCGCCAGCTCGTCGAGCCGCGCCGGCATATTGGACTGCAACAGCGCCAGCAGCGAGCGGCGATCCCTCAGCGGCAGACTCGCCTCCAACTCATGCAGGGCGTCGTCGTCGAGCCACGCCGATGCCTCGCCATCGTCACCCGCCGGCACCGCCGCGGCGCGCCTTGGTTCACCGGGCAGGTGGCGTTCGAGCGCCGCCAGTAGCGTCTCGCGGAACAGCGGCTTGGCCAGGTAGCCATCCATGCCGGCCTCGCGGCAGCGCGCCTGGTCACCGTCCAGCGCCCCAGCAGTCATCGCTACGATCGGCACTTGCCGCGTCCAGCCATCGCGCTGACGTAGCGCGCGGGTCACTGCCAGTCCATCCATGTCGGGCATCTGCACGTCCATGAAGATCAGTGCGAAGCGCTGCGCCTCACAGCATGCCAGGGCTTCGTGCCCGCTACCCGCCAGCGTGACCCGGCAGCCCAGCTGCTCGAGCATGGCCACCGCCACCTGCTGATTGATCGGGTTGTCCTCGACCAGCAGCAGCGATGCCCCGACGCTCGCCGTGGAGTCAGCCGGCTGACTGACCGACGGCGCCTCATCGCCTGCCGCCGCCGACTGCAGCGGCAAGCGCAGCCAGAAACGACTGCCCTGCCCCGGCTGGCTGGTAAAGTCGATCTCACCGCCCATCGCACTGGCCAGCTGCTTGCAGATCGCCAGCCCCAGGCCGCTGCCGCCGAAGCGCCGCGCGGTGGAGGCGTCACCCTGGCGGAAAGGCTCGAACAGCGCCTCACGCTGAGCGTCGTCGATGCCGCAGCCCTGGTCGCTGACGCTGATCTCGAGCTGCCCACTCGCACAGCGCTGGGCGGCCACCACCACCTCGCCGGCGGCGGAAAACTTGATGGCATTGGAGAGCAGGTTGAGGATCACCTGATTGATGCGTCCAGGGTCACCGTAGAGGCGCGCCGGCAGCTGCGGGTCGCACTCGCTGCGCAGCGTCAGCGACTTGGCGCTGGCCTGGGGGTCGAACAGCGCCACCGCCCGCGTCAACAGCTCGCGCAGGTCGTAGTCGGTGTGCTCCAGCTCGAGGCGGCCGGCCTCGATTCTGGAGAAGTCGAGAATGTCGTTGATCAACCCCAGCAGCAGCCCGCCGCTCTCGTGAATGGTTGCCGCATAGTGCCGCGAGGTGGCATCCAACGGCCGCTCGCGCAGCAGTTCACTCATGCCGATCACGCCATTCAGCGGGGTGCGAATCTCGTGGCTGACCGTGGCCAGGAACTCGCTCTTGGCCTGGCTGGCCGCCTCGGCACGCCGTGCGGCGATCTCGAGCTCGCCGCTGAGCGCTTCGGTGGCGCGCCGCGCCGCGGCGCTCTCGCGCGCCTCGCGGAACAGGAACACCACCACCAGTGCGGCGGCGGCACTCATTGCCACGATCAGCGCCAGCAGCAGCCGGTAGAGGGCCTGCAGCTGCTGGCGATCGCGGGTGGTGGTATCGGCGAGGTGGGCATTGATCGCCACGATCAGTTCCTCGCTGTAGCCGCTGAGGGTCGCCAGCCGCGCATCCAGCGCCGCGCGGTCGCCGTTCTGGAGCGAGAAGTCATCGCGGTAGAGCTGCGTATCGATGGCATCGACCTGTTCGATGATCGACGCCATCAGCGACGCGGCTCGCGGAATGGTGTCGAGCAGCTCGGCGAGCTCACCGCGGCGCAGCAGGTTGACGCGGCTGTACATCAGCTCGAAGCGCAGGCGCAGGTCGCTGAGATCGTCCTGCGCGGTGGGGCGGGCCAGCTGCGAACGCATCTGGATCGCCTCACGATCGAGCTTGTAGGCCGCCCAGGCGGTATCGCCACCAACGCTCTGCGCCAGGCTGTCCTGACGCCACAGCACCAGGCCCGCCACGGCGATGGCGGCAACGAAGAACAGCAGCGCGGCAATCGCGCCGAGCTTGAGACGGCCAGGATAGCGCAGCATTACAACGTCCTCACGCCGCTGAGCGCTGGCGTGGCGCCCCGCGCTCAATCGGCATGGATATTGACCACTTGCCACACCGAGCGGAAACGGATCGTCTCGTTGTGCAGCTCGGGGTGGTCATCGAACGGATAGAGTACGAAGATCGGGCCGTAGTCGCGAATCGGCATCGGCTCACCGTTGCGCGTCAGCGCCAGGATCACGTCGTAGTCGTGGAAATTGGCGACCGGTATGTCGGCGGCGAAGTCGTTCAACGCGCGCACCCGTACCGACTCGCTGTCGGCGCCCACCGCTTCCAGCAGGGCGCGTGCCAGCGGCCCCTCGAAGACATTCGGGCCGTCGGTCCAGGGCGTATGGGTCTCTATCACTTTGGCGGGCAGCGACGTCAACATAGCAAAATCGAAGTGAGCCTCGTCGCCGACGTTGGTATGAGCAATATTGCCCGTGACCGTGAGGATCACCTCGCCCTGCGGGCTAGGCAGGGCCCATGCCGTCAACGGCAGGACGCACAACAGCACGGCCATTGGCAGCCGGCTGGCGGAGGGTGACAGGCGGTGGCGAATGCGCATTGGGGCCTCTTGCATACAAACGTTTTTATGATCGCACGCCCGACGACGCACCTTGCCGTCATCAGTGTCGTGAAGGCCTTCCTTTGCACTGTTCGCACTGCTTATTGATCCGTCGCACTATTTTGCCATATTCCCTAGGGTAGAATCTCGTGGTAGCCGACTCCCACCGGCATACTGGACGACACCCAGACCACAGGAGAGGTCTCTTGTCTGAGCAGTTGAAGGATTTTGCCCACGCCTTCTTGCACGCCGTGAACAATCTGCTGCCGATCATCGTGGTAGTGGTGGTGTTCCAGGCGCTGGTGCTGCGCCAATGGCCTGACGGCGGCCTTAGCATGGCGGTTGGCCTGCTGATCGTGGCACTCGGCGTGGCGCTGTTCCTGCGCGGCCTGGAACTGGGCATCTTTCCAGTCGGCAAGAGCCTCGCCAACCAGTTCGCGCGCCGCGGCTCGCTGCCGATCCTGATCAGCTTCGGCTTCGCCATCGGCTTCTCGGCGGTAATCGCTGAGCCGGCGCTGATTGCCGTCGCCGAGCAGGCCGCCGAAATCAGCGACGGGCGCATCGATGCCCTAATCCTGCGCCTGGTCGTCGCTACCGCGGTGGGTCTAGTCATGGCACTGGGCGTGCTCAGGTTGATCCTTGGCCATCCGCTGCACTGGTACATGATCATCGGCTACCTGACGGTGGTCATGGTGACCTTCTTCGCCCCGGAGGAGATCGTCGGGCTGGCCTACGACACCGGTACCGTCACTACCAATGTCGTGACGGTGCCTTTGATTGCTGCGTTGGGCATCGGCCTGGCCACCTCGATCCGCGGCCGCAACCCGCTGATAGACGGCTTCGGCCTTGTTGCGATGGTGGTAGTAACACCGATGATTGCCGTGCAGCTGTACGGCATCATCGTCTACGGCCAGGCCAGTCCCGCAGGGGATGCCGAGCTGGTAATCAACGGCGACGCTGCCCTCGACGCAGCCAATCCGCTACTGCACATGGTGCTCGACCTGTTCAGCATGCTGCGTGACGTACTGCCGATCCTGCTGGTGATCCTGTTCTTTCAGTATGCGGTACTGCGGCGCGCCCTCTCCAATCGGCTACGGGTCGCCGCGGGCTTCGCGCTGGTGATTGTCGGGCTCTACGCCTTCGTGGTCGGGCTCAAGCTCGGACTTTTCCCGATCGGTGGCAGCATGGCCGAGCAGCTGATTCAGTTCGACAACTGGCTATGGATCTACCTGTTCGCCTTCGCTATCGGCTTCGCTACCACCATGGCCGAGCCGGCGCTGATCGCCGTGGGCCGGCAGGCCGAGGAGGCCGCCGCCGGCAAGATCGACGGCCGCGCGATTCGACTGCTGGTGGCACTGGGCGTGGCGATCGGTATCACCGTAGGCACGCACAGGATCATTTCCGGTGACTCGTTACACCTTTACGTCACCCTAGGGTACTGCTGCGTCATCGGCATGGCATTACTGGCGCCACGCTATATCACCGCGCTGGCCTTCGACCTAGGAGGGGTGTCGGCATCGGCAGTAACCGTACCACTTGTCACTGCCTTGGGTATCGGCCTCGCAACTCATGTCGAAGGACGCAGCATGCTGCTGGACGGTTTTGGACTATTGGTCTTTACCTCGATTTTTCCCGTATTGACCGTCATGATTTACGGGGCGGTGATGGAAAAGATATCTGACCGAAGGAAAACAGCCTCATGAAATTTTCCGCGCTGGTGGCCATCGTGCCCGAAGAGTTGGAGCAGGAGTGTCTCGATGAGGCAGACCGCAGCGGCGGCGGCGGGGTCACACTGCTCTCAGGCCGCGGGCTTAGCGGCGAGCCCAAGAAGACCTTCTTCGGCCTGACCTTCGAGGGCAGCCAGACGGTGCTGCTGATGGTGCTCGAGAAAGGCCTGTCGCTGAGCGTGCTCAAGGCGCTGCAGAAGGTGCTCAACCCCGACGGCGAGAGCTCCCGGGGGGTGGTCTTCACGCTGCCCATCGAGCACCTCGGCGGCCTCGACGTCTCGCAGCTGGAGCGTTTCGAGCGGCATCTGCGCGATACGCTCTAGCCATTCACTCACCCGCCACTCGGTGGCGCTACAGGAAGGCATGTCTATGCTGGTCAAGGACATCATGGTGCGCGATGTGGTGAAGGTCTCGGCCTTTGCCACCCTGCGCGAGGCGTTGGCGCTGATGAAGCGCCATTCACTCAAGTCGCTGGTAGTCGAGCAGCAGACTCCCCACGACGCCTGGGGCCTGATCACCTACACCAACATCCTCAAGACCATCGTCGCCGAGAGCGGCGATATCGACCTGGTCAACGTCTATGACGTCTGCGCCAAGCCGGTGATCTCGGTGGGCGAGAACCTCGACGTCAAGCATGTCGCGGCACTGATGACCAGCAATCAAATCAAGCGCGTGCTGGTGCTGCGCGACAATCAGCTGGTGGGCCTGCTGACCATGGACGATATCATCGGCACCGTGCTCGATATTCTCGACTGATACCGCCTAGCGTGGCAGCCGCGCCCGCCCGGGCAACTCCTCCAAGCCATCCAGGTAGCGCTGCAGCTGGTGGGCACGGTCCTCGAGCACGGCGTTGCGGCGCAGCTGCTCGGCCAGCGGCCAAGGCGTATCGCCAGCCGCGGCACGCGTCTCGTCGTCGACATAGCCCTCCTCGGCGTACTGCAGGTCAGCATAGTAGGCCGCAACGAAGGCAAAGTCGGCATCCCGACTCAGCTCCCACTGCTGCTGAGCTAACGCCAACGCCTCGCGCGCCTCGCTGCCGAGCCGCCCCGAGAGGCGCGACACCAGGCGCTCCACCTCGGCCTGCCAGTCGTCATAGGCGTCTGCGGCACAGGCAAGCATCGCTGGCGTGCGCCATTCGCCCTCCTCCATGCAGCTGTCGGTCTGGTGGTCGATGGGGTGGCTCCCCCGCGTCGGCGGCGGCTCCTCCTCGGCCACCGCGGCGAGTGGCGCCGCCAGCAGCAGCACGGCGACGGCCGGGCCTAACAGCGTATGCGTCATGACACTACCTCCACCTCGGCGCCCACCTCCAGGGTGCCGCCGCGGGCAACGATCAAGTTCTGACCGAAATAGATCAGGCCATCCGCCCCACGGCGATATTCGGCCAGGGTGCGCAGCGGCTCGCGCCGAGGCAGAAACTCACCGCTGCCCGGGTCGACGCTGACCATCGCACAGCGTGAGCAGGGCTTGTCGACCAGCAGCTCGACCTCGCCGATACGCAGCAGATGCCAGTCGTCTTCGGCATAGGGCAGGCTGCCGGTCACCACCAGATTGGGCCGAAACTGCGCCATGCCATGCGGCGTCGTGAAGCGCGTATTGAGATCATCCAGCGAGGCCTGGCCGATCAGCAGCAGTGGATAGCCGTCGGCAAAGCTGACCCGCTTGCCCAGCGCCTGCCGATAGCGCGGTGAGCGATCGCCGAGCCAGAGCAACCGCACCGGCTCGCCCAGCGCCTCGCTCATCCATGCATCTGCCTCGGCAGTGGTGGTCAGGCCAGAGAAACGGTCGCCCCATACCTGGGTGGGGAGCGGCTCGCCGATGTGGTTGACGTGATGTAGGGTCAGGTCCTCCAGCGCTGCATGGTGCAGCACGATGCCGCCGTCGAACAGCGTGGTCGAGATGCGCTGCAGCTGGGGGTGGCTGCGCGCGGTGACGAAGACACCGTCGGGCCGCGCCACCATATAGCGGCGATCCCCATCCAGCCCCTCTTCGCCGGCCCAGGCAGCGCTGAGTGCCTCGCCGGCGGTGGATTTGATCGGGTAGCGGTAGAGGCCCGCGAGACGCGGCGGCGATTCAGCCATGCGGTCATCCTTGTATCGAGTGTTGCCGTCCACTACAAAACGACACTGGGGGCGATAGTCGCCCCCAGCATAGTCGTATCGGTAGTCACTCTGCCACGTCATCAGCTCTTGGGCAGTGCCTCGACGCGCACCAGATCTTCGTAGGCGTGCCAGCTGGCATGACCGAGCACCGGCAGGATCAGCGCCAGGCCAATATAGAAGGTCATCACGCCGATCAGCACGCAGCCGGTCAGCATCGCCGCCCACAGCAGCATCGGCCGGAAATTCCGCGCCACCGAGCGCACGCTGGCTTCAATGCCCTCCATGAAGGTCAGGTCATGATCCATCAGGGTGGGAATCGCCACCACGCTGATGGCGAAGGCGCCAAAGGCCAGGATGCCACCGGCCACGGTACCCACCGCCAGCATGCCGAAGCCTTCCGGGGTAGTGATCAGCGCCGTGTAGAGGGTATCGGGGCTAGGCGTCTCGAAGCCGAAGAACAGCGCGAACAGCAGCGTTGCCAGGCGAATCCAGGCAAGGAAGAAGATCATCATCATCACGCCCATCATCGCCAGCTGCCCGGCGTGGGGCCGCCAGGCACCGAAGGCGTCGCCCAGGGTCGGCGTGCGGCCCTCCTCGAGGCGCCGACTGATGCCGTAGGAACCTACTGCGACCAGCGGCCCGAGAAACATGAAGCCGGCCACCAGCGGCAGCAGCCAGTGCCAGTACCCCAGCGTGAAGGCACCGGCGGTGACCGCGATGCTCAGCCCCACCCAGAACATCCCATAGGCCAGGCTGACCGCCGTGGCCTCGCGGAAATCCTTGAAACCTGCCACCAGCCAGGCGCGCGGCCGGTCCATATCCACCGGGTTGATGGTGATCTTGACCGTGGCATCTGACTGCTTGTGTTTGTTCGTTTCAGCAGCATTCATGGCGTTACCCCTTATCCCGCAAGCAGTAATACGGCACACCGGACTCGGGCCTGTCGTGGCCTCGATCGCGGATGGCCAACACAAGGCTAGATGCCTTTTCTCCTACACCTTCACTATAGTTCAGCGCTCGCCAATGTGCAGGTGGTGAGCATTCAACGCGGCGCCCCGAGGCTCGCTAATGGCTATAACAATGAAAATTCATATAATCATTACCCATAGCGCTTGGCCCCACACCGGCACCTGGCGCTATGCTATTAATGCGACAGCCCTCTTTCATCCGAGGGGATAACGATAACGACGTCTTGTGAGGGATCCGACGATGAACGTACGCCTACCACGTGCGGCGACGGCGGCAGTCGCTGCCAGCCTGCTGCTCGGTGCCACCCAGCAGGCACTGGCCGACGACTACGACCTGCAACTGGAGGTCATGGCCGGCGGCTGCGCCAACTGCCACGGTACCGACGGTGCACGCGCCGGCAGCGTGCCGCCGCTGGCCGGCCGCGACGCCGACTACCTGGAAGAGCGCCTGCTGGCCTTCAAGCGCGATGAGGTGGCCGATACCACCATCATGAATCGTATCGCCAAGGGCTTCAGCGACGACGAGCTGGCCAGTCTGGCCGAGCACTTCGCCAACGTGGAACAGGAGTGAGGCACCCATGAGCGACAACAGCAAGCCGTTTCAATCCCGCCTGGGCGTCTCTCGCCGCCAGGTGCTCAAGGGTCTCGGGGCCGCTTCCAGCCTGCCGCTGATCGGCGGTTTCGCCCCGGCGTTTGCCACTGGCAGCGACGGCCGGGTGGTCGTCATCGGCGGCGGCTTTGGCGGCGCCACCGCGGCCAAGTATCTCAAGCGTGCCAACCCCAACCTCAGCGTGACCCTGGTCGAGCCGGCGCAGACCTTCTACACCTGCCCATTCAGCAACCTGTTCCTCGGCGGCCTGCGCGAGATGAGCAAGATCGCCCACGGCTACGACGAGCTGCGCGACCGCTACGGCGTCGAGGTGGTGCACACCATGGCCCAGGACATCGACCCCGACGGCCACAGCGTGAGCCTGGCCAACGGCGATACCCTGCACTACGACAAGCTGGTGCTGTCGCCAGGTATCGACATCCGCTGGAATGCGCTGGAGGGCTACGACGAAGCTGCCGCCGAGCTGGCTCCCCACGCCTGGAAAGCCGGCCCCCAGACCGAACTGCTCAAGCGCCAGATCGAAGGCATGGACGACGGGGGCACCTTCGTGCTGGTGGCCCCCGAGAACCCCTTCCGCTGCCCGCCCGGCCCCTACGAGCGCGCCAGCATGGTGGCGCACTACCTGGCACAGCATAAGCCCAGCTCCAAGGTGCTGATCCTCGACGCCAAGGACAACTTCTCCAAGCAGGGGCTGTTCACCAGCGGCTGGGAGCAGCTCTATGGTGACAGCATCGAGTGGGTCGGCCTCTCCGGCGACGGCCGCGTGACGCGCGTCGACGCCGAAAACCGCGAGGTCGAGACCGAGTTCGGCACCGTGCACCGTGCCGACGTGCTCAACGTGGTGCCGCCGCAGAAGGCCGGCTGGATCGCCGAGCGCGCCGGCGTCACCGACGACAGCGGCTGGGTGCCGGTCAAGCCGGAGTCCTTCGAATCACAGCAGGTCGCCGATATCTACGTGGTCGGCGATGCCACGGTGGCAGCACCGATGCCCAAGTCGGGCTTCTGTGCCAATGCCCAGGCCAAGGTGGCGGCGGCCGCGATCGTTGCCGCGCTGCGCGGCGACAGCGCGCCGGAGCCGTACTGGAGCAACACCTGCTACAGCCTGATCGGCCCCGAGTACGGCATCTCGGTGGCCGGTGTCTATCGCGTCATGGACGGTGCCATCGCCGAGGTCGAGGGTTCCGGCGGGCTCAGTCCCAGCGACGCCAGCCCGGAGATCCGCCAGATGGAGGCCGAGTATGCCGTCGGCTGGTACAACGCCATCTGCCAGGACACCTGGGGCACCGAGGCCTGAACTGCAGCATGAATCGGGCTAGAATGAGGCCACCTTCGGGTGGCCTTTTCGATTGTCATGGAGACACGCAATGACCCACACCGCCATGGTGGCCTGGTCGGGCCTGCTGCTCGGCCTGCTGTTCGGTGCCGCCGGCAGGCTCAGCGGCTTCTGCCTGATGCGCGGACTGGCCAATGCCTGGGCAGTGGAGCCCGCCCAGCGCGACGCTCGCAAGCTGCGCGCCTTCGCCGTGGCCATGGCGGTCGCCCTGCTCGGCAGCCAGCTGCTGGCCGGCGTGACCCTGCTGTCGTTGAACGATGCGCTGTATCGCAGCGCCAGCCTGTCGTGGCTACTGGTGCCGCTGGGCGGCATGCTGTTCGGCTACGGCATGGTGATGGCCAACGGCTGCGGCGCACGCTCGCTGGTGCTGCTGGGTAGCGGCAACCTACGCAGCTTCGTGGTGCTGGTATGCCTGGGCATCGCAGCTTACATGACGCTGTCCGGGGTACTCGCACCGCTACGGGTATGGCTCGAGGGGATGACGACGCTGGCGCTGCCGGCCCGCGACCTGCCCGGCTGGCTGATGCAGGGCGGCCTGGGCGCCGGCGTGGCCCGCTGGCTGCCCAGCCTGCTGCTGGGCGGGGCACTGCTGGCCTGGGCACTGTCCAGCGCGGCGTTTCGCGCTTCGCCCCGCGACTGGCTGGGCGGGCTGGTGATCGGTGCGCTGATTCCCGGCGGCTGGTATGCCACCGGCGTGCTCGGCTTCGACGATTTCGAGCCGGTGCGACTGGCCAGCCTGACCTTCATCGCGCCGATCGGCGAGAGCCTACAGTACCTGATGCTCTCCACCGGTACGCGACTCGGCTTCGGCGTCACGGTGGTAGGCGGCGTCCTGGCCGGCTCGCTGCTCACCTCGCTGGCAACCCGCGGGTTTGCCTGGCAGGGCTTTCCCGACCACACTCGCATCCTGCGCAGCATGGGCGGTGGGACACTGATGGGCATCGGCGGGGTACTGGCGCTGGGCTGCTCCATCGGCCAGGGGCTTTCAGGCTTCTCGACCCTGGCGCTGACCAGCTTCGTGGCACTTGGCGGTATCCTCGCCGGGGCCGGGCTGGGAATCCGCGGCCCGCTGGCACTGTCCAAGGTATGATGGTGCCCTTCCCGTTTTCAACCAGGAGACCTCGATGCCCCATCCTGCACGCCAGTTGACGCTGTCTCGACGCCGCCTGCTACGCTCCGGCGCTGGCGGACTACTCGGCCTGGGCCTGATCGGCGCGGCCCCGGGACTGCTGTTGTCGCCGACGGCCCTTGCCAGTGATGCCTGGCAGCGGCTCGACGCGGCGCAGCAGGTGATCGGCGACGCCACTCCGGAGAGCAGCGGCCTGAGTCTGGACCTGCCCCATGTCTCCGAGGACGGCTCGGCGGTGGCCTTGACCGTGGGCGTCGAGGCCGACCTCGACGACGACTACGTCGAGAGTATCCACCTGTTTGCCAGCGGCAACCCCAACCCCGAGATAGCGGTATTCCACCTCACTCCCATGGCCGGCAAGCCGGAAGTGTCGACCCGGGTGCGCCTCAACGAAACCCAGCAGGTGGTTGCCGTGGCGCGCAGCGCCGAAGGCAGGGTGTGGGCCACCTCCCGCGAGGTGCGGATTACCGTCAGCGGCTGCCTGATGCGCGGCGACGATGTCCAGGAGTCGCTCAGCAACCCGCGGGTCAGCGTGCCCGACAGCTTCAGCGCCGGCCGGCCCGGGGAGATCCGCACCCTGATCACCCACCCCATGGAGACAGGCCTGCGCGAGGGCGACGACGGCGAGACCCTGCCGCGCCACATCATCGAGCGTTTCACGGTCAGCGTGGATGGCGACACCGCCTTCGAGGCGGAGCTGCACCAGTCGGTGTCGGCCAACCCCTACCTGCGCTTCCACCTGGCGCCGCAGGCCAGCAGCGAGGCGACCTTCGAGTGGCACGACGACACCGGCGCCAGCGCCCGCGAGACCCGCGAGCTCAACGTCTCGTAGGAGCAACGTCAGTCACGATGGCAGCGCGCAGCGCTGCTGGTTAAACCCACCCCATCGCGGCTAAAGCCGCTCCTACATTAGCCTTGACGCCACTCCCAGTGTGGGAAATGGGATGGACCCGTCCCCCCTTGTGCCAAGATGAGTTTGCAACGCCATCTTGGGTGCATGGGGCACCACACGGCATCTCGGAAAGA